>VAZM01000343.1 GCA_005883135.1 Alphaproteobacteria bacterium
CGACGCGCGCATCACCCACTAGCGCCGCGCCGACCTTGCCGTCGCCGGGCAAGAGATGCAGCACGCTCGACGGAATTCCCGCTTCCAGCAGGATGCGCACGGCCTCCGCCGCGACGAGCGGCGTCTGCTCGGCAGGTTTGGCCACGACGGAGTTGCCGACAACCAATGCGCCGGCGATCTGGCCGATGAAGATCGAGAGCGGAAAATTCCATGGGCTGATGCAGACGAACACGCCGCGGCCGCGGTAGCGAAGCTCGTTTGCTTCGCCGGTCGGGCCGGGCAACGGTCGCGGGACGAGCGAGCGCCGGGCCTCGAGCGCGTAATAGCGGCAGAGATCGACCGCCTCGCGCACCTCCGCGACGGCGTCATCGAGCGTCTTGCCGCCTTCCGCCTGCAGCAGCGCGATCAGCCGGCCGCGCCGTGCTTCGAAAAGATTGCCTGCGCGCTCGAGCGCGGCCGCGCGCATGTCGAGCGCGGTCGCGGTCCAGGCGGCAAAGCCGGTCTGCGCCGCCGCCATGGCCGCAGCCACCGCCGCCTCGTTTGCTTCGCCGACCCGGCCGATCACCTTGCCGTCGATAGGCGAGCGCACCGAACGCTCGATGCCGGGCCGGCTCGTCCCGCCGACGAGCGGCACGGCCTCGACCGAGGGCCGGGCATCGCGGATCTCGGCGAGGAGCGCATCGAGCGCCGTGCGCTCGCCGAATTCAACGCCGGTGGAATTGCGTCGCTGCGGACCATAAAGGTCGCGCGGCAGGGGAATGTTGTGGTGGCGCGCCCGGCGGGCGTCGCCGATACGGTTCTGCGGGCGTTCGAGGATCGAGGCGACCGGCACCGCCGCATCGGCGGCGACCGACACGAACGAGGAGTTCGCGCCGTTCTCCAGCAGGCGGCGCACGAGATAAGCGAGAAGATCGCGGTGTCCGCCGACCGGAGCATAGACCCGGCATGCCGCTTGCGGGTAATCGGCGAGCAAGAGCTGATAGAGCACCTCGCCCATCCCATGCAGGCGCTGGAACTCATAGCCCTCGACCCCGCCGGCGTCCTCGATCACGCTTGCGACGGTGAGCGCGTTGTGGGTGGCGAATTGCGGATAGAGGCGCGGCCGCGCGGCGAGCAGCTTGCGCGTGCAGGCGGCGTAGCAGAGGTCGGTCATCGCCTTGCGCGTGAAGACGGGATAGTCGGCAAGCCCGCGCTCTTGCGCGCGCTTGATCTCGGTATCCCAATAGGCGCCCTTGACCAGTCGCACCGTCAGCCGGCGGCCGAAGCTCTTCGCGATGCCCTCGAGCCAGTCGATCACGGCGGGAGCGCGCTTCTGGTAGGCTTGCACGGCGAGCCCGAAGCCGTCCCAGCCGCGCAGCGAGCTGTCGGCGAGCACCGCGGCCATCACATCGAGGGTGAGTTCGAGCCGATCGGCTTCCTCGGCGTCGACGGTGAAATTGAGGCCGTGCGCGCGCGCTTTGCGCGCAAGCTCGCGCGCCATCGGCACCAGTTCGGTCAAAACGAGTCCGCGCGATACGGCCTCGAAGCGCGGATGCAAGGCGGAGAGCTTGACCGAAATGCCGGGACGGCTCGCGGCATCGCCGGCGTTCGCGGCGATGGCGTCGATGGCATGGGCGTAAGCCGCGAAGTAGCGCTGGGCATCCGCTCGCGTGCGCGCACCCTCGCCGAGCATGTCGAAGGAGTAGCGCCCCGGCGAGTGGCCCCCCGCGCGATCGAGCGCGTCCTCGATTGTTTGTCCGAGCACGAAATGTGAGGCCAATAGCCGCATCGCCCGGCGCGTGGCCGCGCGCACCGCGGGAATCCCCAGCCGCTTGATCAGGCTTTCCAGGATCGTGTCGGGGGTCTCGCCGGGATGGATGATGCGGGCGGTGATGCCCAGCGTCCATGCCGATGCGGACACCAAGAGTGCGCTGGATTTGACGTGGTGCGAAGACCATTGGCCGGTCGCGAGCTTGTCCTCGATCAGCCGGTCGGCGGTGGCGGCATCAGGCACCCGCAGCAGCGCCTCCGCCAGCACCATGAGGGCAAGTCCCTCTTTGGTGGACAACGAATAGGCGTGCAGGAAATCCTCGATGCCGCCGAGTCCCCCGGCGCGCGCCCGAATCCCCTCGACCAGATGCCGGGCGTAGGCGTCGACCCGTCGCTCCGCCTCGGCCCCGCGGCTCGCGTCACGCAGCAAGCCGGCCGCGATCGCCTCGTCCGGCGGCGCGTAGGGGGCGCTGAAGAGGGGCGCCTCGTCTGCATCCGCGGCCGGGCAAATGTTCGTATCTGCGATCATGTCGGTTCGCATTTGGGTGGCGCGCGCGCCCGGGCCAAGCCCCGTTAATCTTAACAGCGGTTCATCTGGCGCAGCCGAAGAATAACGCGCATGCGGGGACAAAGTGGCAGGGCGCGGTGTTTGAAATCTGTGAAGGACGGGCACGAGGCGCGATGTCGCCTTGCGCTTTGTACCATCATGTTCTTTATCTGGCCGCTCAGCCGCGGTTTAAAGTGGGGGCGGCGCGGGGCCGACGCAGGGAGCAGCCATGCGCCTCCTCAAGCTCACGCGGATCATTCATTCCGCCTCGCTCGTCGCGGCGCTGATCGCGTTGGCCGTGGCGTGGCCTGCCGCGGCGCAGACCAGCATCAAGTTCTCGCTCGATGGCCGCCTCGAAGGACTGGCCGCGACCTTTTTCCTTCCCCAGGACCGAGGCTATTTCAAGAGCGAGGGTCTCGACGTCACCGTGGACGAGGCCACGACCGCGCTCGAGCCGATCACCCGCGTGGCGTCGGGCGCCTATGAGATGGCGCTGGCCGACATCAACACGCTCATCAGGTATCGCGATCAACATCCCACGTCGTCGTTGAAGGCGGTGTTCATGCTTTACAACAAGCCGCCCTTCGCGATCGTGGCGCGCCGCAGCCGCGGCATCACCGAACCCAAGCAGCTCGAAGGCAAGAAACTCGGCACTCCGCCCGTCGGCGTCACCTTCGAATGGCCGCTGTTCGCCAAGCTCAACAACGTCGATGCGGCGAAGGTGACGATCGAGACCATCGGCTTTCCGGTGCGCGCGCCGATGCTGGCGGCCGGGCAGATCGATGCCGCGCTCGGCTACTCGTTCCGCCTCTACGTCGATCTCAAGGACCGCGGCGTGCCGGTCGACGACATCGTTCTGATGCCGATGGCGGATTACGGCCTCAAGCTCTACGGCAATACCATCATCATCAACCCCAAATTCGCCGCCGAGAAGCCGGAGGCGGTGAAGGGATTTTTGCGCGCCTTTCTTCAGGGCCTCAAAGAGATCGTCCACCGTCCCGCCGAGGCGGTCGATTCGATCATGCGGCGCGACGACACCGTGAAAAGGGACGTCGAGCTCGAACGCCTGCGCATGGCCATCCGCGACAACATCGTGACGCCGGAGGTCAGAGCCAACGGTTTTGGCGCCGTCGACTTCGCGCGGCTCGCCGAATCGATCGATCAGATCGGGCTGGTCTACACCTTCAAGGCGAAGCCCAAGGCGGAGGACATTTTCGACGCTTCCTTCCTGCCGCCCGCGGCAGAACGTAAGGTTCATTGAGCGCGACGCCGGCGCCGGCGTCCGCGTCGTCGTGGACGAGGCCTTTCAGTCAAACGCTTCCGCCATCGCGCGCCTGCCTCTGGTTGGGGCGTAAACGAAACATGGTATAAATCTCTCCATGCCGAGTGCCCGTGTTTTGCCGATGCCGGCTGCATGAAATACTTCCGCCTTTACTTCCGCGTACTCGAACTGCTCGGGCGCGAGGCGCGTTTGGGCTGGTTGCTGGCAATCGCCAACCTGGCGCTCGCCTCGGCGATGTTCATCGAACCCATCCTGTTCGGTCGGATCGTCGACACGCTCGCCAGCGCCCAGCCGCGCGTCTCGCAAGTGGCCTGGCGGGACTTGATGCTGTTGGTCGGTGCCTGGGTCGGATTTGGCCTTTTCGTCATCCTCTGCAGCACGCTCGTGGCGCTGCATGCCGACCGCCTGTCGCACCGGCAGTATCAGGTAGTGCGGACGATGTTCTTCGAACACGTCCTGCAGCTGCCGCTGAGCTACCACACCGGCTCGCATTCCGGGCGGCTGGTGAAGGTGATGCTCACCGGCACCAGCACCCTGTGGGCGCTCTGGCTGTCCTTCTTCCGCGAGCATTTCGCCAGCTTCATTTCGCTGATCGTGCTGCTGCCGCTGACGCTGTTCATCAATTGGCGCTACGGGCTGGCGCTGATCCTGCTGTGCGTCATCTTTGCCGCGGTGATCGCCTACGTCATCAGCAACGTGGAAAAGCTGCAAAGCACGGTCGAGCGCTACTATAGCGACGTGGCCGAGCGCACCAGCGATACGCTCGGCAACATCGCTCTCGTCCAGAGCTTCGCCCGCATCGAGATGGAAGTTTCGGGAATGAGGAAGATGGGCGAAGAGGCGCTGGCCGCGCAGATCCCGGTACTGTCCTGGTGGGCGGTGACGACGGTGATCACGCGGGCGTCGACCACGCTGACGATGCTGTCGATTCTCGTCCTCGGGGTCTACTTCTATCTGCGCGACCTGACCACGGTCGGCGAGATCGTCATGTTCATGAGCTTCGCCACGCTCCTGATCAGCCGGCTGGAACAGGCGGTGCAATTCGCCAACAGCATGGTGATGGAGGCGCCGCGGCTCGCCGAATTCTTCGACGTGCTCGACACCGAGCCGGCGGTGCGCGACCGGCCCGATGCGGTGGATCCCGGGCGTGTGCACGGGTTGGTCGAATTCAAGGACGTGTCGTTTTCCTATGACGGCAAGCGCCCCGCGGTCGCCGATCTGAGCTTCACCGCGTTGCCGGGGGAAACGGTCGCCCTCGTCGGCGCGACCGGAGCGGGTAAATCGACCGCGCTCGCCCTCCTTCACCGCGCGTTTGATCCGCAATCCGGCACGGTGAGCATCGACGGCATGGACGTGCGCGCCCTCACGCTGACCGGCCTGCGGCGCAACATCGGTGTGGTTTTCCAGGAGGCGCTGCTGTTCAACCGCTCGATCGCCGAGAACCTGCGCGTCGGCAAGCCCGACGCCAGCGACGACGAACTGCGAGCGGCCTGCGAGCGCGCGCAGGTCCTCGACGTGATCGAGCGCCTGCCGCAAGGCTTCGCCACCAATGTCGGCGAACGCGGACGCCTGTTCTCCGGCGGAGAGCGCCAGCGCCTCTCGATCGCGCGGGCGCTGCTCAAGGATCCGCCGATCCTCATTCTCGATGAGGCGACCAGCGCGCTCGACGCGCTGACCGAGGCCAGAATCCAGGCAGCGCTCACCGAGGTGATGAAAGGCCGCACGACCTTCGTCATCGCGCACCGACTCGCCACCGTCCACAATGCCAGCCGCATTCTGGTGTTTCATGGCGGCCGCATCGTCGAGGGCGGCCGGTTCGATGAACTCATCGAACGCGGCGGCTACTTCGCCGAGCTGGCCCGCAGCCAGTTCATGGCGGGCGAGACGGCAAAGAAGCGGCACGAGCTCGCGAGCGGGCAGCCGGTGGAGACCTAGTGCTCAGGGCCCAGCCGTCAGAGGCCGCGGGTCAGGACGATCGTCCTCTCCGCAATTGCGAGGCTTGGCTGCGAATTCCTGTGCGCCGCCCGCTGACGAGCGTCTTTCTCCTCGCCCTTCTCGTTCGGCTGATAAATGTCGCGCTACTGGCAAATCGCGACGCTTTCTTCGCGGAGCAGGACACGTTCGCTTACTGGATGCTGGGGGCGGCGCTGGCGAAGCCGGAAACCTTCTGGCCGACGCTGTCGGCGATGACAGACCGCATGCCGCTCTATCCGCTGCTACTCGCGGCCATCCAGCATGCGTTCGGCGACGCTCCACGGGCGGTCGCGCTGATCCAGGCGGCGATGGACGCGGCCACCTGCACCCTCATCGCCGCCCTCGGCGCACTGATCTCGCCGCGCGTCGGATGGATCGCCGGCATCCTCGCCGCGCTGTCGCCGACGCTTATCGTGTTCAGCACGCAAATCCTGACGGACTCGCTGTTTCTTTTCGTCTTCGCCCTCATGCTGCTCGCCCTCGCGCGATTTCTGCTCCGCCCCGGCGCGGGGCTCGCCATAGGCGCCGGGCTCAGCGGCGGGCTTGCCCTTGTCACGCGGCCCGTCGTCGCGCCGCTCCTCGCAGCGGCGGCGCCTCTCGTTTTCGCCATTGCCTTGGTGCAGCGACGCAACGTCGGTCGCGCAGTCGCCGCCGCAATGCTGTTTACCCTAGCCGCCGCCGCACCAATCGCGCCGGTGCTGCTGCGCAACCTCGCGCAGTACCAGAGCTTCGCGCTGACCTCACAAACCGGAGATCATCTCGCCTTGTGGATCGTGCCGCTGGTGAGGCAACGGGCGGACGGCACGCCCTATCAGGTGACGGTGGATCGCATGGAGGAGCGCTACCGGCAAAGAACCGCGCAAGGCTCGACTGACGTGGCCAATCCGTTCCGGCGCGCGGCGCTCCAGACGGAGCTGGCGCGGGAGGAGATGGGGCGCTTGCCGCTTGCCGCCTACGCCAAGGCTTGGCTCGAGGGCATGGTCGTGAACCTTGCCGCGCCGGCGCTACTCGCCGACCCGCGCGTGCGGGCGCTACCCAAACCGAGCTTTTACAACACGGCGGGCACGACCCTGTGGCAACGGGCGCGGGCCTATCTGTTCGAGCAACCGGGTGCCTATCAAATCCTCCTCCTGCTCGGGCTTCTCGCCATGCTGCCCTTCCTCGCCCTCGAGGCGATCGGGTTCGTCATGCTGGCGTGGAGCAAGCCGTGGGCCGCCGCCTTGGCGGGCGCCGTGCTCGCCTATTTCCTCTTGCTCAACGGCCCGGTGGCGGCGCCGAAATATCGCCTGCCCATGGAGCCGGTACTGATCGTGCTCGCGGCCATTCCGCTGGCCCGGCTGACGGAGCGGCGCAGCCGTTACTTGATCCGTTCGAGGATGCTCACGTAGTTCGCGACGGCCGTCCCACCCATATTGAAGATGCCGCCGAGACTCGCGTCCTTCACTTGCATCTCGCCGGCCGCGCCCATGAGCTGCATGGCAGTTAATGCGTGCATCGACACGCCGGTCGCGCCGATCGGATGACCCTTGGCTTTCAGCCCGCCCGAGGGATTGACCGGCAGCGGTCCGCTCTTCTCGGTGAGACCCTCCGCCACAGCGCGCGCTCCTTGCCCTTCCGGTACCAGGCCCATGGCCTCGTATTCCATCAGTTCGGCGATGGTGAAGCAGTCATGCGTCTCGATGAAGGAGAGGTTGGAGAGCGCGATGCCCGCGCTCGCGAGCGCGCGAGTCCAGGCCTGCGCACAGCCTTCGAGCTTGAGCACGTCGCGCTTCGACATCGGCAGGAAGTCCTGCACGTGCTCGGCGGCGCGGAAGGCGACCGCCTTCCCCAGCTTGAGCGCCGTTGTCACGTCGGCCAAAACGACGGCGGCGGCGCCGTCCGAGACCAGCGAGCAGTCCGTGCGCTTGAGCGGACCCGCCACGCGCGGGTTCTTCTCGCTTTCGGTGCGGCAGAACTCGTAGCCGAGGTCCTTGCGAATCTGGGCATAGGGATTGCCGACGCCGTTCTTGTGGTTCTTGGCGGCGATGCGCGCCAGTGCGTCGGACTGGTCGCCCCAACGTTGGAAGTAGCGCGAGGCAATTTGGCCGAAAATTCCGGCGAAGCCGCCGTCGATCTCGGCTTCTTCGCGCACGTAAGAGGCCTTGAGCAGGTTGCGCCCGATTTCGAGACCGGGCGTCGTCGTCATCTGCTCGGCGCCGACCACGAGCACGATGCGGGCGCTGTTGGCCGCGATCGCCTTGAGCCCCTGATGCACGGCGGCCGAGCCGGTGGCACACGCATTCTCGACCCGGCTCGCACGCTTGAAGCGCAGGTCCGCCGAGGCCTGGAGGACCAACGATGCGGTGAAATCCTGGGCTGAGAAGCCGGCGTTGAAATGCCCGAGCACGATCTCGTCGACATCCGCGGCGGCAACCCCGGCATCGGCGAGCGCCTCGGTCGCGACCCGCACGATCAGGCTCTCGACGGTCTCGCCCTCGAGGCGCCCGAAGGGGGTGTGAGCCCAGCCAACGATGCAAGCGGTCACGGCGATCTCCTGTCGATGTCGAGCTTAAACGTCATTTCCCGCACATTGTCGTCGAGGGGTAACGCCCGCCGCGGTCTAACTTGCCGAATTTTGGACGTTTTCTACCACCATCTACGGCTCTCCGGGCATCAGCGTGTCCATCCTAGCGCTTTTCGCTTTTGCCTTTCATCCCCGGTGAGCTTAGACCTTTTTCGCTGTGGAGCGTTTCCCGAAGCCAAGGATAACAGCCGAGCCGTGATGTCTTCGACGCGATCTTCTCTTGCACGCATGCTCATGTGGGTGAGCCTCGCCTGCGCCGCAACCGCCCTGACGGTGACCCGCGCGCAGGCCGAAGCGCTACTCGTGATCGATGTCGAGAACGGCAAGGTTCTTTATGCCCACAACGCGGGCAACCCGTGTTATCCCGCCTCCGGCATCCAGCTCATGACCTCCTATGTGACCTTGCGCGCGGTCAACGAGGGCCGGATCAACCTCGACACGCCGCTCGTGGTTTCGGCGAACGCGGCGGCGCAGTCGCCGGTGAAGATGGGATTTGCGGTCGGCACGGTGGTCACCGTCGACAACGCGCTCAAGATGTTGATGGTGAAATCGGCAAACGACATGGCCGTCGTGCTCGCCGAGGGCGTGGCCGGCTCGATCGAGAGCTTCGCCGACGAGATGAACGCCACCGCGCGGCGCCTCGGCATGATCCAGTCGAGCTTCGTCAATCCCAACGGCCTGCCTGCCGACGACCAGATCACCTCAGCCCGCGACCTCGCCATACTGGCGCGCGCCATTCTCCGCGACCTGCCGGAATACGATTACTACTGGCACCTGCCCGGCATCCGCATGGGCAAGATGGTGCGGTGGAACTACAATACCTTGCTCGGCCGCTATCCCGGGGCGGACGGAATGAAGACCGGCTTCATCTGCGCCTCCGGCTTCAATCTCGTCGCCACAGCGACGCGTAACGGCAGGCGGCTCATCGCGGTGGTGCTCGGCGCGCCCTCCTCCGCGGGCCGCGCGTTGAAGGCGGCGCAGCTGCTCGAGCGCGGCTTCAACAGCAACAGCGCCCTGTCGTGGCTGACGGGCCCCTTGGGCACGGTCGAATCGGTGCAACCGGTCGCCGTCGCCCCGACCAACCTGCGCGACGAGATGTGCGGCGGGCATCGCAAGCGGCCGGCAAGCGAGGACGAGGACGACCTCGTCGCCAACAACAATCCCGAGTCTCCTTATGCGGTCTTCCTCGCAAGCTTGCACCCGGGGAAGGGGAAGGGCGCTGCGCCGCTGCCGGAGGGCAGGCTGGGCGAGCCGGTCGTCGTCTATACCGGCACCAAGCCGCCGCCGGCGCCATCGCAGGCGTCAGGCGAATCCAAGCCGGACAAGAAGAAGACCGCCGTGATCAAGCCGGCCGCGCCCAAGGACAAGGATGGCGCATCGTCGACGACGTCGAGCGCACCCGCGGCGAAGCCGAAGCGTAAGTCCACGGCGGAGAAGGACGGCGCGTCCTCGACCGCCGCCGTGTCCTCCGGCGATGCGCCCGCGACCAAGCCGAAATCGAGGGCGGCACCCAAAGAGGGCGCGAAAGATGCTGCGTCCGCGGCAGCCGCTTCCGGCGATGAACCGGCAGCAAAGCCGAAAGCGAAGAAGCCTGCGCCGAAGCCCCCGCCGATGACGATTACTCCCGCGGGCGAGCAAAGTCCGCCGGCAAGGTAGCCGCCGGGCTGCTGACGACTAACGTCTGCTCGCGGACGAAGCATCCTAGCCCGCATGGTTAGAAACGACGTGCGGGAACCTTCCGGTCGACAGCGCGAACTTCGTTGCGCGAGTGCAGCGACCACGGGCGCTCTTGCCACCCCCTGCCCGCTGTCCGATGCTTCGCGGCAACGACCGGCGAGAAGCGCCGGCCAGCACCGGACCAATTATGGGATTGCTCGATCGGCTGACCGCGGAGGTGATCTCCCTCAAGGGCGCGTTGCGCACTCTCAAGCTGACAACCCCCATCGCCAAGAACCCCACCCGCGTCTTTCCGCAAGTGATCCTCGAGCTTGCCGATAAGTACGGCGACGCGCCGGCGCTCCTCTCGGATCACGAGCGCTTCACCTATCGCGAGCTCGCGGCGCGCTCCAACCGCTATGCGCGCTGGGCGCTGGCACAGCATCTGCGCAAGGGCGACACCGTCTGTCTGATGATGCCGGGGCGGCCGGAATTCCTGGCCGCCTGGATCGGGATCACGCGCGTCGGCGGCGTGGTCGCGCTCATCAACACGCACCTCACCGGGACGGCGCTCGCCTATTGCATCAACGTGGTGAGCCCAAAGCACATCATCGTCGCGGCCGAACTGTTCGACTCGCTGGAAGGCGCGCGGGCGCATATCGCGGGCGAGGGTAAAATCTGGGTTTACGGCGAGCCCGACGCCAATTTGCCGCGTATCGACCGCGCGCTCGACAACGTCGGCGGCGACAACCTCGCCGCTGCTGAGCTTCCCGCGCTCACCATCGAGGATCGCGCGCTCTACATCTACACGTCGGGAACGACGGGCCTGCCCAAGGCCGCCAACGTCAACCATTATCGCGTGATGCTGGCGAGCTACGCGTTTGCCGGGGTCATGGACACGCGCCCCAGCGACCGCATGTACGATTGCCTGCCGCTCTATCACACCGCCGGCGGCGTGGTCGCGACCGGCGCGCTTCTGGTCAACGGCGGGTCGGTGGTGATCCGGGACAAATTCTCCGCGCGCGAGTTCTGGGACGACGTCGTGCGCTGGGACTGCACGTGCTTTCAATATATCGGCGAGCTTTGCCGTTATCTCGTCAACTCGCCGCCCACTCCGAAAGAGCGGGAGCATCATTTGCGCCTGGCGTGCGGCAACGGCTTGCGCCCCGACGTGTGGCCGCAATTCAAGCGGCGGTTCCAAATTCCGCAAATCATCGAGTTCTATGCCGCGACCGAAGGCAACGTCTCGCTGTTCAATTTCGACGGAAAGGAAGGCGCAGTGGGCCGGCTGCCCTGGTGGATGGCCGCACGCTTCCCTACCAAGATCGTGCGCTTCGATCCGGAATCCCAGCAGCCGGTGCGGGACGAGCGCGGCTTCTGCATCGAGTGCGATATCGACGAGCCCGGGGAAGTCATCGGCAAGATCATGAAGGACGCATCGAGGCCCGGCCAACGTTTCGAGGGCTACGCCAACGACATGGAGACCAACCGAAAGATCTTGCACGACGTGTTCAAAAAAGGCGACGTGTGGTTTCGCACCGGCGATCTGATGCGCAAGGCCAAGAACGGCTACTTCTATTTCGTCGACCGCATCGGCGATACCTTCCGCTGGAAAGGCGAGAACGTGTCGACTACCGAGGTGGAGGAGGCGGTGGGCCGGTTCGACGGCGTTCTGGAGACCAACGTCTACGGCGTGCAAATGCCCGGCCGTGACGGCCGCGCCGGTATGGCCGCGATCGTCGCCAAGGACAATCTCAACCTCACCGCGCTGCACGATTACATCGCGCAGCAGCTGCCCGAATATGCGCGACCGGTATTCCTGCGCATCCGCAAGGACAACGACGTCACCAGCACATTCAAGCCGAAGAAGATCAACCTGGTGAAGGACGGCTTCGATCCCGGCCGCACCGCCGACCCGGTCTACTTCAACGATCCGCAACGTAAGGCGTTCGTGCGTCTCGACCCCGCACTGTACGAGCGGATCAATTCCGGCGAGCTGCGGCTATGACCGGCGGCGCCGAGTCTGGCACAGCCGCGATCGGCCCGGCCGAGGTGCTCGCGTTCTGGCGCGCGGCCGGACCCGACCAATGGTTCGAGAAGAGCGCAGCCTTCGATCTCGAAGTCAGACGGCGCTTTTGCTCGCTCTGGCACGCCGCCCGCGCGGGCGAGCTGGCGACGTGGGAAGAGACGCCGGAAGGCGCGCTCGCCCTCGTCATCGCGCTCGACCAGTTTCCGCGCAACATGTTTCGCGGCGACCTGCGCACGTATGCGACCGACAAACTTGCCCGCGGCGTGGCCAGGCGCGCAATCGGTCGCGGCTTCGACCGGCAGGTCTCGCATCCCGAACGCCAGTTCTTCTATCTGCCGTTCATGCACTCGGAAAACCTCGCAGACCAGGAACGCTGCCTGGAGTTGGCGCGCCGCTACCACGATGATGAGTTCGGCAAATACGCCGAGCGGCATGCCGATATCATTCGCCGCTTCGGACGTTTCCCGCATCGCAACCCGATCTTGGGCCGCACCGCGACGCCGGAGGAGCAAGCCTTTCTCGACAATGGCGGGTTTGCCGGCTGACTGCATGCCATTGCGCGACACCAATCGCGCCGGTCGATCAACGCCCGCGGCCGCCTCGCCGTGCGCTTGCGCTGGCCACTATTGCCAGATCGCCCGCGCGGCATCGACGAGGAGCCGCAGCTTCGCGCGCTGGTCCGCCTCGGTGAGCGGATTGCCGCCGGCGCTGCTGGCGAAGCCGCACTGCGGGCTAATCGCCAGCCGCTCGAGCTCGATGTGCTTCGCCGCTTCGTCGACGCGGCGCCGCAAGTCGTCCATGGATTCGAGCGCGGGCGCCTTGCTGCTGATGACCCCCAACACGACGCCCTTTCCTTTCGGCACGAAACGCAGCGGCGTAAAGTCGCCTGCGCGCGGCGTGTCATATTCGAGCAGGAAATGGTTTGCTTTGGCGCGCGCGAAAAAGCGCTCCGCCACCCAGTCGTATCCGCCGTCGGCGAGATGGCGACCCCTGAAATTGCCGCGGCACATGTGGATGCCGATGACGACCTCCGCGGGGCAAGCCTCCACCGCGCCATTGATGGCTTCGGTATAGCGCTCGACCAGCGCTTCGGGATCGCTGCCGGCGCTGACGATCCGGCTCCGGATCGAGGGGTCGCACAACAAGGCGATCGCGATTTCATCGATCTGCAGGTACCGGCAACCCGCCTGCGCCAGTTCGGCGATCTCCTGCCGGAACACCGCGACGAGATCGGCGAAGAACCGATCCACATCGGCATAGACGGCGGGGTCGGCAAAGTCGGAAAAACGCAGAAAGTGCATGGTCGAAGGCGCGGGCAGCGTGATCTTCGCAGTCCCGGCGCTGACGGCGCGCAAGAACACGAATTCAGCGACGGCGAGCGGATGCGAGCGCCGAACCTTTCCCGTCGCGTAGGGCGCCGTAAAATCGACCTCTTCGCCCCGCTCGTCACGAAATTTGAGCAGCGCAGGGCGAACCTCCAGGCCTTCGGTTCGTTCCACGAACCGGCCCCAGTAGGAGCCACGGCGAAATTCGCCGTCCGTCGTCACCTCAAGTCCGATCTCTTCCTGCAGGCGCACGACGGCGCGGATGCAATCGTCCTGAACGCGCGCGAACTCGTCGTTTCCGATCTCGTCGGCGGCATGCCGGCGGAACGCTTGCCGCAAGGCCTGCGGCCGCAGCAGGCTGCCGATGTGGTCGGCGCGAAACGGCGGGCGGCCATCCGGACGCATGCTCATGCCTTGGTCTGTGCGTTTTGCGTTTATCTATAGCCCAATAGGTAGAATTTAGCCCGCCGCCGTGGCACAACACAACCGCGGAGCCGCGCCGGCCCGCCATGGAGAATGCGGGCCATGACCGTCGTACCACTCCGCTCACGGCGCTCGCGAACGAGCCCGCGGCGGCGCGCGCCGGAAATCATCGAGGCGGCGGCGCGCGTATTCGCGCAACAAGGTTTCCACGGCGCGACCACGCAGGACATCGCCGACGTGCTCGGCATCAGGCAGGCGTCTCTCTATTATTACTTTCCCTCCAAGGAGGGTGCGCTCGAGCTCGTCTGTCTGCAGGGCGTGGCCGGGTATTTCGAGGTGGCCAAGGCGATTGCCTCGGCGCCGGGCACGGCCGCGGAGAAGCTCTCGCGCCTGATCAAATCGCACTTGGCTCCGCTGACCGATCGCAGCGATTTCGTGCGAGTGTTCTTGAACGAACGGCAGCACCTGCCGAGCGAAAGCCGCCGGCGGATCGGAAAGTGGTCGCGCGGGGTCGAGCGTGTGTTCGAAGATGTCGTGAAGGAAGGCGTGCGACGCGGTGAATTCCGCGCCGACCTGGATACCCGACTGGCCGTCCTCGCGATCCTCGGCATGGCCAACGCGGCCGCGAACTGGTATCGCCACGAAGAGGTGGCGATCGAGCGGATCAGCGGCGAGTTCGCCCGCCTTGTCGTCGACGGAGTGAAGAAGCGACGGAAGCCGCGCTCGCGCGGGCGGAGGGTGCCTCGACCGGGTCGCTGACGCCGGCCGATGCCGCCAAATTCTGGTACATGCGCCGCAAACTGCGCCTGACGACGCGCAGATCTTGTGCCGGCACCCCGGCGATGGCTCTTCGTTCCAAGGCGATCGCCTGCGGCATCACGCGCGCGAGAATCGCCGCTCCTTTTGGCGCCAGGCGCACGACGACCTCTCGGCTGTTGGTGGCAGAGCGCGTGCGGCTCACGAGGCCCATCTTCACCAGACGGGTGACCACGCGCGAGAGGGTGGAAACGTCGATGCTGGTCCTGGCGGCGACGTCGACCTGACGCTGCCCGCCGTTGTTGGCCAGCACGGCGAGGACGCGCCACATCGCGATGCTCAATCGGTGACCGGCGAGCGTGTTCTGCCCGAAGTCGACCACCAGCAGCCAACCGACGCGGTTGATGAGGTAGGGAAGGTAGTCGCTGAAATCGAGGCCGGGACCGTCGGACACGAGATTGAAATTCCTGCCGATTCTTCGCGCGACGCTTTTATGGGCCCCCTTGCGCGATGTCAAAGGCTGTTCGGCGCGACGCAGCTTTGCCGCATAGTAGGCGAGCCGGCCGGCATTGTTAAGTTGCATTTACAACAATTGCAAATGCATCTATAGTCTCCTTTGACAAGAAGCAGGGCTGCGACGCCCGCAACCAATGGGAGGAGCGCTGTGGACTTCGGCTACTTCACCCTGAGCGACAATCACTACGAGGATAACCCGCGGGGAGCGAACCAGTTCGTCGCCGACATCGCCGAGGAAGCGCTCCATGCCGACAAGCTCGGCATGCATTCGGCGTGGATCGGCGAGCACCATTTCAACTCGCTGGGCGTGCTCTCGTGCCCGGATATGGTGCTCGCTTACATCGCGGCGCGAACCAAGCGCATCCGGCTCGCGCCAGCGGTGAACGTATTGCCGCTGCATCATCCGATCCGCGTCGCCGAGCAATGGGCCACGCTCGATCTCATGAGCAACGGCCGCGTCGATTTCGCGGCCGGGCGCGGTTACGACCGGCGCGAGTACCTGCCCTTCCACGTCTCGTTCGAGGACAATCAGAGCATCTTCGACGAGGGGCTGGAAGTGGTGCGTAAATTGTGGGCGGCGGACGAGCGCATCTCGCACCATGGCAAGCACTATTCTTTCGACGACGTGCGCATTACGCCCAAGCCGGTGCAAAAGCCGATCCCGACATATGTCGGGTCCTTCTCCAAGCCGTCGATCGAGCTGGCGGCGCGGCTCGATTGCGGCGTCATCGTCGCCCCCTTCGCTGCCGCCATGACCTTCGGCGGCTTGAAGCAGGTCGCCGACGTCTATCACGAGAGTTGCGCCAAATACGGCAACGCGCCGCGGCGCCTCATGTGCAGCTATTTCACCCATTTTGCCGACAACCGCGCGCAGGAGGACGCGCAGCGCGCGCGCCAGATCCGCTATTACCGCGAATGCGTCATTCCCGCGCTGCCCGGCGATCCGAAGACCGCGCCGCCGAGTTATCGCTATTTCGTCGACATGGTCGCGCGCTTGCAGACGGTCAAACCGGAAGACCTGACGGAGAATTCCGTGCTGCTCGGCTCGCCGCAGCGGATCATCGACACGCTGAAGAAGGTGGAGGCCGCAGGCTTCTCGGAAGTGATTCTTTATTTCAACGTCGGTCTCAAGCCGCACCAGCAGGTGAAGGACGAGATGAATCGCTTCATGGAGGAAGTGGCGCCCGCGTTCGACGGCGCGCACAAGCAAAAGGCCGCCTAGGAAGCGATCGCATTGGACGATAGCCTCACGCGAGCTGAAGAGAGATATTCTGCGCGCGGCCGTCAGCGGCGTATTGCGCGACAACAACGAATTCGGAGGAGACGGCGGTGAGCATTCAGCAAAACACCGATCACATCCAGACCACGCATATCGGCAGCTTGCCTCGGCCGCACAACTTGCTCGATCTGCTGAAAGCAAAATACACGGGACAGCCATACGACGAGAGCAAACTGAATTCGATCCTGGCGCGAGAGGTTGCCGAGTGCGTGCGCAAGCAGGTCGAGTGCGGTATCGAGATCGTGACCGACGGGGAGTATTCCAAGCCGGGATTTTTCACGTACGTCCGCGAGCGCTTCGACGGATTCGAATCCAGGCCCAATCAGAAACTCATTTTGTTCCAGCAGGAGGTCTCGGCTTTTCCCGAATATTACGCGCAGTATTTCAAAGAAGCGATGGGAGGCGGCGCCATCCTGCCGATCGTGCCGGTCGTCTGCACCGCTCCGGTCAAGTACAAGGGCGAGCCAAAACTTGAGATCGACATCGCCAACGTGAAGGCCGCCGCCAAGGCCGCGGGCGTGCCCGACCATCACGTCTTTCTACCGGCCACGGCCCCGTCGGGCGTTGGTATCAACGAATACTACAAGAGCGAGGAAGAGTATTTCCACGCGCTCGCGGCCGAGCTGAACAAGGAATATCGCGCCATCGTCGGCGCCGGCATTCTCCTCCAGGTGGACGATCCGTTTCTGCCAGACATCTTCGTCGAGCCGGGGCTCGACGATAAGCAGAAGAAGCGCAAGGCGGAGATTTACGTCGAAGCGAGCAATGCGGCGCTCAGTGGGATTGCGGCGGAGCGCGTGCGCTTTCATACCTGCTATGGCATCAATGAGGGGCCGCGCCTTTACGAATCCAACCTGCCCGAGATCGTCGAATACGTGCTCAAGATCAACGCCGGTTCGTTCAGCTTCGAGGCCGCGAACCCGCGCCACGAACACGAATACCACCTGTTCGAGCGGGTGAAGGTACCCGAAGGCAAAGTGCTGTGCCCCGGCGTCGTGACGCATGCCAGCAACATCGTCGAGCATCCGGAATTAATCGCTGAACGGCTGATCCGCTTCGCCGATCTGATCGGACGCGAGAACGTGATGGCCGGGGCCGACTGCGGCTTCTCCTCGCAAGCGATGTACAAGACCGAAGTTCATCCGACGGTGGTGTGGGAAAAGTTCAAGGCCATGCGACAGGGCGCCGATCTGGCGACGAAACGGCTCTGGAATTGAACGAGCGCAGGGACGTTCTGCAGCGACACCGGGCTTTTAGATGCGGACACGTGCATCGGCGTCCCGCATTTTCTCGCGACGCCATATCTCCGCGTGAAAAGCGATTAAACCTCAGTTCCCGAATGGAATCGTCAGTTCCGTCTCGTTCGTGTCCACCACGAACACCGCGAGGAGCTTGGCCGGCTTCGTCTTGCTGGCATTGGCGCTGACAGCGTGGCGGTCGCCGGGCAGCTCCGAGAAGTTCTGTCCGGCCTTGTAGGTCGTCACCGGTCCGTCGTTGACCTGACTGCGGATCGCCCCCTCGAGCACGGTCGCATAGATGAAGGCGGATTTGGCATGCGTGTGGCCTGGCGAGTAACCGCCCGGGCCGTATTCGACGAGCACACCCTTGATGCTCTTGCCGGGGACGTTCGGCAACTCGTGCTGATAGACGAGGGTCACCTTGGCGTTCTTCGACTTCGGCGCATGGGCGAGGACGCTGCTGAACGGCAGGGTGGCGACAATTAGCGAACAGAGGATGCGTTTCATGGAGCTCACCTTCGGTTGGCGGATGCGGGATCAGGCTCCTGCCCGTGAGCGGCGGAGCCATTCGTCGAGACCGATGCGGCCGAGGCGCGCTTCGCCCAACGGCACGAGCGAGCGCTCCTCGACGCGGCCGCCGAAGTACAGGGCCTCCGGGTCGCTCACGACCTTACGCGCGTCGCCGACCGCCTTCAGATAGCGGGCGACAAATTGGTTGAACGGCGCCCGTTCCGGGCCGGCGATCTCGACGATGCCGTTTCGCGGCGTCGCGAGCGCCACATCGGCAACGATGGCAGCAACGTCGTCGGCCGCGATGGGCTGGAACAGGGCAGACGAAATCCTGACGATGTTTCCATCCGCACTCGAATCGGCGATGGCGCCGAGGAATTCCAGGAACTGAGCCGAACGGATGATGGTGTAGGGGATGCCGGAGGTCTCGATCAGTTTCTCTTGGGCGACCTTGGCGCGGAAATAGCCATTGTCGGTCCGATCGATGCCGACGATGGATAACGCGACATGGTGCCGCACACCCGCTGCGACCTCCGCCGGGAGAAGGTTGCGGCCGGAAGTCTCGAAGAATTCCAGCACCGCCTTGTCTTCAAACGAGGGGGAATTGGCGAGGTCGATCACCACCTGCGCGCCGGCCACCGCCGCTTTGAGCCCCTCGCCGGTGATGGTGTTGATGCCGCTTTTGGGCGAGGCGGCGACCACCTCGTGGCCGCGCTGGCGCAGAATGGCGACGGCCTTCGAGCCGATCAGGCCGGTGCCGCCGATGACGACGATCTTCATGGTTTACCCTTCCATGTCTCGGCCTCCACGCGCGTGCAAAATATAAATATAACTGCGTGAACACAGTACCAACGCGCATGTCGCGTATATTTGTGATCGGGCGCTCGACGCAGAATCCAAAGTCCTGCGATGGGGCGCCGATCTCGCGAGCAAGTGCTTGTCGCTGAGCCATCCGTCTATCAGGCTATAGAATTTGCCTGCTGCCTGGGTTATAGCAGTTCGATCGGAAGCCGCTCGCGGGCGCCGTATGGTTGCAACGCAATTGCTCGATCGCGAAGCGCTGCGTCGCAAATCAGCACCGCTGTTGCTGTGCGAGCGAACGCATACGGCCCCGGAGGGGATCGCATTCCGTTCCAAGCACCTGGGCCTCTACCGCGAACGAACGTGGCGCGAATATGCGGCGCTGGTCGCGCGCGCGGCGCGCGCCTTTGCCGCGCTTGGACTTCGCCGCGGCGACCGCGTGGCGATCATGGGGGACGCCTGCGAGGAATGGGTTATCAGCGACCTCGCGGCGCAATCGCTCGGCGCGATTGTCTACGGAATCTACCCGACCGCGTCCGCCTCCGAAGTCGAGTACCAGATGCGCGACGGCGGCGCCGTGCTGTTCATTGCCGAAAATCAGGAATACCTCGACAAGCTCCTCCCGCTCGCCGATCGACTCCCGGCCTTGAACTGGATTGTGGTGATCGACGACACGGCGACCTTCGCCTACCAGCATCCCAAGCTCCGCGCCTATCGTGCCCTCCTCGCGGCGGCTGGAGAGCCGGATCTTGCCTGGCTCGAGGAGCAAGCCGCGCGACTCGACGCGGACGCGCCCGCCTTCATCGTCTACACCTCGGGCACGACCGGCGCGCCCAAAGGAGCGCTGGTGACCCATGGCAAGCATCTCGCGGCGGCCGCCAACATCGTGGATCATTACCCCACCCTTGCGCAAAAGGAGCATCGCACGGTCGGCTATTTGCCGCTTTGCCACGTGCTCGGCCGTGACGTCGCGGTGACGCTGCCGCTGATCTCGCGCCTCGTCCCGCATTTCGGCGAGCACGCGGAGGATCTACCGACGACCCTGTTCGAGACCGCGCCGACGGTCCTGTTCACCGTCCCGCGCTATCTGCAGCGGTTCGCCGCACAGGTGCTGCTCGGCATCCGCAATTCCGGCGGCGTCAAGCGCGCGAGCGCGGAAATCGCCATGCAATTCGCGCGCGCACACGCGCGGCGGCGCTGGAACGGCGCGGGGGGCTTCGCCGAACGCGCGCTCTATCGCGCCTGCCGCGCCGGCGTCTTCCTGCCGCTTCTCAACAAGCTGGGATTTGACCGGCTCGAGCTCGTGGTCTGCGCCGGCGCGCCACTGCCGCCGCAAACGATGGCGCTCTGGCAGATGTTCGGCATCAACGTCGTCGAAATGTATGGGCAAACCGAGACCGCCGGCGGCATCATCTGCGGCCAGCGTGGGCCGTTTCCGCGCCCGGGCGACGTCGGAGCCGTGCCGGCGGGTTGGCAGGTCAAGCTGGCAAGCGACGGCGAAGTGCTGGTGAAGAGCCCAGATCTGTTCGAGTCGTATTGGAACAATCCCGACGCAACTCGCGCGGTCAAGAACGAGGACGGCTGGCTGCGCACCGGCGACATCGGCGAATGGCACGCCGGGGCGCTGCGCCTCGTCGACCGCGCGCGCGATTTCATCGTCACGTCCGGCGGCAAGACCGTCTCTCCGTCATTCGTCGAAAACATCCTGCGCGCCAGTCCTTATATCGCGGAAGCGATCGTGTTCGGCCACGGCCGCAAATATCTCGCTGCGCTCATCGAGATCGAGGCCGACACGGTGGCGGATTGGGCTCGCAGCCACGATGTGGCCTACACGGGCTTCACGAGTCTCGCCGGCAATCCCGAGGTGGCGCAGCTGATCGGCATCGAGGTCGAGCGGGCGAACGGCGAGCTGTCGCGGCCCGAGCAAATCAAAGCGTTCCGCATTCTCCCCAAGGCGCTCGATCCGGAGGAGGAGGGCGAACCGATCACTCCGACCCGCAAGGTCAAGCGCCACCTGATGTACGAGCGCTTCAAGACGCTCGTCGAAGAGATGTACGATGACCGCGAGCAGCAGCTGATCGCCGCCGGCGCGGTGGAAATCGCATGAATGCGATCAGACCAGGGAGGAATGCAATGTTGGCACGAGCTCTGGCGGCCGCATTGGCTGCCGCGACGCTGGCATATCCGGCCAGCGCACAGGACGCCTACGTCATCGGCGTCACCGGCGCGCTGACGGGACCGGCGGCGGGCACCAACGGACCGCCGATCGAGGGTTTGCGTCTCTACGTCGACCGCCTCAACGCCGCAGGCGGAATCAACGGCAAGAAGATCCAGCTGACCGTGCTCGACGATCAAGGCGAGCCATCGAAAGCGGCGGCCAACGCCAAACGGCTGCTCACGCAGGACAACGTCAGTCTGCTGGTGCTTTCGAGCCTCTCCTCGACCTTCGCTCCGGTCATCGCCGAAACGAGGCGCGCCAACGTGGCGCTCATGCTAATGGGCGCGGTCTGTCCCAAGGAGGTCTACCCGCCGGCCGATCTGCTGCAGTTCTGCACCACGGCATATGCCGGCGGCTACGACAGCCGCGCGACGCTCGCCTTCATCAAGGAGACGGCGAAAGAGCCAGTGCGCATCGGATTTGCCGCGATGGCGATCCCGCTCTCGCGCGGCGAAATCGACTACGCCGAAGAGCAGGCCAAGGCGATGGGCATGACGCCGGTCGACAAGGAGGTGATACCGCCGTCCACCGCCGATTACACGCCGTTCGCGACCAAGCTCAAGGACGCCAACCCGAACTGGATATTCTCCTGGGCGCCGTGGGTCACCCAGGTGAAGACATTCGAAGCGCTGCGCCGGCTCGGCTGGGAGGGCGATTACATCACCTGGGCGCACATCGAGGCCGAGAGCGAATTGGCGCGCCTCAAGGATGGAAAATTCTATGTCATCGGCGCGAATTCCTTGTTTCAGGACAATTTGCCCATCCACAAGCAGATCATAGAGGAAGCGAAAAAAGCGAACATACGCTATCCGGCCGAGCAGATGACCGAAGGCTGGATCGGCGGACTGGTACTCGAAGCCGTGCTCAAGGCCGGCGGTTGGCCGGCCGACGCCGCGAAGATCCGCGCGGCAATGGAGAACGTGAAGGTCGATACGCAGGGACTGCGCGGCGGGGCGATCGAGTGGAGCAAGGACAACCACTTCCGAACACGTCAGTATTACCGCGTCTATCGCTGGGATCCCGCAAAATCGGCGGTCGCCGTGACAAAGGATTGGGTCGCTTACGACGTGAAGTGATGATGCTGCGTGGAGCCGGGACATCGCTGCGCCGGGTGGCGTCGGTTGCAGCCGAGCCCGGCGAGAAAGATCACACCGAGGCTATAGTCCGACGCGCGCCTCCCGCGCGGAGAACCATGGCAATTCCTGCCTGCGCGCGCTGACCCTTGCAGCTCATCGTCAACATCACCGTGCTCGCCGCGATTTATGCGCTGCTCGCCTGCGGCTACGTACTCATTTATCGCGTGAGCCGAGTGATGAACATGGCGCATGGCGAACTCGCCATGCTCGGCGCCTATCTCCTGTACACGACCGCCTCCTTGTTCACCGATCATCCCGTCGGCGCGATCGCCGCGGCGCTGGTGCTCAGCCTCACCGTCGGCGTCCTCGTCTACGTCGCGCTGATGCGCAAGATGACCGGACAGATGGTGCTCGCCGCCATCCTCACCACGATCGCGATCGGCATCCTGTTGCGGGGTGTCATCGTACTGATCTGGTCGGCGGCGCAACAGCACCCGCTGCAGGCGCTCAAGTTCTCCAATCCATCGATCGAGCTTATCGGCGGCGCTCGCATTTCGACTTGCGCGGCGCTGATGGTGCTCGCGACCGTGGCGGTCTATACCGCTCTGTTCGTGTTCCTGCGCTTCGGCCGGTGGGGCATGCGACTGCGGGCGGCCGGGCAGAACCCGCTACTCGCGGCGCAGCGCGGCATCAATCTCAACGCGATCTATGCCCTAGCCTGGGCGCTCTCGACCTTGACCGGATCGATTGCCGGCATGCTGATCGCGCTCGACTCCGGCCTCGACCAGACGATGGTCGTGATCGGTCTCAAGGCGTTCGCGCCGGCGCTGGTCGGGGGCCTGGACAGCCTCCTCGGCGCGCTGGTCGGCGCGGTTATCGTCGCCAGCGCCGAGGTCTTGGCCATCCACTATGTCGATCCGTTGCTGTCCGACGTGGTCCCGTTCCTGGTGCTCATCGCCGCCCTGATCGTGCGCCCGTGGGGGCTGTTCGGCACGCGCGAGGAGCTCGACCGTGTCTAGGTCCCCGCGCGCCAGCGGCTATTTCCGCACCAGCTACGACCAGGACCTCGCGCTCGTGCAGACGCGGCTCGAACGCACGAGCTTGGGCGTGTTCATCGCCGCGCTGCTGGCGTTTCCGCTGATTGCGTCTCCATTCCAGCTGGATCTCGCCTGCCAGGTGTTTCTGGCCTCGATCGGCGCGCTCTCGCTCATGCTGCTGACCGGCTATGCCGGACAGATTTCGCTGGGGCATGCCGGCCTACTCGCGGCGGGCGCGTTCACGGTGGGAATTCTGTTCCGCGAGACCAATGCGCCGTTCTGGATCACGCTGCCTGCGGCGGCGGCGGTAGGAGGGCTCCTCGGCATCATCTTCGGCTTGCCGTCGCTGCGCTTGCGCGGCCTCTATCTCGCCGTGAGCACGCTCGCGCTGCATTTCGTCGTGATCTATCTCGGCGGCGAATACGAGGCGCGGCGCGGCTTCTCGACCGGCATCGTCGTCGATCCGCCCAAGCTCGGCGGCGTTTCGATCACGGATGCACGTGCGTGGTATTTCATTCTTCTGGGCGCGGCAGCGGCGACCCTCCTGGTCTGCCTGAACCTTCTACGTGCGCGCACCGGCCGCGCCTGGCGGGCGCTACGCACGCGCGAGACCGTCGCCGAGGCGCTCGGCATCGGCGTTGCCTCCTACAAGCTGCTTGCCTTCGTGATCAGCTCCGCCGTGACCGCCGTGGCCGGTGCGCTGTTCGCCTATTACCGCGGCTTCGTTTCCGTCGAGGCATTCTCGCTGTTCCTCACCATCCAGTATCTCGCCATGGTGATTATCGGCGGCATGGGCTCGCTGCTCGGCGCGCTGCTCGGAGCAATCTTTGTCACCCTCTTTCCCTACATCATCGAAATCGGCCTGCTCGCGCTGCCCGGGGCGCAGCGCCATGCCAGCCTACTGTTTGCGGTGAATTACGCCGCATTCGGGCTGGTCATGATCCTGTTCCTGATGTTCGAGCCGCTCGGTCTCGTCGGCATGTGGCGGCGTATGCAAAATTACTTTCTGTTGTGGCCGTTCAAGCATCGTCGGGCTGGGGGATCGCGCGGATGACCGCTGCACTGTTGACGGTCGAAAAACTCGAAGTGGTCTATCACCGCGCCATCACGAAAGCATCGTCGCTCTATTGGGAACGAACGGCGCCGGCAAAACCACGACATTGCGGGCGATCTCCGGCTTTCTCGGCATCGACGACGCGCGCGTCACCGAAGGCGCGATCACCTTCAAGGGCGCGCGCATCGAGAATCGTCCGCCGCACGAGAACACGCGGCGGGGGATCGTGCTGGTGCCGGAACGCGACAAGGTCTTCCCCAATCTCACCGTCGCCGAGAACCTCGCCGCCCCGGTGGCGCCCGCCGCGGCGGCAATCGAGCGCCGGCGCCGCGAGGCGCTCGCGTACCAGTTCTTCCCGCAACTCGCCGACTTGCGTCATCGCGTCGGCGGCCTTCTTTCCGGCGGCGAGCGGCAGATGTTGGCACTCGCCAGCGGACTCGTCTGCGAGCCTGAACTCCTGCTGGTCGACGAGCTTTCGCTCGGCCTCGCGCCCGTAGTGGTAGCGGATTTGCTGCGCCGGCTGGCCGAAATCCGCCGCCAGCTCGGCATCGCCATTCTGGTCGTGGAGCAGAGCGCAACGGTGGCGCTCGAGGTCGCCGACTACGCCTACGTGATGGAAAACGGTCGCATCGTGCTCGACGGCACGGCCGAGCGCCTGCGCCGGCATCCCGATATCCAGGAATTCTATCTGGGCCGCAAGAGTGGCGAACGAAGAAGCTATCGCGAGGTCAAGCAATATCGCCGCAGCCGGAGATGGTATGGCTGAGCTGGAGGTCGATCGCCTGACGCTGCGGTTCGGGGGCCTGACGGTGCTCGAAGGCGTGTCGCTCGCGCTTGGAGCGGGCGAGCTGTTTGCGCTGATCGGTCCGAACGGCGCCGGCAAGACCAGCGTGCTCAATTGCGTGAGCGGCATCTACCACGGCGAGGGCGAGATCCGGTTTCGCGACCGTAACATCGCGGGGTGCGAGCCGCACCAGATCGCCCGGCTCGGCCTTGCCCGCACCTTCCAACACGGCGAACTGTTCCCGCAGATGTCGGTGCTCGACAATCTCCTGACCGGGCGCCACGCGCGCATTCACACCAATCCCCTTGCCGAGATGTTGTTTCTGGGGTCGGTTCGGCGCGAGGAAATGCGCCACCGCGAGGCGGTCGAGCGCATCATCGAGTTCGTCGAGCTCGAGCGCTATCGCCATACGCCGGTGGACGGCCTACCCTTCGGCATCCAGAAGTTGGTCGGGTTTGCGCGTGCGCTCGCACTCGAGCCGGCCATCCTGATGCTCGACGAGCCCTCGGCCGGGCTCAATCGCGACGAGCGCGAGGACTTGGCGCGCTTCATCCTCCGCGTCAAACACGAACTCGGCATCAGCATGATCTGGATCGAGCATGATCTGGAGATGGTCGCTGATCTTGCCGACCGCATCCACGTGCTCGACTACGGACGGACGCTGGCCGAAGGCGAGCCCGGCGCGGTCTTGAAGGATCCGCGCGTCGTTGCCGCCTATATCGGGACAAGCGCAGGCAGCGCCTGACCGCAAGCCATCATCCTGCACGCCGCGCAAGCCCCCGCCGCGGCTCTTTCACGCCCGCTGCCGGAGCAACCTGCGGATCACCTTGCCGGTGGTGGTCATCGGCATCTCGTCGATGAAGGCGACCTCGCGCGGATATTCGTGGGCGGAGAGGCGCGTCTTCACGAAGCCCTGGATGTCCGTGGCGAGGGCGTCGGAGGGCGTGTGGCCCGATTTGAGCACGATGAAGGCCTTCACGATCTCGGTGCGGAGCGCATCGGGCTTGCCCACCGCCGCCGCCAGCGCCACCGCGGGATGGCGAATGAGGCAATCCTCGATCTCGGTCGGGCCGATGCGGTATCCCGACGAAGTGATGACGTCGTCGTCGCGCCCGACGAACTGAAAATAGCCGTCCGCGTCGACCACACCCTGATCGCCCGTCGTCATCCACTCGCCGATGAATTTTTCGCGCGTCGCATCGGGCTTGCCCCAATACTGCAGGAACATCACCGGGTCCGGCCGTTTGATCGCGATCTCGCCGAGCTCGCTCGGCGCGCATTGCGAGCCGTCCGCGCGAAGCACCGCGACGCTGTGCCCGGGCACCGGTTTGCCGATGGCGCCAGGGCGTGAAACGGCGATCGCCGCGCAAGAGGCCAGCACCAGATTGCATTCGGTTTGCCCGTAGAACTCGTTGATGGCGATGCCGAGCGTCGCCTTGCCCCATTCATAGGTCTCGGTGCCGAGCGCCTCGCCGCCCGAGCCGACCGAGCGCAGCGCGATGGGCGTCTTCGGCGGGCGTGCGGAGCGCAACATGCGCAGCGCCGTCGGCGGAATGAACGCGTTGCGCACCCGCATCTTTGCCATCAAGGCATAGGCCTGCTCCGGATCGAACTTGTCGAATTTTTGCGCCACGACCGGCACGCCGTAGTGCAACCCCGGCAGCAACACGTTGAGCAGGCCGCCGGCCCAGGCCCAATCTGCCGGGGTCCAGAACCGGTCCCCTGGCTGCGGCAGAAATTCGTGCGGGATCTCGATCCCGGGAAGATGGCCGAGCAGCACGCGGTGCGCATGCAGCGCCCCTTTCGGCGGACCGGTCGTGCCCGATGTGTAGACCATCAGCGCCGCGTCGTCGGCCGTGGTGGCGACCGGCGTGAATTCGGAGGCGGCGCGCGCCAGCACCGCGTTGAAGTCCTCGGCCCCGTCCGCCGCTCCGTCGATCGACCACACAACTTCGAGCGCGAGCGCAGCATCGCGAACGGCCGCGAGCTTGGCGAGCCCTTGCGCATTGCTGATCAGTGCCCGTGCACCGGAATCCTGCAGGCGATACGAAATCGCCTCGGTTCCGAAGAGCATCGCCAGCGGCAGCGCGATGGCGCCGAGCTTGTAGATGGCGATGTGGCACACCGCGACGGCGGGGCCTTGCGGCAACAGCAACGCGATGCGATCACCCCTCTGAATGCCGTGGGCAGCGAGCGCATTGGCGAGCCGATTCGAGGCTTCGCGCAACGCGCCATAACTCACCTCCTCGACCTTTCCGTCGCCGCGCACATTGAGAATAGCGGTCCGCGCCGGATCGCTCTCCGCCCAGCGGTCGCAGACGTCGACCCCGATGTTATAGCGCGCCGGGATTTGCCAGCGGAACGAGCGATAGAGCGTGCCGTAGTCGCGCGCGGCCGGTAGGACAGGGGCTGCGTACATGGCGGCGCAGGCTAGTGATGCAAGTTCAGCAGGTCCATAGCGACCGGTTCGAACATGATTTGGCCGCATTCGCCCGCCGGAACCGGCGGCCGATTTGATGCAACCCAGCGAGCTTCCAGCGCGTTTTGTTCGTGCATAGGACTGTCACTCCAAGGCGTAGGAGGGAATTCACATGGATCAAATTGCAACCAAGCCAGCCGCCATCATCCCGGAACAGAAGGCCGATCGTGCCGCCGAGTGGCGGCCGTTCGACGGCCTGCGACGGGAAGTCGATCGCCTGTTCGAGGATTTCCAGTTGGGCGCCTGGCGCTCGCCGTTCGGGCGCGGCGCGTTCGACATTCAACCGTTCTGGCGCGGCGACCTTTGGAGCAGAACCCCGGCCGTCGATATCGTCGACAAGGAGAACGCCTACGAGCTATCGGCCGAGTTGCCCGGCATGGACGAGAACAGTATCGACGTCAAATTCTCCGACGGCACCTTGACCATCAAGGGCGAGAAACGAGACGAACGGGAGGAGAAGAAAAAGAATTTTCATCTGGCGGAGCGTCGGTACGGCTCGTTCCAGCGTTCGTTCAGCGTCCCTGAGGGGGTCGACGCCGACCGAATCGAGGCGAATTTCAAGAATGGCGTGCTGACGGTCACGTTGCCGAAGTCGCTGCAGGCACGCAAGAACGAGAAGAAGATTCCGGTCAAGCAGACCTGAGGTCGACCGCTCGGTGAGTTTTTAAACGCGCGCCGGCGGCCGCCGGCCATCAGCGGGCGTGCGCGAGTCGCAGCCTGGATTTGTGCCGCCGTTTTCCGCCGTCGGCCACGCGAACGCGGCTCTGTCGGAACGTCGACGCGACATTGCTCCATTCACCGCGCTGCTGCACATGCGCAGGGTCGTTGCCGGGCATCGGCCGGGTGAGCCCGTATTTCGCACCGTGGGCGTCGATCCATTTCCAGACTTCTTCCGGATTGGTTCCTTCTACCGCGGTCAGGTCGACCGCGCGGCCGTGGCCATAGCCGCCGGTGCGGCGGCTGCCGCCATGCAACGAGTTGCCGCCGCGCGCCTTGAAGCCGGCGGCGAGGCGTTGGCGATAATCGTCGCGAAATGCGCTGAGCATCGACCAGTGAAGGCCGTCAGCATCCATGGCGCGTCCCGCGTTGTAGAGCTGCTCCCGAAAACCCGGATCCATGCCGCCGATCACGTAGTCCTGGAGCGCCAAGCCCATGCGGTTGGCGGCGGCAGGGTCCTTCCAGGTGAAGTCGCCGCTCGAATCCTTCTTGATCGGCGCGCGCTGGTAGACCTCCCACAGGTAATCATCGATTTCGTCGAGAACCACCATCCCGCGCTTTCGGCGCATGTCCAAGCTTTCCGGCTGCGCTTGCTCGCGCGACGGAAACGCGACAAAAGCGCCTACCTTGGTCAGTGCGCGCTTGATCAGTTCGCGTGCCGCGGCGGCGACGGACACCGGCGGCTCGGGATTGACGAAGCGGACCGTTTGTACCGTGCGCGGATAATGCGCGCCGGCGTCCTCCCTTTGCTCGGTGGCATCGGTGGCTTGCGGATGCGCGGGAGGCGGCGCCGCCCGGCGATAGACGATGGTCTCGTTGCCGACGGGCTCAGACCCGGTCACCACCGGCTCGCCGTCCCGGTAATTCATGATCGCCAACGCCACCATGCCTGCGAGCAACGCACAGGCGGCGAGCTTAAGCCCAACAAGGGCGTGAGTGAAAATCGCGCTCAATACGACGACCGGTCCGCGCAGCGCACGCGCGATGCCGCGCGGGCGCAGCGTCAGCGTGATCGTCGGGTGACGTGACGTCGGCGCCACCGCTGATCGGCGCGGCGCCTGCGGCGGTCGTATGGGAGTTCGTCGCGCCAGCGAAACGGCGCGCGAATGCCGCACTACAGCGACGAGCTGTCCCGCCAAAGTGAAGCTCCCCCCTGCCGATCACTCTGGGCGAAGATGTCCCGCTAGAATGGCGCGCGCACAGCCCTCCCCAGGGCGACAACAGCGTCAACGCCCGCACTTTCCAGCCAGACTAAAAGCGAGTGCTCCCCACCCCAGAAGTAATCCCCAAACAGGCGAAGTTGAATTGATAAATAAGGAGAAAAATTGACCTCGGGGGGACCAATTGGCGGCGGCGGTTGCGCCCGGCACGTGGTTAACGCTGCGTACACCACGTCTGGCGCGCTTCCATTCGCTTGCGTTCCAGGCTGGATGAGAAAGCGCCGCAGGCAGGCTTTGCCTCGCGCACACGGCCCGCTAAAGAGGGAGCGCCGCCGCGAGCCGGGCCGACCACGAGCTACGTTTTATTGATGACCGAGGAGCTGAGCGCGCGCCTGCCCCCGAAGGGGGACATCGATTACCGCCTGCTCATCCCGTTCCTCGCCCATGTCACGCTGATCCAGACGCTCACGCTCATCATCCGGATCACGACCTCTTACCGCGCGATCGAACTCGGCCTTCCCGTCCTCTGGCTCGGCATCATCGCGACCGGCTTCGCCATCATCCCGGTGTTCACCGCGCTGCAGGTCGGGCGGTGGATCGACCGCGGCAACGACGCGCGCGCCGCGTGGGTCGGCTCGGCGCTCGTGTTCGCCGCCTGCATCGGATTCTGGGCCTGGCCGCGATCCGCCATGCATCTCCTCGGCTTCTCCGTGCTGTTGGGCTTTGGCCAAATGTTCTGCATGGCGGGCCATCAGATGCTGGCGGTGCGCGCGGGCGGAAAGCGCAGCCGGGAGTCGGCGCTCGGCTACTACGTGGTCGCGACGGCGATCGGACAGGGGCTGGGGCCGTTCGTGGTCGGCTGGCTCGGGGGCGCGGCGGCGCTGCCCCCGACCGGGCTGCTGTTCGAGATTGGCCTCCTCGTCGCCGCCGTCAGTATCGTCATCGCGCTGTTGATCAGGCCCGCCGCGGGCAAGGCCGAGCATCGTCACGGCGGCGATTTCATCCCGATCCGGCGACTGCTCGCGCTGCGCGGCTTCGCGGCCGTCATGGTCTCGAGCGTGGTGACCGTCACCGCGCTGGACCTCCTGGTGATCTATCTTCCGGCACTGGGCGCGGAGCGCCAGATCGATGTCACTCACATCGGCCTGATGTTGACAGTCCGCTCGGTCGCATCGTTGGTGTCGCGCGTGTTTTACGCGCGGCTGATCTTCGCCATCGGCCGCACCCCGCTCACCTTGACCAGCATGCTCGGCAGCGCCGCCGGATTTTTGCTCCTCGCACTGCCGCTCTCGCTTTCCATCATGTACGCGGTTCTCATCGGCTTGGGAGTTGCCATGGGTATCGCCTCGCCACTGACCCTTTCCGGCGTCATGTACCTCGCGCCGCCTGAAGTGTGCGGCACGGCGTTGACCTTGCGCATGACCGGCAACCGCATCGGGCAGATCGTGTTTCCGACGCTCGCCGGGCTGCTTGCCGCCACGACGGGCGTGGCGGGGATCCTGCTGGCGATCGGCGTCGGCCTGGCGGCATCAGGCGTCGCCGTCGCGGTGCGCCAACCGAGGGCGCCGTCCTGACGCAAATTCGCTTACATGGGAGAACGCGCATGCCCGACCCGATCCGCATCCGCATGGGGGGCTACGCTCCGCCAACGAGCGGCTTCAGCCGCGCACTCAAGCGCATCGGCGACCGGCTCGCCGACGAATTCGGCGAGCGCGTCGAAGTCAAATATGTGTGGAACATCATGGAGTTCGGCTATCGTGCCGAGGACATTCTATGGCTGGTCGAGAACGGCCTTCTGACGCTCGGCTATCAGTCCTCGAGCTACCTGACCGATCGGGTGCCGGACCTCGGCGTCGTCGACCTGCCGTTCCTGTTCGCCAGCGCGCAATCCGCGCGTGCGGCGATGGACGGCGCGCTCGGTGACGTGCTCGCCCGCGGGATCGAGGAGCGCACGAATTTCCGCATCCTGGGCTGGTTCGAGAACGGTTTTCGGCACATCTCCAACCGCATACGGCCAGTGCGCGCGCCCGCGGATCTCGCCGGGCTGCGCATGCGTGTCCTGCCGAGCAAGGTGCAAGCGCGGACGTTCGAATTGCTCGGCGCGGTGCCGATGCCGATGGACCTCACGCAGGCGATCGCGCTGATCACCGCCGGAGACATCGACGCGCAGGAGAATCCGCTCTCGAATACCGTGACCTACGGCGTGCACAAGTTCCACCGCTTCCACACCCTGAGCAATCACTTCTACATTTCGCGGCCGATCTTCCTGCATCGCACCGCCTTCGAATCCTGGCCGGCCGATCTTCAGCGCGCCATGCGCAGCGCGATAGCGGACGCGGTTGCGTTTCAACGCGAGCTGCATGTCGAGGAGGAAGAGCAAGCACGCCAAGCGATCGCGGCGCAGGGCTGCGAGATCGTCGAGCTCACCGCCGCCGACCACGATGCATTCGCCGCCGCGGTGGCGCCGCTGCTCAGGGAGGCGCGACAAATCTTCGGGCCGGCGCTACTCGACTTGATGGCCGGGCACGTAGCGTGAACGCCGCCGCGAGGACGCGAAAGCGGGTTTATCCACGCCCCTCTTCGGGCTCCGCCAAGATCAGCGCCCAGAACACCTTGTACTTGGACTTCGGCGCATAAGCCGCGGCGATGCCCATGCGGGTCGCACCCTTGAGCAACATATTGTCGCGGTGCGGCGGCGAATCGCGCCAGCCGGAAAAGGCTTGCGCCAGGGTGTGATACCCGGCGCCGACATTCTCCGCCGCGGTATGTGCGCGGTAGCCGCCCCCTTTTAGGCGGTCGTGGAAGCTGCGCGCCACGTCGTGACTGAGCGTGTCGCGGCTCGCCATGGCCTGCGCCTGCGCCTCGGCGAGTTTCATCAGCTCGGGATCGACGGTGACCGGGGTCAGTCCGTTGTTGGTGCGGTAGCCGGAGATCATCGAGGCCGCCATGGTCGCGTCGACCTGCGCGTCCTTGGCGGCGAGGCTGCGATAAAAGCTCGGCTCGCCGCTCGGCAGATCGCGCTCGGCGCAGGCGCAAAGGAGCGCCGCCGCTGCAAGCATGGACAAGCCCGCGCCAAGGCGCACAGCGCGGCGTCGAAAGGTCATCGCTCTCCCCCCTCCGCCGCCGATCCTGCGCTCACAGCATGGCAGAACCGTGGAGATCGTGCGGGGGCGGTCAATTCCCGCCGCGATAGACCAGCGCCGGCTGCGCGAAGAAGCTTTCCAGGATGTGATAGCAGATGGCGTAGTTCTTCTGGTGAAAGGAGGCGTGGGCGATGCCCGGCATCACGGCGAACTGCTTGTCCGGATTGGGCAGCAATTCGAAAAACTTCAGAAGGTCGGCAATGCTTGCGATGCCGTCGTATTCGCCGCGCATGATGAGGGTGGGGACGGGGATTTTCTCAGGGTCGCAGACCGGCAGATTGGCGCACATGTCGACATAGGTGCCGGTC
>VAZM01000467.1 GCA_005883135.1 Alphaproteobacteria bacterium
GAATCGGTCGGCGGTCCGGCCGGACCGATCAACGCGCTCGACCAGGTTTTCGCCGACCCGCAAGTGATCCATCGCGGCATGCGGATCGATCGCCCGAGCGCGGCGGCCAAGGGCGGCACGATCCCGGGCGTGCGCACGCCGATCATCATCGGCGGCAGAGCGATGGCGGCGGAGCGGCCCGCGCCGCGGCTGGGCGAGGACACGGCGGAAATCTTGCGCGAGATCGGCGAAGGCTAGCTTACCTGTGCAGCGGCCCCATCAGGTGATCCGGCAGCCAGGTGGCGATCTCGGGGAATACGCATAGGATCACGATCGCCAGCATCATACACACAACATAGGGGATAGTGCCCCACATCACGCGCGTCACCGGCACGTCGGGAGCAATCGAGCTGACGATGTAGATGTTGAGTCCGACCGGCGGGTGGATCAACCCGATCTCCATATTGATGGTCATGATCACGCCGAACCAGACCGGATCGAACCCCGCCGTGGTGATGACCGGATAGAGGATCGGCGAGGTCATGAGAATGATGGCCGCCGGCGGGATGAAGAAGCCGGCCACCAGCAGGAACAAGTTGATGAGCAGCATCAACCACCACTTGTTGACGTGCATATCGGCGATTGCCTGCGCCAAAGTCTGCGTCAGATAGAGCGACGTCAGCATGTAACCGAACAGCACGGCGGCAGCGATGATCATCAGAATCATCACCGACTCGCGGGTGGTATCGCGCAGAATGAGCCACCATCTGTCCGGCATCCACATGCGGTAGATGAGAATGGCCATGAGAATGCAGAGCGCCGCTCCGACACCGGCCGCCTCCGAGGGAGTCGCAACCCCGCCGTAGAGCGTGTACATGACGCCGAAGATGATCAGGATGAAGGGCGCAATTTTCGGAATAGACTGGAATTTCTCCCGCCAGGCGTAGCGGAAGTCCGCCGCGTGCGAGCGGAAGCCGCGCTTCCAGATGATGAACAGCGTCCAGAGGATGAACAGGCCGGTGAGCATCAGGCCCGGCAGCACGCCGGCGAGGAACAGCCGGCCGATCGAGGTCTCGGTTGCGATCCCGTACAGGATGAAGGTGATCGACGGCGGGATCAGGATCCCGAGCGTGCCGCCGGCGCAGATCGAGCCAGTCGCGACGTCGTCCGGATATCCGCGCTGGCGCATTTCCGGGATGCCCATCTTGCCGATGGCGGCGCAACAGGCAGGCGATGAGCCCGTCAGCGCGGCGAAGATCGCGCAGGCGCCGATATTGGAGATCACCAGACCGCCGGGCACGCGATAGAGCCAGCGGTCGAGTGCCTCGTATAGGTCCTTGCCGGCGGGCGAGGAGCCGATGGCGGCGCCCATCATCACGAACATCGGAATCGAGACCAGCGTGAAGTCGGACAGCCCGGTATAGAAGGTCTCGGCGGCGACGTGCAGCGAATCCATGCCCTGAAAGATCACGAGGAAAGCCAGAGCGATCGCCCCGAGCCCGAAGGCAACCGGCGCACCCGAGAGGAGGACGACAAGCGTGACGATGAGGACGATGGCGCCTTGGCTGGCCGGGCTCATGCCTTCTCCCTTGGTGGCAACCCGAACGGCCACTCGCGCCCCGTCACCAATTTGATGATCTCGACGACGTACTGCAGGCTAAGAAGCGCCAATCCGACCGGCATCGCCGCGTATGGAATCCACAGCCGGGCGCGCCATATCGATTCCGAACGCCAATTGTTCTCCCAGGCCTCGTACCAGAACTGGAAGGTGAGCACCGTCATGACGGCGCAGAATGCAAACGACATCAGCATGGACGCGAGCGCGAGCCGGTAGCGGCCCTCTTGTCCGAGGTAAAGGGGCAGCACGTCCACGTTGACGTGGCCCCGGCTGAGCAGCAGGTACGGGCTGCCGATGAAGGTTGCCGCAACAATGCTGAAGGTGACGAAGTCGGTCTGCCAAATCGTGGTCTCGTTGAGCACGTAGCGGATGAATACCATCTCGCACACGACCACCACGCTGGCGGCGATCAAGCCCGCGGCGAACACCCCGCAGATCTGCGAGATCAGCGTGACGCCGCGGATGAATTGATCCATGTGTCGCCCTCCCCCGTCCGCACACGCGACGACCGGCGAGGGAGCCCCGCCGGTCGCCCTGCGATCGGCTGCGGCCTTATTTGACCGCGAGCGCCTCATCGATCAGCTTCTTGCCGTCAGGAACTTCGGCGCCGAACTGTTTGTAGGAGCTCTCCTGGGCGATCTTGACCCAAGCCTCGAATTCTTGCGGCGTCAGCGTGACGACCTCGACATTGTTCTTCTTGAAGGTGTTGACCATCTCGTCGTCGAGGCCCTTGGTCGCTTTGTTGAAGTAATCTTGCGCCTTCTTTCCGGCGTTCATCAGCGCGTCCTGCTGCTCCTTCTTGAGCCTGTTGAAGCTTCGCTTGGACATCAAGACGGGCTCGTACATGAACCACAGCGCGTTGTCGCCGGGGGCAGTGATGCACTTGACTTGCTCGTAGATGCGGAAGGAGACGAAGCTTCCAGTGCTGGTGTCGGTGGCGTCCGCCACGCCGGTCTGCAGCGCGTTGTAGACCTCGTTGCTCGGAACGGAGACGATCGAGGCGCCCGCTTGCTGCCACATGGCAGCGAAAGTCGGACCCGCGGAGCGGATCTTGAGGCCCTTGATATCTTCCGGCTTGCGGATGCATGCCTTCTTGGAAGCGACAGCGCCCGCGAGCCAAGCGTCCGACAGCGCGACGACCCCGGCCTTGTCGATCTTGGTTTTGATCTCCGTCATGAACGGCGAGTCGTTGAGCCGCGTCGCCCGATCGTGATTGCGCACGAGCGCCGGCATCAGCGTGGCGCTGAACGCGCCAATCTTGCCGCTCGCGTAATCGAGGGGAAACGACGACATGTCCAGCTGGCCGTTGACCATCGCATTCCACTGGTCATTGGGCTTGAACAGCGATGCGCCGGGGTAGACCTGGACTTCGAGGCCGACGTTGGCGGCTTTCGCCTCACGCGCGATGATCTGGACCATTTCGTCGCGTGCGTCGCCTTTCCCCCCGGGAAATTGATGCGAGGCCTTGAGCACCGTTTGCGCATGGCTTGCGGCCGAGAATGCGCAAAGTGACGCGGCCGCGGCAAAGGCGGGAACGCAATTTCGCGAGTATTGTCAAAGTTTAGATCGACGCGGCGGCAATGCCCGCGACCCTGCCGCAGGCGATCAGCCGGCACTCGACCTCGCCGAGCTCATCGCGCTCGCCAAGGCAAAGCCCGGAACGCTCAAGCGCGCGACCCGGCGAGCGGCGAAGCGTCGCGGCTTGCCCGGCGGCGGCCGATACGCTTGAACGAGAGGCGCAAAGCGGCAGAATGCCCAACAACGCAGGAGAAGCGCGAGGCCAGGCCCGGCCATGCGCCCAGTGAGTTCAGGAGGAGACGATGACCAAGCCCAATTGCCTCACCGCCGGCGCGGCGCTGGCGATCGCGTTGACGACCGCGCCGGCCTCTGCCTGGGAGCCGAGCAAGCCGGTGGAGATCGTCGTTGCCGCCGGCGCCGGCGGAGCATCCGACCAGATGGCGCGCATGATGCAGGCCGCCGTGCAGAAGAACAATCAGCCGATGGTCGTCTCGCTCAAGGGTGGCGCGTCCGGCGCCGAGGCGCTCATCTACATGAAATCGAGCGAAGGCGACCCCAACAAAGTTCTCATCGCCTATTCGCTGATCTACATGCTGCCGCTCTCCGCCAAGATTCCGTTCAATTGGCGCGACCTCACTCCCGTGTCCGTCATCGCGCTCGATGAGTTCGTGCTGTGGGTGAACGCACAGGAGCCGTACAAGACCGTGAAAGAGTTCGTCGACGCCGCGAAGAAGGCGAACCCGCCGTTCAAGATGGGCGGCACCGGCTCGCGCCGCGAGGATCATGTGCTCACGGTGTTCCTGGAGAAGAAGACCGGAGCGAAGTTCGCGTATCTGCCCTACAAGTCTGGGGGCGAGGCGGCGACCCAGCTCGTCGGCAATCACACCGCCGCCAACGTCAACAATCCGTCGGAAAATCTCGAAGTCTGGCGCGCCGGCCAAGTGCGGCCGCTGTGCGTGTTCGACAAGGAGCGGATCGAATACAAGGGCAAGGTCGCCGGCGAAATATCTGATGCTGCGGGCCATGTTCCTGCCGGGCAAGGTGACGCCGGAGCAGACGGCGTTCTACGTCGATCTGTTCAAGAAGCTGACGCAGACTGCCGAATACAAGGACTACATGGAGAAGCAGGCGCTCAAGCCGATCTTCCTCACCGGCGGCGACATGGTGAAGTTCCTCGAATCGGACGACACCCTGAACAAAAACCTGATGACCGAGGCGGGATTTGTCGCACATTGAGCGCTGTTCGGCTCCTATCGACCAGATGCGAGCGTCATGGCCGGGCTTGTCCCGCAAGTCGGGTTTACCCGACTTGCGACACTCACTCTTACGGAACTCGGGCAAGCCCGAGTTCCGGCGCCATCCACGTCTTCACTTGAGACACCAGCCGTCATTAAGACGTGGATGCCCGCGACATAAGCGCGTTTGCGCGGGCATGACGGCGACGGAAGTGCGAATCAATCTGGTCGGTACGCGGCCTGAGAGCTCATTCTCAAGTTTCCGCGCAACCGGAAAAACCAATGCCCACGCCCGAAGCTGACATCGTCGTCGACGATCCGACCGTGCCGGCGGACAATTCCCCCGCGGTGGTCAGCACCCGCACCGTCGAGATCGTCGTCTCGCTGCTGCTACTCGCTCTGGCGGGGCTCTTTTGCTTCGACAACTGGCGCACGGGCATCGCCTGGGAGGCCGACGGCCCACAGCCCGGCTATTTCCCGTTCTACCTCGGTCTCTTCCTCGCGGGCGCCAGCCTCTATGGTCTCGTCACCGCGGTGGTGACCCGTACCGGCGCCGCGCAGACATTCCTCACGCGTGACCAACTGCGCCGCGTCATGCAAGTCTTCATCCCCACGCTGCTGTTCTGCTTGTTCACGCAATGGCTGGGGCTCTACGTCGCGAGTTTCCTCCTGATCGCCGGCTTTATGCGCACCATCGGCCGCATCGCCCTGTGGAAATCGCTGCTCACCGCATTCCTGTTCGCCGTCATCATGTTTTTCACCTTCGACGTCGCCTTCGACGTGATCATGCCGAAAGGCCCGCTCGAGGCCGCCTTCGGCTACTAAACCGCTATAGGTCGCCGCGATGGAAGCCTTCGGCCTCTTGCTTCACGGCTTTCAGGTCCTGCTGACGTGGAAGACGCTGGCGGTGATGATGGTCGGGCTCGTGCTCGGAATTTTCGTCGGCGTGTTGCCCGGATTGGGCGGCCCCAACGGCGTCGCCATCCTGCTGCCGCTGACGTTCACGATGGACCCGACTTCGGCCATCGTGATGCTCTCCTGCATCTATTGGGGCGCGCTGTTCGGCGGCGCCATCACCTCGATCCTATTCAATATCCCGGGCGAGGCCTGGTCGGTGGCCACCACCTTCGACGGCTATCCGATGGCGCAGCAAGGCAAGGCGCCCGAGGCGCTCACCGCTGCCTTCACCTCCTCGTTCATTGGCTCGCTCGCAGCCGTGCTGCTGATCACCTTTCTTGCGCCCGGCATAGCCGCGTTCGCGTTGCAATTCGGTCCGCCGGAGTTCTTCGCGGTCTACCTGTTGACGTTCTGCTCGTTTGTCGGTCTCGGGCGCGAGGACAAGCATAAGACCATCATCTCCATGACGCTCGGGCTGCTGCTCGCCGGGATCGGCATGGACACCGTCTCCGGCACGTTGCGAATGACCTTCGGCTGGAACGAGCTCTTGCGCGGTATCAACTTCCTGGTCGCGGTGATCGGGCTGTTCGGCATCAGCGAAATCCTGCTGACCATGGAGGAGCGGCTGGCGCTGCGCGGTCACACCGCCAGCATCGGCCTGCGCGTGGTGCTTCGGGTATGGAAGGACCTGCCGCGCTATTGGGTGACGTTGCTGCGCTCCTCGGTCATCGGCTGCTGGCTCGGGATCACGCCGGGCGGGGCGATTGCCGCCTCTTTCATGGGCTACAACCTGGCCAAGCGCT
>VAZM01000468.1:0-3213 GCA_005883135.1 Alphaproteobacteria bacterium
CTTGAGCGCGTTGACCGATTCGGCCACGCCGAGCCGCTCGCGCTTCATGTCCTTGTCCTTGTCGAGACCGGCGGCCTCGATGAGACGGAAGGCCATCACTTCGGTCGCACTGCCCGGAGAGCCGGTGGAGACGCGCTTGCCCTTGAGGTCGGCCATTTTCTCGACCCCAGTGCCCTCCATGCTCACCACGTGCATGCGGTTGGGATAAAGCACCATCAGCGTGCGCACCTCCACGGGAGCGCCCTTGAACTTGTCTTCGCCTTTGAGCGCATCGAGTGCGGCGTCGACCATCACCAGCGCAACCTCGCTCTGCTGCGAGCCGATCAGTTTGAGATTATCGACCGAGCCGCCGGTCACGCGGGCGGTCGCCTGCACGCCGGGCACATATTTCGAGAGCACGTTCGCCATGCCGCCGCCGAGGGGGTAATAGACCCCGCCCGTGCCTCCTGTGGCGATGGCAATATTGAGCCCCTGATCGGCTCCCTGCCCCCAAGCCGCGCCGGCAAGGGCCACTGCACTCGCGGCGATCGCGCAGATCACAAGTCCTTTGCGTTTCATGGTGTACCTCCTAGTGCGGGGGGCTCGCTTGTATGCGCGCCATGCTCATGCGCTGTCTTAGCAGGACCGCGGCGGCAATCACCAAGCCAAATGTCGCGGTGTAGCTGATATCGCGGCCGATCATCGCCTCCATCAACGCCTCGAGCAGGCTCGGAAACACCAGAAAGAGTCCCGCCAGCGCCAGCAGCAAGCGTTCGGCCACGGTCGCCTTGCGCAGAGCCCAGCCCTGCGCCGCCGCCGCCAGCGCCGCCAGGCCGAGCGTCGCCTTGGCCGTGATGACGACGATGTCGATCCAAGAGCCGTCCTTGGGGAGCTTGAGCAACAAGCCGATGCCTTGCGGGTCGAGCACGAACACGAATGGGACGAGGAAGGCAGGCAGCGTGTACTTCCAGGCCTGCAGCGTGGTCTTGTAGGGATCGCCGCCGGTGATCGCGGCGGCGGCGAAGGGCGACAGCGCCGTCGGCGGCGACACCTCCGACAGCACCGAATAGTAGAAGATAAACATGTGGGCGGCGTAGTCGGGAACGCCGAGCTTGATCATCGCCGGCGCGGCGATGACCGCGCAGATGATGTAGGAGGCGGTGACCGGCACGGCCAACCCCACGATCCAGACGATCAGCGCGGTGTAGATCGCGGTCAGCAGCAGGCTTCCGCCGGCATAATCGATCACGATCGAGGAGAATCTCAGTCCCAGGCCGGTCAACGTCACGACGCCGACGATGATGCCGGCGGTCGCGCACGTCGTTGCGGCGGTCAGCACGCTGGTCGATCCGTCGGACAACGCGCGCACAAGCTTTCTCGGCGTGATCGCCGTCTCGCGCGTGAGGAAGCTCAGCCCATAGGTCAGCACCGTCGACCAGAACACCGCCAGGGTAGGCGAATAGCCCCACAACATGAAGATGACGATCGAAACGAGCGACACGAAGTGAAAGCCATAGCGCCGCGTCATTTCCGCGAGCGTCAGTTCTTGCCGGAAGTCCACGGCTTGCGCACCGAAGCGCTTGGCGTCGAGCTCCACCATGAACAACAGCGAGAGGTAATAAAGGCAGGTCGGGATGACCGCCATCCAGATCACGTCGAGGTAGCTGATCTTCAGGAACTCGGCGATGAGAAAGGCGGCGGCGCCGAGAACGGGCGGCGAGATGATGGCGCCGAGGCCTCCCGCTGCAAGGAGGCCACCCGCTGCGTTTCTCTCGAAGCCGGCCCGCTGCATCAACGGATAGGCGACTGCACCGATCGTCACTGTGGTCGCAACACCCGAGCCGGACGGTCCCCCGAGCAAAAAGGATGCCAGCACTACCGTGCGGCCGGCGCTGTTGGGTTTGTGGCCCATGAGCGCCATGGAAAAATCGATGAAGAACTTGCCTGCACCGGAGTGCTGGAGGAATGCGCCATAGATGGTGAACAGAATGATCAACGACGAGGACACGTCGACGGGAATGCCGAAGATGCCTTCGAGCGTGATGAACAAATGGCCGACGAGTTGTGAAACATCGTAGCCGCGGTGCGTCCACGGCGGCGGCAGATAGGGACCGGCCATGGCATAGGCGATGAACACCAGCGCGACGAACGGGACGATCCAGCCCGTCGTTCGCCGCGTCGCCTCGAGCAGCAACACGATGAAGATCACTCCGAGCACGACGTCGAGCTGCGTCGGCATGGTCGCGCGGTCGGTGAATTCCTCCCCGCCCTCGATGGCATAAACGAGAATCGCGGCGCCCATGATGCCCGCCGCGATGTCCCACCAGCGGATGCGATTGCGGAATCGTTCCGAGACCGGAAACAAAAGGAAGCTCAGCATCAGCACGAAGGCGACGTGCGCGTAGCGCAAGGGCTGCGTGGTGATGATGGGAAAATCCGTGAACGGCCACGCGCCGGCGATGGCGGCGTAGAGGTGAAACAGCGACATCGCGACCGCGATGGAGGTGACTAGCCTGCCGGCCCAGCCGAACAAGCGATTGACCACCCCCTCCTCGGCCTCGACATAGGCCTCCGCCTTTTGCAGCCGCTCCTGAGAAACGGCCGGCGCAGGGGCGTCCGCCGCGGGAGTGCTCTCGGACATGGCTAGCTGCTGCCCTTGCGGTCTCGTCCTTAAGCCTCACCCGCCGCGACCTTGCCGAGCGCCGCCTGCGCAGCTGCCAGGCGGGCGATGGGCACGCGGAAGGGCGAGCACGAGACGTAATCGAGGCCGATCTCGTTACAGAATTCCACCGAAGCAGGGTCTCCCCCATGCTCGCCGCAAATGCCCACTTTGAGCTTGGGACGCATCTTGCGACCGCGCTCCACCCCGATCCGCATCAATTCACCCACGCCCTCGCGGTCGATGGAGACGAAGGGGTCGCCGGGGAGAACGCCGCGCGCCACGTAAGTGCCGAGGAAGCTCGCGGCATCGTCGCGGCTGATGCCGTAGGTGGTCTGGGTCAGGTCGTTCGTGCCGAAGGAAAAGAACTCCGCGCTCTGCGCGATCTCGCCGGCCCGCAGCGACGCGCGCGGCAACTCGATCATGGTGCCGACCTGATAATCGACCTTCGTCCCTCGCTCGCTCGCAACGGCTTGCGCTATGGCGTCGATGCGCGCCTTGACGAGGTCCAACTCGGCTTTGGTGGCGATGAGCGGAACCATCACCTCCGGCACGACCGGCTTGCCAGTGCGCTT
>VAZM01000468.1:3258-4805 GCA_005883135.1 Alphaproteobacteria bacterium
GCCAGCGCCAGCCGGCAGCCGCGGAACCCGAGCATCGGATTGAACTCCTGGAGCTCGCGGGCCCGGTCGGCGAGCTTCCTGGCGTCCGTTCCCATGGCGGCCGCGACCTCGGCGATCTCTTGCTCGGTGTGAGGCAAGAACTCGTGCAGCGGCGGATCAAGCAGCCTGATGGTCACCGGCAGCCCGCGCATGATCTCGAACAGCTCGACGAAATCCGCGCGCTGCATCGGCAACAGCTTGGCGAGGGCCGCGCGGCGGGTGTTTTCGTCGTCCGCCAGGATCATCTCACGCATGGCGCGGATGCGATCCTCGTCGAAAAACATATGCTCGGTGCGGCATAGCCCGATGCCCTCGGCGCCGAACCGCAAGGCGACGCGAGCATCGTTCGGCGTGTCCGCGTTGGCGCGCACGCCGAGCTTGCGCACCCCGTCGGCCCAGCCCATCAGCGTTGCGAACTCGCCGGAAAGCGCGGGCTCGATCATCGGCACGCGGCCGGCGAGCACCTCTCCGGTCGAGCCGTCGATGGTGATGACGTCACCCGCTTTGAACGTCTGTCCGGCGACGCTCATGCTGCCGGCTGCGTAGTCGATGCGCAGCACGCCGGCGCCGGAAACGCAGGGCTTGCCCATGCCGCGCGCCACCACCGCGGCGTGCGACGTCATCCCGCCGCGCGTGGTGAGAATGCCCTCAGCCGCGTGCATGCCGTGGATGTCTTCCGGCGAGGTCTCGACCCGCACCAGGATCACCTTGCGGTCTTGCGCCTTGAGTGCCTCCGCCTGGTCCGCCGAGAACACGATTTCGCCCGATGCCGCGCCCGGCGAGGCGGGGAGCCCGCTGGCAATCACCTTGCGCTCGGCAGCGGGATCGATGGTCGGATGCAGGAGCTGATCGAGCGAGCCCGGGTCGATGCGCGTGACCGCCAGCGGTCGCTTGATCAGACCTTCGTTTGCAAGCTCGACCGCGATCTTCACCGCGGCTTTCGCGGTGCGTTTGCCCGCGCGCGTCTGCAGCATCCAGAGCTTGCCTTGCTCGACGGTGAATTCGAGGTCCTGCATGTCGCGGTAATGGCGCTCGAGCGCGCCGGAGATGCGCACGAGCTCCTTGAACGCCTGAGGCATCGCGGTTTCCATCGACGGCTTGTCGGAGCCGGATTCCTCGCGCGCGGCCTCGGTGATCTCCTGCGGCGTGCGAATGCCTGCGACCACGTCCTCGCCCTGGGCATTGATCAGAAACTCGCCGTAGAGCCGCTTGTCGCCGGTCGACGGATTGCGCGTGAAGGCGACGCCGGTCGCCGAGGTCTCGCCCATATTGCCGAACACCATCGCCTGCACGTTGACCCCAGTGCCCCAGCTTTCCGGAATATTGTGCAGCCGGCGATAGGTGACGGCGCGCTGGTTCATCCACGAGCCGAACACGGCGCCGATCGCGCCCCACAGCTGCTGATGCGGATTCTGGGGAAACGGCTCGCCCCGCTCCTCCTCCACCCGCTCCTTGTAGCGGCCCACTAGCTTGATCCAGTCGTCGGCAGACAGTTCGGTGTCGAGGGC
>VAZM01000469.1 GCA_005883135.1 Alphaproteobacteria bacterium
GGTCGCAACGGTGGCGTAGATCGGTGGACGCGCAACTTGATTGAACCCGGGGGTTGCGTCAGGATGACCGCCCACCCAGGACCTGCTGGTGATCCGGCGCAATCATCAGCCCGGCGAGGTGTCACTCGACCCTTTGCGCTGGGAGCTTATTCCCTATCGCGACCAACCGAGGCTGCGGCGGAGCGGGCCTCGGAAACTCGCCTGGAACATCGTCGGTTGCGTTTAGTCTTGAATCAGAATCATCTCTCTTGCGCACAGCCTACGTGCGCGCCACCCGGGCAACGATTGTTACTCAGTCCAATTCGCCTTTTGTTCTATTTATCGGAGCGAAATCAAGACAAGCTCGCTGCAGAGATTTATGGTCTAGTTCCCGCGTCGTCCTCGGTTCGCCCGGGAGATCGTTTTGGTTCGGCATACCGAGGACAAGGCGATAGTGTCCCCTCTCCTCATGGGTTTGATTCCACCTCTCCATGATTTCGCTGTTCTTCAGAGCGAACCGCAAATGAACTGGGCGACCAGAGCGATAGAGCACCATGGTTGTAACCCGCCAGAATCGGTGACGGTGTCGCTTGCCCGCTCCAAGTTTTCCCAAGGACTTGATTGCAGCCGTATCTGATTTGACTCTCGCCCCATGTCGCTCGCGACCGCGCGCCGGATAGCCAAACAAGTCGGCCTGCCTTACGGCCGGGGTGGTTGAGCATCAGTGGACGTGTACGCACTGTAGTGTGATCTGGACCAGCCGTTTTGATCCTCTGTTGGTGTCTATTCGGCCATAAGATCTCGGGCAGGATTATTTTGCGGACGTGCCCGAGAACGAGGGCGGAGGCCTGAAAGACCAATGACAGCGACGGTATATCGCAGCGCAGCCGAGCTATTTTCGCTCGGAAGTTGGAAGTCGAAGGGCCGCGCCGTGCGCTACCGACGATTTGCAATCGCCGCTGAGGCCATTCGTTTTGCGATCGAGGAGCTTGGACGAGAGCATCTCGCCGGCATCTACCTTGAAGTCGACGAGGAACGATTCGACAGCACCGGAATACGTCGCTTGTACGACAGCGGCCACTATCCTCTTCCCCGGCGTCTTGCGAGTTCGCTGCCGTGAACACGCGCACGACAGAAAAACATTGACCTTTGAACATCCCTTCCGCCTGAAGGGAATTGATCGAACCTTGCCGGCCGGCACCTATCAGGTGATTACCGACGAGGAATTGATCGAGGGTCTGTCTTTTTTGGCCTACCGAAGCCTGTCGACGATGATGGTGGTGCCTGGTAAGCAAGCATCTTCGATCGAGATGGTGACGATTGATCCACTCGAGCTTCGGGCTGCGCAAGACCGCGACGCCGCGATATCTCAAGGACTCTGACGCGTTCTACCTGCGGATCTGGCCAGTCCGAAGAAGTACAGACAGGTCATGCACCCATTTATTGTCTGGCCATTTCGCCGCGGTTCCCGGCTCACTCAACAAGGACGGACGCGCCAGTCTCTCGCCATATTCAGATGCAGTGTGATCGGTGATCGTCCTAATCGACTTTGCAATCGCGGATGTTAATGACGGCCCACCAGGCGTCAATCCTCGACGGCGACGCGGTATCACCACGGATGACGAGCGCCTCTGCCCAGGAGGAAATCGACGAAATTACCCGCAAATTCTTGCGGCCACGAGGTGACATCGCCAACATGCATTTCGAACTGCTGGCGTAACTGGGCCGGGCCAACTAAATGTCTGCTGTTGCCTGTCGAAAATCGGCCAAGTTTGGCGGCGGTGATGGCCGTCCTGTCGGGCGGGCTGAGGCGAGCGGCTTGTCCGAGCGAGATTGCAGTCATTGAGCCCCCTACGATTTGGACGAACGAGGCGTTAGCGCATTTCACACGTCAAAATTTAACGCACGATGAGCATGGCATTACCTATATCGAATCCACCTAGACAAAGCTGAAAATCAGTCCTTTTTGGGCTCCAATTTGGAGCGCTTGTCAATTTAGAATGAGTGTAGCTTTTCAGCACTGCAGAACAAATTTGTCTCGCTCAACAGGGTGTGTATACCGAAAATTGGATTCGGCTAGACGCGAGGCAGAGACTCGGTAACCCTGCTACCTGATGATCGAGTTACTCCAACTAACCCTGCACATCATGGCGTCGCTTTTTAAGCCGAGAGCGAAGCTCGTGGTAGAAATCCTAGTCCTCCGCCAACAGCTCAACGTGCTTCGCCGGCAGGTATCGAAGCGACCGCGACTCAGCAATGCCGATCGCTTTCTGTTCGTTTGGCTCTATCGTTGATTCCCTTGCGTCCGCAGCGCGATTGCAATTCTCCGGCCAGAGACGATCATCCGCTGGCATAGCGCGGGGTTCCAGTCGTACTGGCGCGGGCCGTCACGCAAGCGGGTTGGCAGGCCGAGAATCTCGGCCGAGCTGCGCAATCTGATCGGCGCGATGAGCCGTGCAAATCGTCTGTGGGGCGCACCACACATTCACGGTGAACTGCTCAAGCTCGGTTTCACAATCGCGCAGTCGACGGTCGCACGCTATATGTACCGGGGTTGGCCGCCATCGCAGGGCTGGCGGACCTTTCTGACCAATCATGTCGACGGCATCGCGGCAATCGACCTCTTCGTGCTGCCGACGATAACGTTCCGGCTGCTCTATTGCCTTGTGATTCTGCGTCACGGGCGTCGCCTGTGGGTATCGTTCGGGGTGACGACAAATCCGACCGCGGAGTGGATTTCGCGCCAAATCACCGAGGCGTTCCCCTGGGACAGTGCACCTCGTTATCTTATTCGGGACCGGGACACTGCGTATGGCGCGATCTTCAGACAGCGGTTGCGCGCCATGGGGATTCGGGACAAGCCGACCGCTCCCCGGTCGCCGTGGCAGAACCCATACGTCGAGAGGCTGATCGGCACGATCCGCCGGGAATGTCTCGACCACATGATCGTGTTCGGGGAGGCGCACCTGCGCCGGATCCTGGGCAAGTATGCCGCG
>VAZM01000492.1 GCA_005883135.1 Alphaproteobacteria bacterium
CGGGCATTTGCCCGCCTCGCATGCGGGATCATAAAAGTTGTAGGAGGCGTTCACGCTGCGCGCGTCGACGTCCTTCTGCTCGGGCACGTTGTCGACGTGCTCGAACGAGGTCCAAATCCACTGCAGACGGTTCTTGGTCTTGTGGCCGACGTGGAAGCCGACCAATCCCAGCGTCTTGCGCACGCATGCTTCCTTTGTCTTTCCATCTTCCGAGGCAGGTATGAAGACGAGCGCATCGACGTTGTGGAATCGTTCTTTGTCCTTGTCGGAGTCCAGCACTCTCCATGAGACCTTGACCATGATCGTGCCGGGATCACCATCGAAGGATCCGGAGGGATTTGCTCCGGCCGGAAAGTCGATCTTCAGCGCGGAATTCCGCTTCTGCTCGTTTTTGCTGTAGAGCTTGTTTTTCGCGATGTAATCGAACATCTGCCGGTTGAGCAGAATGTCGAATAGCGCGTAGTTGCCGTTCTGGTCGATGAGCGGTCCGGTCTTGAACGGCTGATTGAACGACTCTTCGATCAGCTGAGTGACGATCATCCCGGGCTTGTGGTCCTTGCGGCAGGCCGCGGGGACCTCCTGCGGGCGGCGCTCGCCCCATTGCGGCGCCTTGCCTCCCGGCAGCATGATGTCGGCGAGCTGCCGGAAATGGCGCATGTCTTCCCATTTGGTGCGCGTGTCCGCCTGGGCGTTCTTGATCTCGCTGTCGTCGGCGGGAGCGTTCAGCGCGATGAAGGTCAGCCAGGAATAGAAATCGAAGCCGCGCTGGAAATTCTCCAGCCGGCTCTTGCCCGGAGGTCCTTCGCCGTGGACCGTTTCGGCGCACGGCAGCCCGGATGTGAGCAGCTTGTCCTTGTTGGCCTCGTCGACCGCCGTGAGTTCCAAAGGGTTGGTGCTGACCAAATCGGACAGCGTATTGCACGGCGGCGCGAGCGGCTTTGCCGCCGGCGTCTGCGCTGCGGACGCGACCGGCAGGCTTAGAACCGCGGCCGCTCCCAAGGCGCCTGCCATGGCGGCGCCCCACCAGGGTCTCTCACCCATGACCCTCCTCCTCGATGCAAGTTGTGCTCTCGTGTGACTTGCAGGCCAGGCGATTGCGCATGCCGATACGCGCATTGACGTGCCGGTGCGCGCAAGCGCCCGCCTGCGCCGACGCGCGTATCAGACGTACCATGCGAAGGAAGCGGAGGCCGAACGTCTACTCTGCGCGCGCCACCATGACTCTGCGCCGATGATGTCGCCGACACGGGTGGCCTCCCATGCAACCGATCGAAAGCCAAAGTCGGTGTTCGTCAAAGTTGAATGCTGCAACCGATGCTTGTCAAGTGGATTCGTCGCGAGCGGTTGCGGCGTGCCGGCGCAGCCGATGCATAGCTAAATCGAATGGTCGCGTGCGCGCCTGCCGCACGCTTGTCCCGCGCTCAAGCGCGGTTCAATCGGCGAGGACGGCGATGGCGTTGATCTCGATCAGATACTCGGGCGAGGTCATCTTGCATATCTCGACCATGGTCGATGCCGGCGCCGGCGGGCGGAAGTACTCGCGCCGCACTTTGTGGATCTGCTCGAAATGCTCCATGTTGCGGACATAGACGTCGACGCGGCAGATGTCGTCCATGGTGCCGCCGGCCTGTTCGACCGCGGCCTTCAAATTCTCGCACACCTGACGGGTCTGCGCTTCGATATCGCCGATGCCGGCAATCGTTCCGTCCGCCCGGCGCGCGGTCATGCCGGAAATGAATACCAGCCGCCCGCGCGCCTCGACCATGGTCGCATGGGAAAAGTGACCGGACGGCTGGCGGATCTTCGTCGAGGTGATCTGCTGCTTGGGCATGCGCTTGCTCCTTGATGCGAGACGGGCGTCAACGATTGCTGATGGCTATTCGATTGCGGCTCTCGCCGCTGTGGCGGCTTGGCCTGCAACGGCGAACTGGAGATTCGGTGTCACTCGGCCGGCCGATTGGCGTGCGGTGCTTCGCCTTGCGCTCCCGCTTTGATCTCGACGAGGACGTTGCGGTACTGCCAATCGCTGCAGTTGCGAAGCTCGTGCGGGATGCTCGGCTCGCGCCAAATCACCTCGCCCGGCTTTTCCTGGGTTTGCCGGACGCGACCGTCGTCGAACGTCATCTCGTTCTTGCCTTCGGTCAGCGGCACGATGAGATAGGGCAGCAGATGCTGGTGCCATGGCTGGCGCCCCCCGGGATCGAGCGTGACGCTCCACACCCGCACGAATTCGTTCTCGAACAGGATCTTGTCGCCGATCGGTCCCAGCACGCGCATCGTTGCAGTCTCCTTGCGATGATCTCTCATCCACTGACGCCCACCTTCGCCGGGGCGACGACGTGGCGGTAGAGACTCTCCGCCGAAGCCCCGCGCATGGACGCAATCGCGGCGATATGGTCGTCCGGGCGGACGAGAAGGAGCGTGTCGCTCGGGCAGCCGACGAGCTGGCGAAAGCGGTCGCCGACGTCGAACAGCGCGCGATCGCGCAAGCCTCCGTCGAGCGGAGCGTCCCGGTGGGAAACGACGATGTGCCTCAAGCCTGCGCTATCGGCGGGAATATTTGGGCGCCGCCGCACGTCGGTGAAATAGAGCGCCAGGAACGTATCGTCGATGAGATCGTGCAGCCGAACCGGGCGGCCGTCGCCGCCGTGCAGCAGCGCGTCGGGGATGCGATCGCCGACGCGGAAGGGTCCGCGATCGGTTTTGACCATGGACCAGTCGCCCGTGTCATCGACGTCGAGTCTCACCCCCAGCATGGTCCGCGTGGCGGCGTTGGCCCATGCCGTGCCTGACATCGCCTTCACGCTGGCGGCCTCGCCCGCCATGTACTTGCGCGCCGCGCGCGCCATCTCGCCGGAGCCTTCGGCGGCGACCGGCCGCTGCTCGCGCGCGTAGCCGTCGAGCAGCGCGTCGCTCGCCCATCCCCGCGCCACCCAGGCCAGCCGCCACGGCAGACTGATCGCATCGAGAATTCCGGTGTTGAGGCCGAGCGCCCAGGTCGGCGTGATCAGGTGCGCGGCATCGCCCATGAGGAAGACGCGGCGGTCGCGCCACTGCGCCGCCACGCGGTGGTGGATGCGGTAGACGATGGTGTTGAGGATTTCCAGCTGCTCGACGGGGCCGATGAAGGCAATGATCTTGTCGCGGAAATCGGCGGCGCTGGGCTCGGCGACCCCGGGCGCGAGC
>VAZM01000344.1:0-10462 GCA_005883135.1 Alphaproteobacteria bacterium
AAGACCTCCCTATGAAGGCATCGCCCATGTGTCGTCCGGAAACCGAAGTCGTTCCAGTCTCTACGCCTATTGCAGCGCGCGCAACTATCCCTTTGGCAAGATTGCGATGGGCTTTGCGCGCCAAGTTACGCCTCGCTGGTTGACGCGAAGCGCGTCCATTCGCTGCGAGCGTTCGAGCGAGACATGCAAACCTGCGATCGCACATGCGGCCGAGCCGTTGGGTCAGATCGACTTCGCGATATCGAGACCGACCGTGCTCGCCTATAACGCCGCCCGCCGACCGACACATTGCAGGCTTGATTGGCAGGACAACAGTCGGGCTGGCTACTTCGCCCGCTTCCAGATGAATTCCAATGTCACGCCGGCGGGCGTGCGGGGATTCGTGAAGTGCATTTCGTCGGCGGTGATGGACGTGATGATCCGGCGCTGATTAGGGGCTCCGACAAGATTCGGAAATGTGCTCGTCTCGATGTTAGCGTGGATGGTCTTTGTGTTTTCGTCGACCGTATATGTGCCGGTATAGGCGACTGAGCCCGACGCAATGGCCATCGCCTCTTCCGGCGTGGGGCGGCTGGGGTCGCTCGATGCCAGCTTAGGCGCGTCTGTGCGCGTCGTGATGAAGTGGAAGCGGCCATCGGCGGTGTACGTTACTGCACCCTGCAAGCTCGGCCGTGCGACCGTGCTGCCGTCATCACGCTTACCTGTGCTCGAAACGTAAATCCACGTCCCGACCAGTTGATCCTTGAGTGACTGTCCTTGAGCAGGCCTGCTGTTTCCGAAAGCAGAGATTGCGACGAACGCGAGGGCACATAGGCCAAGTGCGCAGCGCCTACTCATCAGGCTTCCTCCCAATGTCACAAAGTAGTGTCCGACGATGCGACCGAGCGTTAGGGGTTATGTCGCCAGAAGTAAAGGTCGAGCTTGCCGTCGCTTTCATGTCAAAAGCGCCCGACGATCGCGGCATGTCCGCTTCGCCCCTCCCCGCACAGGGAGCTTTTGATCGCAGTGCCGCTTGCTGCCGCCATTGGCGTGCTCATGCGCTTCGCGCTGCAGCAGTACTATGCGAGCCGCTATATGCTGCTGCCAATGCCTCCGCCGCGCCCCTGCGGGACGTGGGTGCATGAATATCTACGTCCGAGTCCTGAGCAGCGTGATGAACTCGCGCCGCCTCAGGGGCAAGTCTAGGAGATCAGCGTCGTGGCGTGCGGGCTCGGCCGTACTAGAAAAACGCCAGCGTGCGGATTTCGATGCTCTCGCGCGGCCGCGCGTTGGGCGGCGAGGTCGGGTCCTCGAAAGCGGTGTGGGCGGACCAGCGGGCGCGGCCGTCCTTCTCCGAATCGTAGACCTTGAACACCAGCGCCTCCTCGCGGCGCATGCGCGGCAGCCAGTACCAGCGATGCGCGGGATTGTAGGTCACGGCGTAGGTTTGGCCGATCCGGTTGGGATAACGCCGCTCGCTTATCAGAAAATCGTCGAACGAGATGCTGCGCGCATCGCAGATCCCGAGCGGGAAGCTCTCGACCGGATGGCGGATCGGCCGCCACACCTGCACGATGGCGAAACGGCGTTGCAGCAGCGCGTCGGCCTCTTGCGGGACGAGGTCGCGCACGCGCTGCGGGCCGGACCATTCGGTGTAATCGTTGTGCGCGCGGCGCACGACTTCGCGGATCTTGCGCGCCTCGCGCTGGTCGTCGTCGGCGGTGCGCAGGGTATGGTCGAAGACGACGACGCGCGAGGCGCCGCTCTCGGCCTTCACCAGCGCCTCCATCTCCGGATAATAGACGCGGCGGATCTCGTCGTCGTCGAAGAAGTCGGCGACCTTGGTGTCGTGGCGAACGAAACGGAAGCCATGGCGATCGAGCGCGAACGGCTCGGTGCTGCGCCGCGCGTTGTGGATCGTCACGCGGTGCGGATCGAGCGTGCCGCCGGTGCGGGTATCGGTTGCGCCCGGCGTCGCCGTCTGCGTGAACAGCTTCTCGCCGTTGTCGAGAACGTAGTTGACGGTCGCCTCGATGGTTTCGCCGACCGTTTCCCGTTCGATAACCTCTACCATGGGCAGCTCCTTCGCCTTGCCGGCTGCATCGCTGGGCGCCGCCGCCGGCCGCAGCGCACCGCCGCCTGATATAGGCCGGGGAGGCAGGCGGGACAATCGCCCTGTCGCGCAGGCGCCGCTCTGACATGCCGGCGCGGCAGGGCTGAAACAGCGATTGCTGTTTGAGGTCGACAACGCGGAATGTTCTTCTCCGCAAATCCACCGCGGGAGGCGTATCTCCAGGGCCGCAGGGGCGTTCGCGCCCCGGCGGTGCTGCTTGACGGCGGGTGCGAGGCTTGCCGATGATCGCGACGGTGAATGCCAGCCCTTTCAGGGGAGACCCCTATGAAGCCCTTCGCAGTCCTGATCGCTCTCGGCTTGATCGCGGCCGCGGCGCCCGTTGCGAGCCGAGCGCAGGGACAGGCGCCAAGCCCAACGGCGCCGGTGACGGGAATGAATCCCGATCGCACCATCGCCGATCCGGCCACGCGCAAGACGATACGCGCAAGGCTGAACGCGTTGCGGGAGAAACGCGCCGCTTGTCGCAAGCAGGCGCGCCAACAGAAAATCCCATTGCTGAAGCGGCGTGCCTACGTCAGAGCCTGCATCCGTTCATGAGGAGAGGCGCAGCGCTCGCCATGCGCTGACCGGCTGCGCCACCGCCGGTTTTGACGGCCGAGCGGATCTTCACCTGACGGGGAAAAAGCCCAGCGTCTTGAAGGTCAGCCGGGCGCGGACGAGGTCGCCCGTGGCGCTCAGGTTAAAGTCGCGGACCGCCGCCGGAGCGCAAGCCGGATTGACGCAGAACGCGCGCGCCCCGTTGAGGTCGAAGTGTTGATATTCAGCACCGAGAATGACGTCGACCAGCACGCCTTTGTGGATGACGTAGTCGAAGCCGCCGCCCGCGTACCAGCCGTTGTTGCTGCTCGAGACGCCGTTCCCCGGACCGAGCGGCCCGCAAATATTGGTGATGCTCGAGCAATGGGTGTTCATGAGATCGGCTCTCGCCCAGCCTCCGGTCGCAAACACCAGCAGCCGGTCCCAGGCGTAACCCAGTCGCGGACCCGCCGTGAGCAGATTGAGGATCTTGTGCTCGCCGAACGTATTTTCGTCGAAGCCGAGTGCAACGGGAAGCACATCGCTCCGGCTGCGGCATTCATGCTCAATGCAGGCAATTCGCGCGACTTCCGCGCCGAGGACCCAGGCGCCCCACTGCCATTGCGCGCCCGCGTGGAATCCGAAGATGCCGTCGCTGTCGCCGGTCGTGACGTCGGGAGTGGTCGCGCCCGGGGTTGGGAAATGGTGAGTGACGTCGTACCGCGCCCCGCCGGCGTTGACGCCGAGATAAACGCCGGACCAGTCGTAGTACGCCGCGGCAGGCGCAGGCGCTGCCTCTAATGGCAACTCCGCCGCCCCTGCGGGCGCTGCAATCATTGCCATAAGCGCGACGCTGCAACAAAAATTCTTCATGGCCCCGCCTCGAGCAATGCCCGACGCTTGAGCATGGCACGGGCGAGGCCGATTCGGCTGTGACCCTTCGGCAACGCTGAAGAAGATTCGAAGGCTCGATGCGCCCCAGCGGGCGGTATTTCGCCGATGAGCGCAGCAAATTACGGCAGCTCGGGCGGTGCGCTGTGCGCAATGCACGCGCGCGTTCGCAGCGGCGGCGCTGCTGAAAAATCTAAGTGTTCCCTGCACTTAAGGCGATCGCGCAAAAACCGCTTGACTCGTGTAACGAGAATCTTCCAGAAACGCGTATTCCCCGAAATTGCGCCGGAGGCCCGGGCGGGATTGCCGCGCCGGGCTTTTTGCTGCGCGGACGCACGCTTGCGGCCGCGCGGGGCGCATTTTCTTGCGAACAGAAAGGACTACGTCATGCCGTTTGAGAAAGGCGAGAGTGGAAACCCTGCCGGCCGGCCGCGCGGGGCGCGCAACCAGGCAACGCTGCTGATGCAAAACCTGTTGGCCGACGACGCCGAGGCGATCGGGCGCAAGGCCATCGAGATGGCCAAAGCCGGCGATTTGGCGGCCATCCGCTTGTGCATGGACCGGCTTGCGCCGGCGCGCAAGGACGAGCCGGTCGCGTTCGAGTTGCCGCCGATCGAAAAGCCCGCCGATATCGTCGCCGCGACGGCGTGCATCGTCGCCGCGGTCGCCGCCGGCGAGCTCACCCCCTCGCAAGCCGCCGAGCTGTCCAAGGTGATCGACGTCCACGTGCGGGCGCTCGAGAGCAAAGACTTCGACGAGCGCCTCACCAAGCTGGAAAACCGGAAAGTCGAAAACCGGCCGGGGCTATAAGCTGCGCACGCATCGGCGCGGCGCGCGCATGCGGAGCGCGCGACGCATACCGCCGGTTGCAGAAAACGAGCGGCCATTGTTTCGGGATTGTTATTTACAATGAAAATACCTACCAGCGCGTGTAGCGGCGCGGCACCGTGCGAGTACGCACCTCCCGGCTGAATGCCTGCCGGAATATCCGCAACTTGGACCGATCTCGTTTTGTGGAGAGAACAATGAGTGAGCCAGCGGTCAAACAGATCGTGCTTGCGTCCCGCCCCAAGGGGCCGCCCACCTGGAGGACGTGCCGATGCCAGAGCTGCCGCGGGGCGGCCTATTGCTGCGCGTGCTCTACCTGTCGCTCGATCCGTACATGCGCGGCCGCATGGACGACCGCAAGTCGTACGCGCGGCCGGTTCGCGTGGGCGAGGTGATGACCGGTGAAAGCGTGTGCGAGGTGATCGCGTCCGACCAACCTGGCTATGAGGTCGGCGACATCGTGTTGGCGCGGACCGGCTGGCGCACGCACGCGGCTTCGGCGGGCGCAGCTTTGCGCAAGCTCGACCCCGCTGTGGCGCCGATCACCACCGGACTGGGCGTGCTCGGCATGCCCGGCTTCACCGCCTATGCGGGTCTCAACCTGATCGGCAAGCCGAAGCCGGCGAGACAGTCGTTGTCGCGGCCGCGAGTGGCCCGGTTGGGTCACTGGTCGGGCAACTCGCGAAAATCGCTGGCGCAAGAGCTGTCGGCATCGCCGGCGGTGGCGAAAAATGCCGCTCCGTTGTCGAAGAGTTTCGCTTCGATGCCGCTGTCGATCATCGGGGATCCGACTTTGCCGGAAAGCTGCAAGCTGCCTGTCCGAATGGGATCGATGTGTATTTCGAAAACGTCGGCGGCGCCGTTTGGCAAGCCGTGCTGCCCTTGCTCAATACGTTTGCCCGTGTCCCGGTGTGCGGACTGATCGCCCAATACAACGCCACCGGTCCCGCTGCCGGACCAAATCTCCTTCCCGCGACCATGCGGGAAGTACTCACCAAAAGTCTGACTCTGCGCGGCTACATCAACTACGAATTCGCCGCCGATCACTACCCCGCGTTCCTGCGCACTGTCGGCGCTGCGATCACCGATGGGCGCATCCGCTATCGCGAGGACATCACCGACGGGCTTGAGAATGCGCCAACCGCCTTCATCGGCATGCTGGAAGGCCGCAATTTCGGCAAGGCACTGGTGCGTGTCGCGCCGCCAGCGTGATATCGCTGCGCCCGCGGCACGGGCCGATGTCCGCTAAATCGAGCGTGCGGCGCGCCGGGCCGGGGAGGCTCCCTCACTGACGGAGCTTTCCGCGTCCTCGCGCGCGCCCGGCGGATTGAGCGCCGCGGCGACCGCGTCGTCCACCCGCTCCAGCCAGACGAAACGCACCTGTTGGCGCGCGGCTTCCGGCACGTCCTCGAGGTCCTTGCGGTTGCGCGCGGGCAAAAGCACCGTGGTGATGCCGGCACGCGCCGCCGCCAACACCTTCTCCTTTACCCCGCCGATCGGAAGCACGAGACCGCGCAGCGAGATCTCGCCGGTCATCGCCGTGTCGTTGCGCGCGGTGCGGCCGGTGAGCAGCGACGCCAGCGCCACGAACATGGCGACGCCCGCGCTGGGGCCGTCCTTGGGGATGGCGCCCGCCGGCACGTGAATGTGGATGTCGGATTTCTCGAACAGCGCGACGTCGAAACCGAGCTCCGCCGCACGCGCCTTGGCCAGCGTGAGCGCGGCCTGCGCGCTTTCCTTCATCACCTCGCCGAGCTGGCCGGTCAGGATCAGCCGGCCATTGCCGGCAACCCGCGTCGCCTCGATGAAGAGGATGTCGCCGCCGGTCGGCGTCCAGGCGAGCCCGGTGGCGACGCCCGGCACGCTCGTGCGCATAGCGGTCTCGTTCTCGAACCGGCGCGGCCCGAGGATCGCCGGCAGCGCGCCGGCCTCGATGCGCATGCGCTCGACCGTGCCCTCGGCAACACGCATGGCGACGTGGCGGCACACGGCGCCGATCAGGCGCTCCAGATTGCGCACGCCCGCCTCGCGCGTGTAGTCGCGGACGATGGCCCTGATGGCGTCCTCGGTGATCTCGCACTGCTCAGCGGAGATCCCGTTGGCCTCGAGCTGGCGCTTGAGCAGATAGCGCCGGGCGATCTCGAGCTTCTCGTCCTCGGTGTAGCCGGGGAGCTCGATCACCTCCATGCGATCGCGCACCGGGCCCGGAATGGTGTCGAGCACGTTGGCGGTGGCGATGAACATCACCCTGGAGAGATCGAAGGCGACGCCGAGATAATTGTCGCGGAAGGTCGAATTCTGCTCCGGGTCGAGAACTTCGAGCAGCGCCGAGGACGGATCGCCTTGAAAGCCGGCGCCGAGCTTGTCGACCTCGTCGAGCATCATCACGGGATTGCGCGTTCCCGCCTTGCGGATCGACTGGATGATGTTTCCCGGCAGCGCGCCGATATAGGTGCGCCGATGGCCTCTGATCTCCGCCTCGTCGTGCACGCCGCCGAGGCTCAGGCGGACGAACTTGCGCCCGGTCGCGCGCGCGATGCTCTGTCCGAGCGAGGTCTTGCCCACGCCCGGCGGCCCGACGAAGCATAGGATCGGGCTCCTGCCGTCGGGCTTGAGCTTGCGCACCGCGAGATATTCGAGAATGCGCCGCTTGATCTTGGGGAGCCCGTAATGATCCTCGTCCAGGATGCGCCGCGCTTCGGCGACGTCGATGTTGTCGGTGTCGAGCTTCGACCAGGGCAGATCGATGAGCCAATCCAAATAGGCGCGGATCATGCCGTATTCGGCGGCGGCCTCGGGCATGCGCTCGAGCCGCTTGAGCTCCTTCGTCGCCTGATCCTTGGCCTCCTTCGGCATGCCCGCCTTTTCGATCGCGTCGCGCAGCTCGGCGATCTCGGCCGATTTCTCGTCGCCCTCGCCCAGCTCCTTCTGGATGTGGCGCAGCTGCTCGCGCAGGATGTGCTCGCGCTGCTGCGAGGAGAGCGATTGCTGCGTCTGCTCGCCGATCTGCTTCGAGAGTTTGAGTACCTCGATACGCTGCGCAAGGAGCGCAAGCACTTTGTCGAGCCGCTCGCGGATGTCGATCGTCTCCAGCACGTCCTGCTTTTCCGACGGCTTGGCGTCGAGGATGCCGGCAATGAAATCGGCAAGCGCGGAGGCCGAATCCAGGTTCTCGATCGTGCCCGCCACTTCCGGGGGAACATTGGCCAAGAGTTCGATGGCTTCACGCGCGCGGCTTCGCACCAGGCCGATGCGGGCCTCGATCTCGGGCGTGATGACCTCGGCGACACCGATTTCCTCGACGCGGGCGACCAGAAACGGAAATCCGGGCAGCTGCTCGACGACGCGGAAGCGCCGCACGCCTTGGACAATGGCGTGATGCGTCCCGTCGGGGGCGGTGACGTAGCGCAGAATCTGCGCCGCGGTTCCCACCCAGTGCAATTGCTCCAGCGTCGGCTCCTCGACCGCCGGATCGATCTGCAGGATGACGCCGAGCGGGCGCTGGTTGCGCACCGCGCTCTGGGCCGCCGCGATCGACGATTTGCGCCCGATCGTCAGCGGCAGCACGATGCCGGGAAACAGCACGAGCTGCCGCACCGGCAGCAGGATCATGCTGTCAGGCGGGAGCGGCGGGTGGGCCTCGCCCTGATCGGGAGGTCTGCTCTGTGCTTGCTCTGCCATGGCGCGCGCCGATGTCACCGCGAGTGCGTGAGGGTGAGAACGAGACAGCCGTTCACGAGAGTGAAGCGGCCCAATTGCCAACCTTGGTCGGATAGCCGCAGCCGGCGCTCGAAACGCCCGTGCGGGATTTCCAAGCGATGGATGGCGGCGCCGTGCACGCAGGCGGGCAGTTGCCGCACGCCGGCGACGCGCAGCACGCCGCGTTCGATCGCGATCTCGATCGCCTGGGGTTCGACCCCCGGCAGCGCCGCGACAATGGTCAATTCCTGCTCGCTCTCGTACACATCGACCGGGGGCTCCCAATTGACGGCCGCGGCCGGCGCCAGCCCAGGCTGGAAGAAGCGCCGGTGCAATTGCTCCGCCCGCTCGATCATCGCGCACGCTTCGGCCCACATCCAGTTTCTCGGATCGGCTGCGCTCATGGCACCTGCCCTTCTCGCAATCGGGTCATCTCGTCCAAGTCTTCGCTCTCGTCCGGCCGGGCCGCGATCGATCCGCCGCCGGCAGCGATTATAGAGTCCGCTCGCGGGTTTCGCCCGCCCCCGGAAACGACGGCTCACTCCTTGCCGTCCGGTATTAGATATAGGAATGCAGTCCATCAAATTGGAGGCTGGCGAACTCCTCGTCGATCATCGGCATGGTGGCGTGAGCGCGGCTGGGCGGCGGCGCGAGGCGAAGGGGCGGTTTGCGGCCGCCGCTGAAAGCGTGTACCGCAGGCAGGCCTTTTCCACGCGGAGCGAGCACGCGATGCCTCGTTACTACTTTCACATCACCAATGCGCAAGAACGCCTGGACAATCCGAAAGGAATGGACTTGCCGGGCAATGCCGCGGCGCGTGAGGAGGCGGTGGTGCTGGCGGGCCAACTCAGGCACGGCAAGGTGATGCCGGGGCGAAGCTGGCAGGGCTGGTTCGTCAGCGTGGTGGATCAGCACGGGCATGAGGTCGATTCCGTGCCGATCGCCGACATGCCGGATGAATAGAGCCCGCCAGCGCGGTTCAGTGCGGCCGCTTCGCCCGCATCGCGCGAAAGTAGGCCCACTCGTCCACCACGCGCCCGTCGGGCAGGCGGCATACGCCGTATTGGCCGCGCGGGCCCTTGCGGATCTCGGTCTTGCCGCCGCTCTTGGCGCAGAACACCGATGCCGGATTTGCCAGCGCCCAGGCGCTCTGCGGTGCCATGAAGAGGATGGCAACGAAGATCAATCCGCTCGCGCGCCGCATCTTACTCTCCCGCTTCAGCCGCATCGACATGCTATAGCATGACGCCGTGACGCCATCGCAACGCGCCGTCTCAGTGAGACGGCACGGCATCGGCGCGGCGGCGGACGGCGCAAAGCCATCACCGGCGAGCACGAGAGCGGCAAGCCTAGCAGTCGCGGCAGATGCGAAGCTTCCTGTCGACTTTCTGCTCCTCGGGCGATCTGATCGGCGCGCTTTCATTTGGCCCCGCCGGCACGTCCTTGGCCCGGGGTTGGCGGTGACCGACCGGGGCTTCCCTCACGCCCCCGGCCTGACCGGCGGTGCTATCGGTTTGTCCGCTCGTCGGCGCACCGCCGCTCTGCCGTGAGGCGGGATCCGGATTGTTCTGCGCGGCGGCAGCCCCCGCCAGGACGGCTGCCGCGACGAGCACGTAACTCATTGCAACGACACGCATCGTCATACCCCTTCATTGTGAAACGGAGTGTAAAGCATTGCTCCACTCGATCGTTCGCTCACCCGCCCGTGACAGTGCTTTTGTCGCGCGCGGAGGTTTCCCTCAGTGGCGCTTGAAGTACTGCACCGCGCGCTCGTGCTTCTCGGCCGCCGCGCGTGACTTGAATGTGCCGAGATTGCGCCTGCGGCCGGTCTTCGGATTGACTTTGCGCGAATAAAGCCGGTATCCGCCGGCTTTGAGCTTGCGGATCATCGCCGCCTCCATTGCCCCGGCAGCGCCGGATGCCGCGCCTTCGAGGAAACCCTGAGCAGCGCCCGTAAGTTCCAACACGGCTGCGGCGCGTTTTCCGCAAAGGTTCGACCAGGGGCTTTTTACGAAGCTTTTCGACAGCACGCGCGACGGCCCGGCTCGGAAGACGCGCTCTGCCCGGCCATGACGCAAAATGGGTTGAGCTAATTCAATCCTGGCCTAGCGCCGAAGCACGACGGCCGAGGGCTGTCGCTGCTCCCAGTCCTTGCGCGCCAAATCGGGCAGGTCATCCTCGGCCTGCGGAAATCCCAGGCAGAGGTAGGCGATGAATTTCCAGTCCGCAGGAACGTCGAGGATCGCCGCGACGGCCGCCGGCTCGAGGATCGACACCCATCCGACGCCGATGCCCTGGGAGCGCGCCGCAAGCCAGATCGTGTGGACCGCGGTCACCGCCGAATACTCGATCATCTCCGGCATGGTATGGCGCCCGAGCCCATGCCCTTGCGCCGTCGCGCGGTCGGCGAACACC
>VAZM01000344.1:10507-13936 GCA_005883135.1 Alphaproteobacteria bacterium
CGCCAAGGCGTCGGCGTTGCAGCGCTCGAAATTGGTTCGAATGGCTGCGCGACGCATCGCATCCTCGACGATGACGAACCGCCAGGGCTGGCTCAGCCCCACCGAAGGGGCAAGACACGCCAGATGGATGAGCCGGTCCAAGGTCCCGGCCGGGAGCGGATCGCGCCGGAAGCAGCGGACATCACGCCGCCACACGAGCAACTCGCGCAGCCGCGCGCGAAAGGCATCGTCGAACTCCGTCGCCCTGCTGCTGTCCGCGGCCAAATTTTGGGTCTGCGCCATGCATCCGTCCTTAATGCCGCCACCGCCGCGCGACGCGCGTCCGCCGGTCACGCGGCGACAGTGGCCGCCGCGACCAACAGGATAGTCATCTCGCCGATTTGCTCCAGGGCGCCCACTACATCCCCGGTCTGGCCGCCGATCTGCCGCATGCACAGCCACGCCAGCAACGCGAACTCGGCCGCGATGAGCACGACCGCAACGAGGCCCGCCGCCGGGCCAAGCGAAAGCACGAGCGCAAGGACGCCGATGATCGCTGCGGCGACGGCGCTGGCGCCGGGCGGGCGGCCGACGCCGACGGAAAGACCATCCGCTCTCGCCGGCGGGAGAAGCCGCATGAACAGCGCCATGCCGGAACGGGCCGCCATGTGCGTGGCGACAAGAATCGGCGCAGCGAGCGCCGGGTCGGCGATGGTCGCGAGCGCGCTCGCGCGCAGCAGCAGCGAGACGAACAACGCGCAGACACCATAGGTGCCGATGCGGCTATCGCGCATGATCTCGAGCTTGCGCTCGCGCGCGGCTCCCCCGAAGGAGTCGGCGACGTCCGCCAGTCCGTCCTCATGCAGGCATCCGGTCGCGAGTAGCGTAGCCGCGAGGCTCAAACCGGCAGCGGGCAACGGGGGTAGACCGGCGAGCCAAGCGAGCCAATAGACTGCGGCTGCGATCAGCCCGACGATGGCGCCGGCGACCGGCAGGGCCCACCCTGCGCGGGCGATGTCGGCGCCGCTGATTGCCCATGCGCCGGGAAGTGGCAGCCGGGTGGAGAACAACAGCGCGGCTGCGACATCGGCCGCGAGTTGCCGCAGCGAGATGACCGCAGGCGCCACGGGTCCGTGCATGAGGCCCTCTCCGCTCCGCGCGCGACCGCCGGCAGGACGGTATTGCGCCTCGGGACAACTCGGCGCAACTTACCAGCAGGTCCCCGGTGACAACAGGAGCGGTGTTGAGGCTTCGCCTGCTCAGCGACGGCCGATCATGACCATGCGCCCGGCGCCCCCCGACGCTATCGGAGTCGAGTCGCCCATCTTCTCCTCGCTGCATGATCTGCGGGTGGCGTGTTTGGATCTGCCCTCTGCAGACTCCGATGCGGCGGCGCTGGCAGCCGCGCGTCAGATCGAGCTCACCAAGCCGCCCGGCAGCTTGGGCCGGCTCGAAGACATTATCGTGTGGCTTGCGCGCTGGCAGGGACGCAGCATGCCGCGCCTCGACCATGTCGATATTCTCGTCTTCGCCGGCAACCATGGAGTGACCAAGCAAGGCGTGTCGGCCTATCCCGCCGAGGTGACCGCGCAAATGGTCGCGAATTTCTCCGCCGGCGGCGCCGCCATCAATCAGCTCGCGCGCACCGTCGGCGCGAACCTCCGCGTCGTTCCGCTTTCGCTCAAGCAACCGACGGCAGACTTCACCCAGGCGCCGGCGATGGACGAGAACGCGTTCCTCGCCGCGGTGACGGCCGGCTACCGGACGGTCGCATCCGAGGCGGACCTCGTTTGCCTCGGCGAGATGGGAATCGGCAACACCACGGCGGCGGCGGCGCTTGCGGCGGCGCTGTTCGGCGGCGGCTCGCGCTGGGCCGGTCGCGGCACCGGAGTGGACGAGGCGGGACTCGCGCGAAAGCGCGCGGCGATCGAGGCGGGTGTCGCTCGTCATGCAGCGTTGCTGCACGATCCGCTGGCGAGCGCAGCCGCGTTAGGCGGGCGCGAGCTTGCCGCCATTCTGGGCGCGGCGCTTGCGGCGCGGCAGCGCCGCATCCCGGTGCTGCTCGACGGCTTCGTCTGCCTGGCCGCGCTCGCCCCGTTGGCAAAGCTGCACGCGGATGCGCTCGATCATGCCATGGCGGCGCACGTCTCGGCGGAAGCAGCGCATCGGATGCTGTTGAGCGAGCTTCGGCTCGAGCCTCTCCTCGACCTTGGGCTACGGCTCGGCGAGGGAACCGGCGCCGCGCTCGCCGTGTCGCTGCTGCGAGCCGCGCTCGCCTGTCACGCCGGCATGGCCACCTTCGCCGAAGCCAGCGTCGCGAATGCACCGCGTTAACGGCTATTTTTCCTTGGTTGATAGCTCCGCGTCGCGTTCACGCGGCCGATCATTATCGCACTTCCAACAAGCCAAAAACCAACCTGATGCTCCCGGTTTTCAGCTTCGACGGTGCGATGCTGATGCAATCTGTGGCGAAGGTGATCAATCGTGGCGACGTTTCGCCAGCGCGTAGAGACCTGGCGGCGATTATTCGTGTCTCAGAAACGATAATTCACGCCGGCAGTGAGGGTGTGGATCGTATCTTTGAAACTGAATATGGTCACGGTTGCATTGGGGTCGGTGAGCGAAAGTCCCTTGCTGCCGAAGTCATAATAATCGTACGCGAGCGTCGCCGACCAGTTTGGCGCGAATGCCCACTCTGCGCCCGTCCCAATCGTCCACCCAGTCCGGGTACTGGACGTGCTGGGGTCAACAGCGATCCCGCGAACCGTAGTGAAAGCGTCGTCGGCCTTTTCGTTCGTCCAGGCGGCACCGCCCTTGACGTAGAAGAGCCAGCGGTCGACGAAGCTGTAACCTAGCCGGGCGGTGGCCGAGGCCAGGAAGTCGTTGCTGACGGTGAATTGTGACGGAAGAATAACGCCCGTCACCAGGTTTCTCACGCTGCCAGCATTGCTGGCCTTCAGGCTGGTCCATGCCGCCCGACCCTCGACTCCCAGCACCCAGCCCGGAACGAACTGATAATCGCAGCCTATCTGTCCACCGCCCACGAACCCGGACGAGTTGCGGCTCGTCGAGACTTCGAGTTGGTTGGTCGTGGTATCGTCGCTGAACGCGCCGCCGACATGGCCGCCGACATAGCAACCGGTCCAGTTGTAGAGGGCGATCGGCGCCCTCGCGGGCGCTTCCGGAGGCAGGTCAGCGGCGAGTGCTGCTAAGGGAGAAGCTACAGAAGCAATGACAACGGCCGAAGCCAGCCAAGCTTTCTTCATGACAAACACCCCCGGCTCTGCACAACTATAGCGTGCAGGATAAACGGAGTTCGAAATCGGAGCAAGGCTTTAGTCACGCAACCTGTTCCGCCTCGTACGCACGTAACGTTTCTGTCAGCAGACAGGCGTCGATCCTCCGATCGCGCAACTTATCGGTTACTTTGCGAAATAAAGCCTACGGATC
>VAZM01000344.1:13944-14362 GCA_005883135.1 Alphaproteobacteria bacterium
TCTCAGACCATTGTCCTATATCGATGTAGCAACCGTGTTTGCTCACTTCATCTCCTTGTGCGCGATCGCGTGAAAGAACGTGCCGGTGACATGGCCGCGGCGGCCGCCGGCGGTGCCGACCGAGCGTCCCTGCGCATCCGCAAGCTCGGCCAGCGGCTCGTCGCCGCCGGCCATGAGGGTCGCGTAATGAAATTCATGTCCGCGAACGATCGCTTGCGCCGGTCCGATCGGACTGTCTGCGCGAAGACGTGCCTCCCGGTAGCCGAGATGCAGCTTGCGCTTGGCGAAGCTCGTGGAATGTCCGAGCAGGCCGGTCATCGCATGGCGCACGCCCGCCGCGTCTTCCATGCCTTCGCCCAGCACCATGTAGCCGCCGCACTCGCCGTGCACCGGCCGCGTGTGCGCAAACCGCACGAGG
>VAZM01000493.1 GCA_005883135.1 Alphaproteobacteria bacterium
CGTTTACCTGAAGCTGGGCGAGTTCAACAAAGCGATCGCCGACTACGATCAGTCCATTTTGCTGGGCGGAGAAACGGCAAGCTCACTCTATGGCCGGGGGATTGCCAAACTGAGAAAGGGCGAGACCGATGCAGGAAACAAAGACATCGCAGCCGCATCGAAGAGCCAACCGGATATTGCCGAAGAGTTCCGACGATATGGCGTGTAATGAACGTCGCCAGACGGAACGTTCTGTTGAGATGAGACCAGGTTGATCTGGTGCGCCTTGATCGGACTGTTCCGGTCGCGGGCTGCGTTGTAAGCCGAAATCTGTTGGATCGGCATTGAAATTCCGCCGACGCTACTCGCCCGCCCCGCATGATGACCGCGCTAGCGACCAGATTTTCGGTCCCGGCCCTCGGTGGCGAGCGCCTTCCTGACATCGGACTGTGAAATCCCGAACTGCCGCGCGATCGCCGAAGGCTTGACGCCAGCTTTGAAAGCGGCGCGCACTGCGTTCAGCTTGCCCGTTGTCAACGAACCGGTGCCATGCTCGGCGGAGGCCTGGCGGGGTTGTGGCCTTGCATCGGCTGTTGGCTTGTCTTTGGCACGTCGACCGCGGCGCTCTGCCTCGGTGGTGACAGCCGCAAGCAGAGCATCGATTTCGGCAGTATCCAGTCGCTTCAGCGCTCCGGCTAGGTCCTTGGGCAAAAAAAGGCGCGGCTGCGAAGCCACGCTGCCGGTGTTGGCCTTGTTCTGTGGGACGGCTAGGGGCTCGGGCGCCTTTGCTGTCGGCGGTGCCGAGAACAGGTCCGGTATGGTCTGTGCAGAACGCCGGGTCGCCATGATGCGAACTATGCCGCCAGCAGCTGACCGCGGCAACGGCCGACCGCTCATGGGCGATGGCGAGCAGCGGCCGGCAGACTGGCGCGGCGAGCGAGGTCACGCCGAAGTTCGTCTCGCCGTCTGATCCTGCCGCCCAATGGACGGGGGGCGATGCGCGGACCAGCCTTTTTCGCCTACGCCGATAACGGCTTGAGGTGCCTGCCGCAGAGCTGGCGTGATTATCGTGCGGCACGAGCAGGAACTTGCGATCAAAGCCGAGCGGGCGCTTCCACCCGCCGCGGAGCGCGCGAGAGGTTCCTGACCGAACGGTCGACTGCGCGGAATGAAAGTAGCGACCTAACTCGCCCCGTCACTTGGATGCAAAACCCCGCCGAGTTTTGCGACCCGGCGGGGGTTTAGGACTCGGCTGCGCGAGACGACCCATGCTCGCATGTTGCCGCGCTGCTTGTCGACTCTTCCTGGATTTGAACCTCAGGGAACTCGCACCACTCATCGCGTACGTTAGCCGGATCATCGCCGTTTCTTGTTGCCTGGGGCGACTTGGATGATCTCCGTGTTAGTCACTGTACAAATGCCCGCGCAATTTCTCGATTGCGCCCTTGCATAACAGATCGGGATTGCGCTCGCCGGCCTTGGCGAGTTCAATGAGTCGCTTGATGATTATTCCGTTGGCGAAATTGTCTTCAAGCCCGAGGGATATGCGAGTGATTTCGAGCGCAACACCCAGAACCCGTTTGGTTTCGGGATCGATTTTGAACTCGTAGGCAGTAATGGGCATGTAACCCCCCGAAGGCCAAGCGGTTCCGTGAATAGCAGACTCGTTCCTAGAGCCATTTATTCCCAGCCCGGAGCATACGGGCGCGGCCGGCGAGCCTCGCGGCTCGCGAGGCACCGGTAATGGCAAACGTCGGCAGGGTGGTTACTGCGGAGACGCTGGCGATGCTGGCGCAACGCGCCCGCCCTTGCGCAGACCGCGCGATTCGGAGCGCTCGGTCGCGGGGCGGCGGGGCGGCGGCGCGACGCCGGCCCATTGCGGTTGGTTTGCGATGGCCAAGTCCAACGTCGCCGTGTTCGAGTACCAATACGGGGGTGGCACCTCGCGTCGCAAGTCCTCCTCGGCCGCCTTCATGATCGCGATGGTATGCGCCGCCTGATGTTGTGCCTCCGTGAGCTCCTTGACGTCGTTCTTCAGCGCGTCGAGCTGGTCCCGTAGCCGCTCGATGTCCTCCTGCGCTGCCGCGGGTTGCGCGCTTTTCGACGCGGTAGCCGCCGATTGCAGCTCGAACCGCAGCGGCCCATCCGCGTTCGACCAAGCAAAGGCGATCGCACCGATGGCGCCTAGGCCCAGCGCCACAATGGCCAGCATTAAAAGCCGTGCGCCTATCCGGCGGCGGCGCGCATGCAGACTCGCGGCGGCGTCCTCTCCGAACTCCTCGTCGAGCACGTCGAGCCTGGGCATGTCCAGCGGATCCAATCGACTCAGCATCACCGCTTTTACTGTCGGTTGGCGTTGTACTGGCGCGATGCGCTGCGAAGCGCCCGAGATATTTCTGCGCGCATCAGCCGTGCGATGCCGGACAACGTCCGGGGTGCACGACCTAGTGCTTCGGCTCAATTGCCGATTCGGACCACTCGGTCGATGCCGGTTCTTCAACGCGCTGCATGTACGGGGAAAGTGCCGAGCTCTGCTTGTCTTCTTTCTCCGGACCCTTGGCGGCGATGCTCGACGATGGCTCCGTTGGATTCTCAACCCGTCGCGACGATCCTTCGAACTGAGCGTTCTCGTCAATCGACAACGAGCGATGAAA
>VAZM01000494.1:0-1511 GCA_005883135.1 Alphaproteobacteria bacterium
TGGCGGTGCGCTTCGCCTCCGGCCAGGTGTTGCGCGCGCACATCGTCGGGACCGCGCCCAATTACGATCTCGCGGTCATTCGCGTCGACAACCCGCGCTCGTTGCCGCCGCCGATTGCGATCGGCGCGTCCGACGATCTCAAGGTCGGGCAATTGGTGTTCGCGATCGGTAATCCGTTCGGGCTGGATCAAACCTTGACCACCGGGATCATCAGCGCGCTCAAGCGCCGCCTGCCCACGAGCGGCGGCCGCGAAATCACCAACGTGATCCAGACCGACGCAGCCATCAATCCCGGCAATTCCGGCGGCCCGTTGCTCGACTCGGCGGGGCGCGTGATCGGCGTCACCACCGCCATCCTTTCTCCCTCCGGGACGAACGCGGGCATCGGCTTCGCCATACCGATCGATTCCGTCAACCGCGTGGTGCCCGAGCTCATCCGCCGCGGCTCGGTGCCGACCCCGGGAATTGGCATCGTTGCCGCCAGCGAAGCGGCGGCCACCCGCGCCGGCGCGCAAGGCGTCGTCATCGTGCGAACCACCCCGGGCTCCTCCGCCGAGCGCGCCGGATTGCGCGGCATCGACCCGCGCAGCGGAAAGGTGGGCGACGTCATCGTCGGGGTGAACGGAAAGACGGTGCGCGGGCTCGCGGATTTGATCCAGGAGCTCGAGCGCGTCGGGGTCGGGAAGAACGTGACGCTGACGGTGCAACGCGACGGCCGCGAGGTCCCGGTCGAGGTCGAAGTGACGGACATCGGGCGCAGGGGGTGACTGCGCGGCTCTTGGGAAAGCAGCGAGGGCGGCGCCAGCACGGCGCGCGTCGCATGACGCACGCCGCGAAGGGAAGGCCGGGTTTTGGACCAGCAGCTCGTTGAATTCGACCGGGGCGCCTAGGGCGGCGCTCGCCGGGAACCTCGAACGCCATCAGCGGGCGCCCGTCCTGGGCCTCGCCTGGTCGTCGGGCAACGCGTTCACATGTCGATGGAACTCAGTTCGCGCCGGCGCGTTCGAATGTCGACGAGCGCTTTTTTGCGTAAGTCGCGGTTTGGGCTCGCCAAAAAGCCGCGTCTCCGAGTAAAAAGCCAGACGCCTAAGATGCGTGTCTAAGGGGCCTTTCACAAGCATGCCGCTTTATCCGCGGTACACGACCACAGTGGTGGGGGCGCACAGCGTGCCTCGATGGTACGAAGCATTGGACCGCCTTGTTGCCTTTGGCCAACTCGGCGAAGGCGATCGGTGGACGCGCAACTGCGCGCGACGCAAGCGGCCATCCTCGAGCAGGAAATCGCCGGCATCGACGTGATTACCGGCGGCGAGATGCACCGACGGCGGCACAATCGGCATGCGCCGCCGAACGCGATGCTCAATCATTTCTGGGAGAAGATTCCCTGTTTCCATGGCGAGACGCGGCCCAAGCCTATCACCCCTTACGACCCCAACGTCTTTCATCCGGCGGCCGTCTGCAGGGGTCCCATTGCTGACAATATTGATCTCGGCCTCGTCGATGAATTCGAG
>VAZM01000494.1:1576-6133 GCA_005883135.1 Alphaproteobacteria bacterium
TCTCGCGAATGATTGGCGACTTCGGGAAGCTTCTACATCACAACTTCAAGCGCCTCACGGATGCCGGTTGCAAGCATATCCAGATCGATGAGCCCTACTTCACGCCCGTCAGCGACGACGAAGTGCGGTGGGCGGTGGATGCGATCAACCTGTCAATCGATGACCTGCCGGATGAAGTGCATGTCACGGTGCACATTTGCCAAGGCAACTACGCCGTAGGGGCTGATTACGACGGGCAGATCGGCCATCGCTATTTCGACAAGGGACGCTACAAGGCAGACCTGGTCTGCAAGATCGAGTGCGATGGCTATTTGATCGAGCACGATATGACACCGCACTACCAGCATTGCCTTGGCAGCAAGCAGCTCGGGGTAGGCGCGGTCGACGTTCAGTCGCCAAACGTCGAAACTGCCGAACAAGTCGTCGAACGGCTCAAGGCCCACAAGTGGCTCGCGCCTGAGCAAACGGTGATCACCAGCTCCTGCGGATTCAATCACCTTCCCAGGCACGTGGCGCTCGGAAAGCTTCGCGCCATGACGGAAGCAAAAGCAATTCTAAATGGAAACGCCACGCGCACAAAGGCTTGATGAGCGATAAAAACAAAGACGCCCGTGGCAAAAAACCAAAGGGGCGAGTCGAGGACCGATTTCGCGCGGCCGAAGCAGCAAGTGGAATCGGCGCTTTCGAATACGACCTCGAGTCCAAGAGATGGGACTGGGCACCCGGTGTCGCGTTGTTGTTTGGCTTAAGCCCAAACAAGGCACCTGACAGTCTTGAGGAATGGCAGCGCGCAATGTTCGTGGGCGATCTTGCGAAGGTCCACGAGGCCCTGGAGGCCGGCAGGAAGGGCGGCTTCTACGTTGAGTTCCGGGTGATGCGGGACGGAGTGTACCACTGGCTGGCCGGCAAAGGCCAAACCGACGGCAATGTCCTGCGCGGCACGTTCTACGATATCGGCGACCGCAAGCAGTTGGAGGCGCGCCTACTTGGCGTTAACGAAACGCTTGAAGCACGCGTCAGGGAACTGCGGGAGGAGACTCACGCCCTCGAAGTTCTCAACCGGACCGGTATTGCGGTCGGTGCAGAACTGGACCTCGAAAACCTGGTACAGATCGTCACCGACGCGGGCGTTGAACTCAGCGGCGCGGAATTCGGGGCGTTCTTTTATAACGCCATTCGGCCGGACGGCGAGGCCTACACGCTTTACACACTGTCGGGCGCGCCCCGCGAAGCTTTCGCAAATTTCCCAATGCCGCGGAATACAGCGGTGTTCGAACCGACATTTCGCGGGACGGGTGTGGTCCGATCCCCCGACATCCTCGCCGATCCGCGCTACGGCAAGAGCGAGCCCTACCGCGGGATGCTGCCCGGCCATCTGCCGGTCCGCAGTTATCTCGCAGTGCCGGTGGTTTCACGGAGCGGCGGAGTGCTCGGCGGACTATTCTTCGGTCACCATCAGCCGGGAATATTTACTGACCGCGCGCAATCGATAATGCAAGGTTATATCAAACCAGCCAGCGTGAGGTGACAGCTCGGACGGAAGCGGAAGGTAAATTGCAGGAGCTTAACCGCACGTTGGAACAGCGCGCGGAACAAAGGGCAAAGGAGCTCGCGGCGAGGGTAGTTCAGCTTGAGGAGACGGAGCGCCGTTTTCGCATCCTGGTGGAAGGCGTCACCGACTACGCCATCTTCATGCTCAATCCGATCGGGACTATTGTTAACTGGAATCCGGGAGCGCAGCGCATCAAGGGCTACGCCCCAGACGAAATCATCGGCCAGCATTTCTCGCGTTTCTACACCGAGAACGATCAGGCGAACCGTGTTCCCTACAAAGCATTGGAGACAGCCGCCCGCACCGGCAAATACGAAGCGGAAGGATGGCGGGTCCGCAAAGACGGCACCCAATTCTGGGCAAGCGTAGTCATCAATGCCATCCGCGACAGCAACGGTGAAGTAATCGGTTTTGCGAAAGTCACGCGGGACTTGACTGAACGTAAGGCCACGGAAGAGCGCCTTCAACTGTCGCAAAAGATGGAAGGCATCGGACAACTGACAGGCGGCGTCGCTCACGACTTCAACAATCTTCTTACCGTAATTATCGGCAATCTGGAAGCATTACAGCGCCAGCTTCAGGATGACGATTTTGATGTGGACGGCCTTAAGCGGTCGGCCGACAATGCGATGCGCGGCGCTCGGCGAGCGGAATCACTTACCCAACGTCTGTTGGCGTTCTCACGTCAACAGCCCCTCGAACCGAAACCCATCGACCTTGGCCGCCTTGTAACCGGGATGTCGGACCTCCTACGCCGCACCCTCGGAGAGCAGATCTCAGTCGAGACGGTTCTTGCAGGTGGACTGTGGCGGGCCATGGCCGACCCGAATCAGCTGGACGTCGCGATTGTCAATCTCGCCGTGAACGCTCGCGACGCGATGCCGAAGGGCGGCAAGCTCACCATCGAAACCGCGAATGTACATCTCGATGACCGCTACGCTTCGGCGCAGGTGGAAGTGCTACCGGGCCAGTATGTGATGCTCGCCGTGACTGACAACGGCATGGGCATGCCTCCGGAGGTGAAGGCGAAGGCCTTTGATCCGTTCTTCACCACCAAAGAAGTGGGGCACGGCACCGGCCTTGGCCTTTCGCAGGTTTACGGATTTGTGAAACAGTCCCGCGGGCACGTCAAAATCTACAGCGAAGTGGGTGAAGGGACGACCGTCAAAATCTACCTGCCTCGCTATGCGGCCCCGGCACAGGACGCAGAAGAAGAAATGATTCGGCCTTTGGCTCGGGGGAAAAACCGTGAAACAGTTCTGGTCGTGGAGGACGATGAGGATGTCCGATCCTATTCCACCGACAGCCTGCGTGATCTGGGCTATTCCGTGCTCGAAGCATCCACCGCCCGAATTGCACTCCAGATGCTGGAGAGCCACCCACAAGTGGCAGTTCTGTTTACCGACGTTGGGCTGCCCGGTGGAATGAATGGGCGGCAACTTGCCGAAGAAGCCAAGAGGCTTCATCCAAATCTGAAAGTACTGTTCACGACGGGCTATGCCCGTAACGCGATCGTGCACGAAGACCGCCTCGATGCCGGCGTCGAACTGCTCACGAAACCGTTCACTCAGGCCGCGTTGAGCGAAAAGCTCCGTGATATCATCGACGCGAAATCAATTCCGGCGCGGGTCCTGCTCGTCGAAGACGAAGTGATGATCCAGATGCTTGCTGTGGAGTACCTGGAGGAAGCAGGAATTAAGGTGGATACGGCAACCTCCGCCAACGAGGCACTGAGTAAATTAGGCCTTATCCCGGGTGGCGTTGATGCGGTGATCATCGACATGGGGCTTCCCGATCGGCGCGGCGACGTTTTGGTCCGGGAAATCAGAGCCTCCCATCCGTCGCTGCCCGTCGTGATCGCAAGTGGCGGTGACAACGCAGATGTCAGCAACTCTTTTAGGAACACGCCTTTCATCGCCTTCGTCCGAAAGCCCTACACGTCCGTTGAACTCTGCAGAGCGCTCCGCCGGTTCGGGATACGGTGCTAATTAAAGGCCGGTCCACCACTTCCGTTCGAAATCGCGGCGAGCCGGTCCGCGGTTGGACCTCTCGCCCGTTTTCCTTAGTGCGCCGGACGCGTCGGGACCTCCTTCATCTGCTTCTTAGGTGGCATCAGCCTCGATAACGCCGACACCAGTTGCAGTAGCAAACCAGATTGCGAAGAATCCGCGTTGTGCGTCCAAGTAAGCCCAGAGCGGCGCATGCGTCCCTGACATTAAGACTAGCCCGCTCACATTCGCGTCCACGTCCATCTCCTTTTGACCCTCCGAGACGGATGGCTTCGCGCTCCGCGCCGAGATTTTCGTATCGACGCGCTTGCGATTTCCGGGTACCACGCGTGCTCGGCTCAGCCCGCTAGTGTGGCGGTTCAGAAGTCCGCATCATTCTTGAAGCGAGACCGAAATGCGGACTTCTGAACCAAAGCCACACTAGATCAATAAGTTGCTAGTGTCCTTCGATTCCGAAGTTCGCAGACGAGGCTGCAGCACAATGATGCGAACTTCGGAATCGGGACACTAGCCGGCAAAATTGTCAGACCGCATTCACGTCGAACCGCGACCACAGGAAGGAAAACCGTGATTGATCTCTATACCTGGACGACGCCCAATGGCCGCAAAGCCTCCATCCTGCTCGAGGAGTTGGCTCTGCCCTATGCCGCACACGCCGTCGACATCAGCAAGGACGAGCAGTTCAAGCCCGAGTTCTTGAAGATCAGCCCGAACAACCGCATCCCCGCCATCGTCGACCACGACACCGGGATGAGCCTGATGGAGTCGGCGGCGATCATGATCTATCTCGCCGACAAGACCGGAAAGCTGCTGCCGAAATCGGGCGAGCCGCGCTACCGCGTGCTCGAATGGCTGATGTGGCAGATGGGAGGACCCGGGCCGATGTTCGGCCAAGTCCACCATTTCGTGAAATACAACAAAGGCAAGGCGCCCTACGCCGAGGAGCGCTTCCTCAAGGAGGCGCAGCGGCTCTACGGCGTGCTCGACCGCAGGCTC
>VAZM01000495.1:0-3268 GCA_005883135.1 Alphaproteobacteria bacterium
TCTATCGTCCGGCCCCAGGCTGTCCGCCCATTTGGCCGGACTGTCCGGTTGTCCCGCCCTGCATGCTGGCTCCGCCGCTCATGCCGCTTGGCTGCATCCTCGCCCCGCCGCGTGCGCCGGTCGATGTGCCGCCCCGGCCGGTGGTCTCGTTTCCACGCATGGATGCATTCTGGGCGCTGCCACGCGGCCGCGCTGCGGACGTGGAGCGAACGTTCGATCCGGTCCTCAGAGTGGTGCCGCGCGTGCCCCGGCTGAACGTCCGATCGCCGACCTCGGCTCGTGCCGATCTGATCGCACTCCGCGAGCGTACGCCTTCGCGGTAGCCGCCAGCCGCGTAGCTTCCGGCCGCGTAGCTCCGCGAGCGTACGCCTTCGCGGTAGCCGCCAACGTAGCCAGACCCGCCGTAGGCGTAGCCGGGCTCATAGATGGTGGTAGAGCCATAGCTATATGCGGGCGCACCGGCGTATCTATACACTCCATACGATGGGCCGGAATACGCGTACACTTCCGGGGCATCCGCGTAATAGCTCGGGGCAGCCGCGTAATAGCTCGGAGCAGGGGCGTAATAGCTCGGATAGGCGGCATAGCCGCCGTAGAAGCCCGGCGCTCCGAAGCCGACGCTCACCCCCACTCCGCCGCCCCAGCCGTCCCAGCCGATGTATTGCGCGCCAGCAGGCAAGGTCGTCGCCGCGACGAAGCCTCCAACCAACGCGGCCATTGCAACTCCTCTACGCATACTCATCTCCTTCCAATGCAAGAAGGCATCGATCGGGACATCCGACCGTGCTGCCGATGGTTGCTGATGCACGCCCGGGTGGTCGCGTGGGCGATGCCCGACGGACGCACGGGGCGCGTCACGGGAACCATGCCCAAAGTTCCGCATCGTGCGACGGAGCATGTCCCGGCACGCCAATGCCTGAGAGGGAATGCGGTTCCGCGAATATCAGGCCGGCGAATTCGAAGGTATTCGGTTCTCCATCCGCCGCGATGGGAGCGTTTTCCGAACCGATGCCGAGCGCCGTATAATGAAACCGTCGGATCAACGGACCTGCCGGATGAGCGCAACCGCACACTTCTCGCGCCAAGCGTGGGATCGCAACGCCGCCACCTACGAGACCATCCGCGCCATGCCCTTCAACGCGCAGCTCGCATCGGGCTCACTGAGCGAAGTGCGGTTCAAGCACTACATCACGCAGGACGCGCATTACCTCGTCGGCTTCGGACGCGCTTTGGCGCTTGCAGCGGCGAAGGCGCCGGATGCGGATCGGATCGTGCAATTTGCCAAAGCGGCGGAGGGCGCCCTTGTCGTCGAGCGCGCGCTGCACGGCTCGTTCTTCAGGCAATACGGCATCACGGCGGAAATGTTTGCGCAAACCCCGCTCTCGCCGGCGTGCCATCATTACGTGTGCTATCTGCTCGCCACGGCCTATGCCGAGCCGTACGAAGTGCTGCTCGCGGCGCTGCTGCCCTGCTTCTGGATTTATGCCGAGGTGGGACGCGATATTCACGCGCGCGCCAAGCCGCCCAATCCGTATCAGGCCTGGATCGATACTTATGCGGGTGAAGAGTTCCACGCCGCAGTGCTTGCAGTCATTACGGCGACGGACGAGGTTGCCGCTGATGCGGCGTCAGCCTTGCGCGCCCGCATGCACGCGGCGTTCACGCGCGCCGTCCAGCTGGAGTGGATGTTCTGGGATTCGGCTTTCCGCTTGGAGACTTGGCCGGTCTAGACGTGAGCGCAGCGTTTTTCGGTCAGGCGCTGCCCCAGACCTGCCGTGCCACCTCCACGACGCGCGCAAGCTTGGCCCGTTCGACGTGCTCTGTCACCGTGACGTGTTCGGCCGCGCTCGTCGCGAATCCGCATTGCGGGCTCAAGCCCAATTGCTCGAGCTTGATATAGCGGCTTGCTTCTTCGATCCGCTGCTCGAGGAGATCGACGCTTTCCAGTTCGGCGACTTTTGACGCCAGGAGGCCCAGCACCACGAACTTTCCCTCCGGCACCGATCGCAGCGGCGCAAATGTGCCCGCGCGCGCATTGTCGTATTCGAGAAAGTAGTTCCCCACCTGCATCGCATTGAACAGCGGCTCCGCAATGGGATCGTAGCCGGTTTCTGCTTGCCAGCTCGGGTCCTGGCTGCGGCAAATATGAATCCCGATCGTCATGTTCCTCGGCGCCGCAGCAACCAGGGCATTGATGACGCCGATATAGATGCCCAGCAGATCGCGCCAGTCGTCACCGCGCTCGGCGAGCAGCTGCCGCACGCGCGCATCGCCGAGTTTGACCAGCGACGTTTCGTCGATCTGCAGATATCGACAGCCGGCCTCGGCCAGCGCGCGCATTTCACTGGCGTAGGCCTCCACCAGGTCGGACCAGAAGGTGTCGAGGTCGGGATAGACGTCGCGGCTGATATTGGCCCGCCCGGCGCGGTAATGAATGTAGCAAGGGCCCGGCAGCGTGATCTTCGGCGTTCGCGTGGTCAGCGACTTGAGAAAACGAAAATCATCGGCGTTCTGCGGTCCGCTCCAGGCGATGCGCCCGACGACCGTTGGAATGCGCCGCGCCATCCGGTGGCCGTGGCTGTGTGAGCTAGTCCAGCCTTCCTCCTCGGTCATCTCGATCTTCACGCCGGAAATGCCGGCGCTGGTGAAGGCATCGGAATAAGTGCCGCGGCGGAACTCGCCGTCGGTCACCACTTGCAGACCGAGCTCTTCCTGCAGCTTCACCACGCGGGCGATGGCCGCATTCTCGATTGCCGCCAAATTCTCGCGATCGAGCGTGCCGGCGGCGTGCTGCTGGCGCGCGCGCAGCAGTTCCGGCGGCCGCACCAGGCTGCCGATATGTTCGGCTCGAAAGGGAGGAGGGCGGATCATGACGAACGCGCAGCCTCTCGGCGCGGGCCGCGCGCGAGGCGCCTGTGTCCTCTCGCCCCATTTTGCGTGCCCGCCGCGGTGATAATATCGTGCTGAGGGGTGCCGTCCTTCACGCCCTCGGAGATAGCCACATGAACATGCATCGGCTCCGGCACGTAGTGTTGCTTTCCCTGCTGGCACTCTCGGCTAATCTCGCGCCACAGGCCCATGCCGAGGATTATCCGACCCGGCCGGTCAAGATCATCTCGGATTCGGCGCCAGGCAGCGCGGTCGACGTCACGTTGCGCCTGGTCGCTGATCGGCTGGGTCACATCTGGGGTCAACAGGTGTTGCCGGTCAACCAACCCGGCGCCGGCGGCGTGATATCCGCTCGCGTCGCGGCCGAGGCTGCGCCCGA
>VAZM01000495.1:3277-5672 GCA_005883135.1 Alphaproteobacteria bacterium
CGATGGCTATACGCTTTATATGCCGGCGCTGTCGGTGTTCCTGCCGGCGCCGGGCAAAGCAGGCAATACCGCGTTTGAGCTGCCGCGCGATTTTGCGCCGATCGGTTCGTTGACCGAGCAGCCGATGTTCATCGCGGCAGCGCCCTCCCTCGGCGTTGCGACGCTGCCGGAATTGATTGCGCTGGCAAAGCAACGACCGGGCGAGATTTCCTATGCGGTCACCGGGATCGGACGGCTCACGCATTTGACCGGCGAACTGTTGCAACTTCGAACCGGCATCAAGTTGCTGCTGGTCTATTCGGGCGGCCCGAACCACGCGCTCATCGACATCATCGGCGGTCGCATTCCTTTGATCATCGAGGGCTATGCAGGGCTCGCGGGAGCAGTCCAAGGGGGAAACCTCAAGTCGCTCGCCGTGGCATCGGCACAGCGTCTGCCCGACTTCCCCGATCTGCCGACCGTGGCCGAAACCGTGCCCGGTTTCCGCGCGATTGGCTGGCAGGGACTGGTGGCGCCCGTCGGCACGCCGGAAGGCATCGTGCAAAAGGTCAGCGACGACCTGCGCAAAGTGATGACGGACCCGACGCTCATGACACAGCTCGCAGGCCGCGGCAGCTATCCGCTGCCGATGTCTCCTGCCGAGGTCACCGCCTTCATTCGCGAGCAGCAACAGCAGTGGGGGCCGGTGCTCCAGCAGCTTTCCGCCAAGCAATAAAGGCGGACGGTCTCCGCCCGCCGAGTTGCGCACCCGTGCCCCGCGCGGAAGCTCGCATTTGCCTTCGGTAGGTTTTTTCCGGACACTTGCCGGCACCGCCGCGCCAACGAAGGACGGCTGCGGGCGTGAATGAGGGACGCATGGGTGTCGGCGACGAAGCCGTGGATGCAGCGATCCTCGCCGAGGGTGCCAGCAAGCTGTTCCTCGACGGCGCCGTCGTCGCCTTTCATCAACTGTCGCTTGCGGTCAAGCGCAACGAGATCATGTGCGTCGTCGGTCCCTCGGGCTGCGGCAAAACCACGCTGTTGCGCTGTATCGCAGGCCTCACAAACCTCAGCAGCGGAACGCTTCTCATCCATGGCAAGCCGGTCGGTATGCGTCCCCCTGATGGGGTTGCAGTGGTTTTTCAGCATTTCGGCCTGCTGCCGTGGAAAACGGTCTACGACAACGCGGCCTTCGGGCTGGCCATGGCGCGGGTGCCGCGCGCCGATATCAAGGCACGGGTCACGCACTACCTCGACCTGGTGGGACTGACCGGCTTCGAGCGTCATTATCCCTACCAGCTGTCCGGGGGGATGCAGCAGCGCGTCGGCCTCGTGCGCGCGCTCGCGATGAACCCGTCGATTCTGTTGATGGACGAGCCGTTTGCGGCGCTCGACGCACAGACCCGCGAGATACTGCAGGAGGAGCTCCTTGCGCTCATGGAACGGCCGGATGAGCGCAAGACCATGGTGTTCATTACCCATTCGATCGACGAGGCGATCCTGCTGGGTGACCGCATCGCGGTGATGAGCGCGCGCCCGGGACGCGTGAAGGAGGTGCTTAGCCTACCGTTCGGCTGGCCCCGCAGCGCGGATACGGTGCGCTCCGATCCGCGCTTTGCGGAGATCCGCTTGCACATCTGGCATCAGCTTCATAGTGCGAACCGTAATCTGCGAGCCGCGAGAGAGGTTGCGTGACCACCGTCGAAGGGGCCCGCGGTGAGTTGGGCGATGCCGCACCGCCGGTCGATATCTCCATCGATCGGGCGCGCGCCGAGCGCGTCGCGGCTGCGCGAAGGCGCCGCCGCCGTCTGATCGACCTTGCAATCCGCCTCGTGTCGCTCGCGATCGCGTTGGGCTTGTGGGAGCTCGCAGCTCGGAATGTCGACCCGGTGCTGTTTACCTCACCGACCAAAGTGGCGATCGCGGCCTATCACATGGTGCTCAGCGGCGAGCTGTGGACCTATCTGTGGCCGAGCCTGGTTGTGCTCGCGATCGGCTTTGCCTTCGCGGTGGTGTTCGGGATCGGCATCGGGCTCCTGCTCGCGCGCTTCTGGGTGCTCGACGTCGCACTCACCGTATACATCACGTTCCTCTATTCCATTCCTTCGGTCGCGCTTGTTCCGCTGATTGTGCTGTGGGCCGGGTTCGACACCACGGCCAAGGTCATCATCCTCTTCCTGTTCGCGTTTTTCCCGATGGTGATCAACACTTATCAGGGCGTCAAAAGCGTCGATCCGAAGCTGCTCGAGGTCGGTCGCGCCTTTCGCTGCTCCGAGGGCCAGTTGTGGTGGAATATCGTGCTGCCGGCGTCGCTTCCGTTCATCGTGACGGGATTGCGGCTCGCGCTCGGTCGGGGGCTCATCGGCATGGTGCTCGCCGATCTCTATACCGCGATTTCCGGGATCGGCTACCTGAT
>VAZM01000496.1 GCA_005883135.1 Alphaproteobacteria bacterium
GGTTCCGCCGCTGAAGAGGAAGCCGTGTTCGCCAGTACCGTTGAAGTAGTACCCCGCGATCTGGCCCATGCCATTGATGCCAGCTGCATAGGTGCCATTGGTGGCCGACGGATCGTCGAGGGTGGTATACGTGCCACCGCTCTCAAGGAAGCCATGGGTGCCGCTTCCATTCGTGTAAACGCCGACGATCTGGGCAGTCCCGCTGATGCCCAGTGCAATGGTGGTGCCCGTGGCTAAGGGAGCGGTGAGAGTGGTGTAGACATTGACTGGCATGACGCGGGCTCCTCAGTGATCGTCGCTCGTTGTGTCGCGGCCCCTCCAGGATCGGACAGGCGCCATCCCCGCTTCGGCCGCCGTCATGCGGACTGCGGTGTCGTCAGAAAAGCTTGCTGCAACTGCTCGGCAGCGAGCGCGGCGATATTCAAGCCATCGGCTGCGCCGCTCTCGCCGCCGAAGCCCGCCATCGCTTGCATGAGTTGGCCGACCTGACTCGAGTCCCCCGCGGACGCAGTCGGCGGATCGACGGCGAAGCCGCCGAGCTGCCAATCCAAGCCGACCGCACCCAAGCTGGCGGCCGACGTGATCATGTTGTTGGCGATGTCGTAAACCTCGAACTCGCCGGTATTGACGTTGCGCAACATCATGTCCGACGTGCCGGCTCCGTGCATGGGGCCGAAGCCCGCGACCTGCCATTCGAGCCCCACCGTTCCCAAATTGGCGGCTGTGGTAATGCTGTTATTGACGATGTCGTAGACCTCGAACGCGCCGGTGCTGGAATGGCGCAACACCATGTCGGTCGTGCCGTCGCCGTTGAAGTTGCCGAAGCCCGCGACCTGCCAATTCAATCCGACCGTCCCTAGGTTGAATGCTGACGTAATCGCGTTATTGCTGATGTCGTAGACCTCGAATGCGCCGGTGCTGGAGTTGCGCAACACCATGTCGGTCGTGCCGTCGCCGTTGAAGTCGCCGAAGCCTCCGACCTGCCACGTCAAGCCGACCGTCCCCAGGCTGGACGATGAGGCAATGGCATTGTTGACGATGTCGTAGACCTCGAAGGCGCCGGTGCTGGAATTGCGCAACACCATGTCGGTCGAGCCATCGTGGTTGAAGTCGCCAAAGCCGGCGAGCTGCCAATTCAATCCGACCGCTCCCAGGCTCGCAGCATTGGTGATGTTGTTGTCGCTGATGTCATAGACCTCGAAGCCGCCGGTCACGCCGTTGCGCAACACCATGTCGGTGGTGTCGCTGCCGAAGAAGCGGCCGAGGCCTGCGAACTGCCAATCTGTGCCGATGGTTGCGAGCGAGTAGCCGGCGAGGATCGCGTTGTTGCCGATGTCATAGATCTCGTATTGGCCGGCCACGGCTGGGGACGTGTTCGAACCGCGCAAGATCAGGTCTGCGGTCGTCGCACCGGCTGGAGGCGGGTTCGGCACGGTGATTTCAAGGAAACCATGGGCGCCGTTGCCGTCGGTGTAATTCCCGACGATTTGGCCCGTGGTGTTGATGCCAAGTGCATTGGTTCCGTTGGTGGCCAAAGGATCGTCGAGGGTGATGTAAATGCCGCCGCTGTAGAGGAAGCCGTGAGTGCCAGTGGCGTTGAAATAGCGCCCGACGATCTGCCCGTTACCGTTGATGCCAAAGGCCTCGGTGCCGTCGGTAGCCAACGGATCGTCGAGCGTGGTGTAACTGCCGCCGCTATAGAGGAAGCCGTGCCGGCCACTGGCGTTCTCGTAAGCCCCGACGATCTGCCCCTTACCGTTGATGCCAAACGCCAGCGTGCGGTGGGCCGCCAAAGGATCGTCGAGCGGGGTGTAGGAGCCGACGCTCAGGAGAAAGCCGTGGACGTTGCCGGCGCTGTCCCCGTAATACCCGACGATGTCGCCCTCGTCGTTGATGCCAGCTGCAGCGGTGCCGTCGGCGCCCAAGGGATCGTCGACGGTGGTGTAAACGCCTTTGTTGTACAGGAAGCCGTGCAGGCCGCTCTGCAGGCCGGCGTGGCCGAAGTAAATACCGACGATCTGACCTGCGCCGTTGATGCCTTGCGCTGCGGTGTACTGCTGGGCCAACGGCGCATCGAGAGTGGAGTAAGAACCGCCGCTCAGGAGAAAGCCGTGGACGCCACCTGCGTCGGCGTAAGTACCGACGATCTGGCCCGTATCGTTGATCCCGGATGCAAGGGTGCCGTCGCCGCTGGTGTTCAAGGGATTGTCGAAGGTGGTGTAGACATTGACCGGCATGACGCGGGCTCCTCACTGATCGTCTCTCGTTAGCGTCGCGACCCTCCGGAATTGGACACGCGCCATCGTCACCCGTGCTGCGGCGGCGTCAGCAACGGCTGCGATGACGCGTCGGCAGCGAGTGCGGCGATATCCAAGTCACCGACTGCACCGCCGCCGCCAAAGCCCGCCATCGCTTGCACGAGTTGAGCGGCCGGACTGGCGTCACCTATGGATGCGCTCGATGCGGTCGGGGGATCGACTGCGAAGCCGCCGAGCTGCCAATCCAAGCCGACCGCACCCAAGCTGGCGGCCGACGTG
>VAZM01000345.1 GCA_005883135.1 Alphaproteobacteria bacterium
TAAACCCGACGGCCCCTGCAACTCTGTCGGCCTTCGTCTTGTCCAGCAGCAGGTGGGTCACCATGATCCGGTTGTAGACTTCAGTGGCGGCCTTCCGAGCGGCCTCAGCGACGATGGGCTTATAGCTCTCGCCGTGGATCATGATCTGCCATTTGCCTTCGCGCTGGTATCTGCCGGTCTCCGGATCCCTCATGATGGGGAGACCCCACTCCTCAAACTTGTGCACCGTGGAGTCGACGTGCCGCGCGATATCGTAGCCCAGATCCTCCCGCACCAGACCCATGAGGTCGTTGCGTGCGTAGCGGACATGGTCTTCGGGCTGATTTTCTTTCCACTGCATGCCCATATAACAGTTGATTGCATACAGGCCTTGCGCCACCGCGCCGCTGCGCTCGATGTTCGCTTTCTCGACGCAGACGATCTTCAGGTCACGCCCCCAGTACCTGGATTCGTACGTGGCGCCACATCCCCCCATGCCGCCGCCGATGACGAGGATATCCGAATCCACGAAGACGGTTTTTCGACGTGTGAACAGGCCCATCAAATCAATCCCTGCTTGAGCCGGTCCCGACTGAGCGCCGGCAGCGCATCGATCTTAAGTGCCTCAGGTTCGTGCGCGAGTTCCTGGGAATTCATGGCGGCCGGGGTGGGCAACGCGTAATCAGCTGGAGACTTAATCGATCCCCATGCCGTGGTCCGGATCGGGGAAACAAAATCCTTTTCGCGGCCATCACGGAACTTGATCTTCCAGGAAATGGTTGCCTTCTCAGGCTCCCTGAGCACTCGAACGCTGTGGCCTAAAGGGGCGAAGTCTGCATAGCCGCGGCAGTCGATCGCATTTTGCGGGCATGCCTTGACGCACGAGTAACACTCCCAGCACATGTTGGGCTCGATGTTGTAGGCGCGGCGGTAAATGCTGTCGATGTGCATGATGTCGGACGGGCAGATATCGACGCAGTGTCCGCAGCCGTCGCAACTCGTCATGTAGACAAACGTGGGCATGATCTTCTTGCTCCCTTGTCGAAGATCGAGGTGGGCAGACTAATAATGTCGGGGCTGGCCGAGGACGCGGCCGTAAATTTTGGGTGCCTCGGCGGGAGGCGGCAGGTTGGCCCTCGTGCCATTCGCCTCGGCCACGCGTTTCTGCAGAGCTGCAGCGGGCTTGAAGAACATGTGTGAGAACTTGGACCACGGAATTGATCCGAATAACACCGTCGTTGAGATGACATACAGAGCCAGAAACACGGTTGCCCAAGTAGGGTTACCCCTCGTCTGCGCGTACGCCCACATCAAGCCAAAGGTCGCGCTCAAGACAAGTGCAACAATAAATAGGTCAGCGCGCACAAAACGGAACGGTGAATTCCCCTCTGCAGCAACGTCGACGCGTATGAAAAACCAGAACCAGTAGCCGCCGAGGCAAACCATCAACGCCCCGATGTACCACAATGTCGGTAGACTAGCGGGCGCAGGGGTGGCGGGCGTCGGGTACGCGAAAACCATGATAGCGGTGGTGACGACATAAATCACAAAGCCGTACATTGTCAGGAGATGGGCGATTCTGCGCCGCATGTTGCAGAATTCACCTGAGGCCATGACGTCAACCACCGCGGTCTGGACCGCTATGGATACCATCCTTCCGTCGCTGACTTGCCGCGTCGCTTTAGTCTTGGATTTGCGCCAATTGCTAAAGAAGAACCTGGCGCTCTTCTTATGCATGATGTCGAACAGCGTGCCACCCGCAACCAAGAGCGCCATGACGACGACGTAGGTCTGCATGACGGTGGGTGGTACGGACGCCGAAAGCTCAGCGAACGGATTGCTGGTGAACATTGGCAAGCGTCTCCCCGATGAGTCTTCAGTTCTTGAGCGTCCAAACTGCCAGCCTTCCGCGGGCTACGGGGGGCCGGGCCGCGCATGCATTGCTTTTCTGCCTTGTACCGCGTCCTGCGGTGAGCCGCGTCGGCGAACACTTGCGGTTACCCTCGATGTACCGAATGCCACGGTTGGCGAAATGCCCCTCTTGATGCCGGACCGGCGGGCGCACATGTACCACGTCGTGCCCTTGGTCCGGCTCCGTGGCACGCCGGGCGATGCGGCTCCGCCACGCGACGCACGATTGGGGCCGTGCGGCGCTCGGCCGAAGCTCGCAAGGAACTCGCGTGCTGCCATTGCACATACTGAAACTCTCTGACAACGTCTGTTCAGAACGTTTATCGTGCACGGCACGCCGCTTCAACTGCGCCTGCTCGAATTGCCTGATAGACTGCGGATATTGCTGCAAATGCTGCGCCCCGCCGAAGGGGTGCGTGCAACGCAGCGCAATCCGATAGACCCGACCTATTGCGGTATGCAGCTAATGAATTTTCGCCATCAGACCGTGAGCGGCTATACTGTCGCAGGTGCTCGGCCGAAGGCGGCATGCGCGTTCGCAACCGGCCGCAGACCTTCGCGTGCAACGGCCACGCAATGGAGCTTGCCATGACGATGCTGATTGAACGCATGAGCTACGATAACGGTGAGGCGATACCGTATGTCGACAGCCGTATCTACAGCGATCGCGGCATCTTCGAGGAAGAGGTCGAGAAGATCTGGAAGAAAGTGTGGCTCGTAGCCGTGCACGAGTCGGAGCTGCCCGAGCCGCTCGATTTCCGCACCATGACGCTGGCGCGCGAGCCGATCGTGATCGTGCGCGGCTCGGACAGCAAGCTGCGCGCGTTCCTCAACGTCTGCCCGCATCGCGGCAATCTGATCCTGCGGCAACCGTCGGGTAGCCTGACCGTGGGGGAGCCGTCGGGCAATGCCAACCACATGACCTGCATGTTCCACGCCTGGCAATTCGATTGCTTCGGCCGATGCGTTGACATACCGCGCGCGAAAGCAGGGTATCAGGATCGCCTCCGCAAGGAGGATATCGCGCTCAAACAGCTGCCCTGCGAGGTCGCCCATGGCGGGTTCGTCTGGGTCTCGCTCAACACCAAGGTGGGGCCTCTCTCGGAGTATATCGGACCGGCTTTCGACATCATGCGCGAGGAACTCGACACCGAGCCGCTCACGATCTTTCACTATCACAAGGCGATCATCCCCAGTAACTACAAGCTCTGGCACGACACCAACAGCGAGTTCTATCACGATTACATGCACTACTTTAACCGCGCCACCAGCATGCAGCAGAAAGGCTACTTCGAGCGGCAATACACGGCGTTCCCCAACGGGCACTGCACCGTCGGCTCGATGGAGGTCAAATACGACGCCTACCAGGGGGCTCAGGATCGCGTGCTCTCGTTCCCGGGCATGCCGCGCAACGGCTGGAAGATGGTGGATCTGTTTCCGGGCGCGACCTACAACATTCGCGGGTCGTCGCTGCGCGTCGACACCATGACCCCGCTCGGGCCCGACCGCGTGATGATCGAGTTCCGCGGCCTCGGCCTCAAGCGCGACACGCCGGATGAGCAGGCCCAGCGCGTCCGCGACCACAACACCATCTGGGGCCCCTTCGGGCGCAACCTGCACGAGGATCTGCTAGGGATCACGGGGCAGGGCGTCGGCATGCAGCCGGGCTCGACACCGCGCCGCATCCTGCACGGCCGCCGGGAGAACAACACCATCCACGACGAGATCGGCATGCGGCACTTCTATAAAGAGTGGGAGCGCCGAATCGGCCGCTCGCCCAACGATCCGTTCCCGGAGACGCAGACCGCAGCCGAATAGCTGAGCGGCAGGAGAGCGGGAGGTCGGTCATGAACGTCGTGGCGAAGCCCGAGCTGAAATCCCTGGACGATACGATCCGCGAGACCATCTATCGCGCCTGCCTGCTGCTCGACGACGAGAAGTTCATGGAATGGCTCGCGTTGTGCGCGCCGGACTTCAGCTATCGCATCACGACGTACAGTCCCGAAATCCGCCGGCCGATGACCTGGTACGAGCAGGATGTGGCCGGGCTCAAGGGCATGATCGAGATGCTGCCCAAGCACAATACCGATCATGGCCGGCTCACCAGGCACGTGACGGTCTATGCCGTAGACAGCGATCCCGCGCGTGGCGAGGCGAAGGCCACGTCCTCGTTTGCCTGCTATCGGACCATGCTCGACGGCATCAACTCGCACATCGACTCCGGCGAGACGCAATTGTTCCTGATCGGGAAATATTACGACCGGTTCCGGATCGACGAGCACGGTCCGCACTTTATCGAGCGCAACGTCTTCCTCGATACACGCCGGCTCGACAAGGGATCCCACTACCCGATCTGAAGCCGCCCTCGTTGCGGCGCCAAAGAACTGCAAGGAGCTGGCAATTGGGTTGGCAGAGACTTTGCTCTGCGCAGGAGGTTGCGACCGGCGGGCTCACCGGTATCGAGATCCAGGGTGTGAAGGTGCTGGTCACCCGGGTCGGCGACACCTTCGTGGCCTTCCCTCCGCTCTGCCCGCACATGGCGGAGCCGCTCGAAATCTCCGGCGTCTGCGCCGACGGCATGCTGACCTGCACCAAGCACATCTGGCAGTGGGAGCTGCAAAGCGGCGAGCCGCGCGGGGAGGCCGAGAAGCCGCTGCTGTACTATCCGGTCCGGCTGCAAGACGGCGACGTGTGGATCGATTTCGAGCGCGAGCTCACTTACGACTACGACGATTGACGCTGCGCCCGACCCGCGATTCCGGGGTGTCATTCCGGGGAGACGGCGAAGCCGAGCACCCGGATCGAGTAATCACCGACTGCGATTCTCTGAATTCCGGGCTCGCCGCTTCGCAGCGCCCCGGAATGACGGGTTGCCGGAGCCTACGTCGCGCCCTTGAGCAGGGCGCTCTGCTCGAGGAAGCTCTGCGTGATCATGCGCGCGAGGCGCTGCATCACCAGGTAGCCGGCGTGCGGATCGCGCTCGAGGACGCCGAGCAGCGCCTCGCCCTCGATCTCGAGCAGCCGGCAGTCCTCGAGCGCGATCACCGTCGCGATGCGCCGTGGCTGGTCGCCAAGCAGCGCAGCCCAGCCGAGGATGTCGCCCGCCGGAATCACCGTGCCGCGCGCCGCCGGCCGGCCGTCGCCGCCGAGAATGAACCGCAGCCGCCCGGCAGCGACCACGTAGGCGCTGCGCACGGGATCGCCGACGGCATAGAGGGTCTCGCCTTCCTCGAGCTTCTTCCGCACGGCGACCGCGGCGATTGCCTTCAGCGTGGCCTCGGCAACGCCGCGGAGGATCTCGGTCGCGCGGAGCGCCTCGAGGCTGTCGGATTCGATCCCAGCTACAATCATGCTCTTCCCCAAGGTTCGCTCCCGGGTTAGCTGAACCGGTCGTAGCGGATGTCGCGCACCGGAAGCCGGCCCTGCGTGATTAGCATCCGGATCCCGACATCGACCAGAACCGGCGGCCCGGCGAGATAAGCGACGCGGCCCGCAAACCTGCCGGCGAGATCGCGCGCGGCGATCTCGTGCGGGAACCCTGACTCGAACTTCAGCCCCGGATAGCGCTGGCTGAGATCCGGCCGCGGCTCATCGTGGGAGAGCGCAACCGTGACCGTCAACGTCTTGGGGAAGGCCTGCGCGAAGCGTTCCAGCCGGTCGAGATAGAACGCATCGGCGCCGGTACGGATGCCGAAGAAAACCGCCGCCTCGAAATGCTCGAAATGGCGCGAGGAGCAGCCGATCTCGAGGATTGATATGATCGAAGCGATCCCAGAGCCACCGCCGATGCAGACGATGGTGCGCTGCTCCTGGGGCGTGAAAATGGCCCGCCCGAGAGGACCGAACCATTCGATCGGGTCGCCAGGGCGCGCGCGCGAGAACAGCCAATCGGTGAGTGCGCCGTCAGGCTTGCGCTTCACCACGAAGGTTGCCTGCTTCGCTCGTCCGGGGTGATTAACCATCGAATAGCCGCGATAACCCGTGATGTGCGGAGCCCGCAGCACCGCGAACTGGCCGGCGTCGAAATCGAGCGGAGGATCAAGCTCGATGATGAGCTCGAGCATGTCCGGCGTAAGGACGTCGATGCGGCTCACCGTCGCCCGGCCGAAATACGGCCGGACCCGATCGATCGAAGCCAAATTCACGCTGCCCGGAATCTCGAAGCTCGCTTCGCTGAGCGCGCGGGTCTGACACAGAAGCACCTCGTCCCGATCGGCACGCAGGAAGGCCTTGCCGGGCGCTTCTCCCCAGTCGCCCACGGTCACGCCGGCGAGGCGTCTCGCCTTGCACGTCCCGCAGGTGCCTGTCGCGCATTCGTACGGGACCGCCACGCCCGCGCGTAGCGCCGCGTAGAGGAGCGGCTCATGCGGCTCGGCATGAAAACTCGCGCTCGCGAGCTTAGAGCGGGCCTCGACCAGCGCTGCCCGTCTCGGCATCGGCCGCGGGGCGGAGACGACGATGTCCTGGCGGTCGCTCATGCGAAAAATCCGCGCGGCCGGGCCGCGAAAGAGCCCCTGCGGGCGCATCTGGTCGATCCGCTCGGCATGTCAGCTCGGCTTGCGCACGCGCTTCGAATAGGCGTCGATGAAATCCGCCGCCGCCTTGCTGCCGTGGGCGAAGGACTTCATCGCCTCCTCGTGCAGAAGGGAGAGGACTTGCATCTTGATTTGGTTGGCGTCGTCGTTCTCGATCACGTCCTCCAGGCGGCGCGGCCGCGGCAGATTGACATCGATCACGGCGCGCACCTTGGTGGGCACGTTGGTCATCACCAGAATCTGATCGGCAAGGAAGATCGCCTCGTCAATATCCGTGGTGACGAAGAATGTGGTGCGGCGCGTCTCCTCATAAAGGTTCGCATAATACTCCTGCATCAGCTTCTTGGTCATGGCATCGAGCCCGCGAAACGGCTCGTCGAGGATCATAACCCTTGGCTCGTTGATCATTGCGCGGGCGAGCTCCGCTCGCCGCTGCATCCCGCCTGAAAGCTGGGTCGGATATCTGCGACGAAATGCGCCGAGCCCGACCTTGTCGAGCAGGAACTCCGCGCGTCGGCGCGGTTCGACGCCGCGCTCGGCGCGGGCGCGCGGCCCGAACATGATGTTGTCGTAAGTGGTCATCCACGGGAACAGGGCGGATTCCTGAAAAAGCACCAAGCGATCGCGCCCGGGCTCCGTCACCGACTTACCGCCGATGCTGATCGTCCCCGAGTTCGGCCGCTCGAAACCCGCCAGCAGACGGATCAGCGTGCTTTTCCCGCACCCCGAGGGGCCGATCATGACGGTGAGCTTGCCGCTCGCGATCGTAAACGAGCAGTCCCGGATCACGGTCTTCGCAAACCTGGCGCTGCCGTAGGATTTGCTGACGTCGCGGGCCTCGATCACGCCGGCGGAGGCGGCCGGGGGACGCTCCAGCGATCCCGCACTCGGGCGGGCGGAAAGCTGCGGCGTGGAAACAACAGTCATCCGAGTGCTCCGCTCAATGCATTACTGCTCGTGCAGCCAGGGCGTCACTAGCTCGCCGAGCTTGCGCAAGAGCGCGCTCGATATGTAACCGGCAATGCCGATGCTGATCATGCCCACGACGATTTGGTTGTATGACCCGCCGACATACGAGTTCCAGATGAAGAAGCCGAGCCCGCCGCCCGAGGCACCGCCCATGGATCCAACGCTGCCGCCCCCGGAGATCATCTCGGCGGCGACCACCACCGCCCAGGCAATTCCGATGCCGACGGTGGCGCCAACCACGATTGAGGGCACGGTGCCGGGCAGAATGATGCGCCTAAAGATGTCCCAGCTCGACGAGCCCATGGAACGCGCCGCCTGATAGTAGCGCAGGTCGATGGTCTGCGCGCCGTCGATCACGTTGATCACCACGGTGTAGAACGCGCCCAGGAACGTGACGAACATGATCGACAATTCCTGCGTCGGCCAGAAAATGATCGCGGCCGGGACCCACGCCAGCGGCGGGATCGGCCGCAGCACTTCGAAAACCGGAAACACGATGCCGTACAGGATACGGCTCACCGCCATGCCGAGCCCGAGTGGAATGCCAACCAACATCGCGGCAAGAAAGCCGGCAAAAACACGCCGCGTGCTCAGGTACCAGCTGAACCAGAAGCTCGGATCGCGCATCAGATCGTTAAATGTTACCAGCGCGGAGCTCGGTGCCGGTACGCGCACGAGGCCCGCGCGCGCGACGGCCTCCCAAACTAGGAGAAAGACCGCGGTGGCGAGCGTGCCGCGCCAGAACCTGGCGCTCAGCAGGATGTGGCCCGCCCGTTCAGCGAATCCGACCGCTCCCTGCATTCAGCGCTCCCTTTCGCCGGCGGCAAAGGCCTTGAGCGCTTCCTCGTGGACGGCCTCGACCGTCTCATCGAGGTACTCGCGAAAGCGCTTGGCGGTCAGCACGCTGTAATCGCGGGGATGAGGAATATCGACCGTGAGAATCTTCTTCGGCCGACAGGGCCGCGTGGTCATGATCACGACGTGGTGCCCTAGAAAGATCGCCTCCTCGAGGTCGTGCGTGATGAAGAAAATGGTGACCCGGTTGCGGTCGAAGGTCTCGAGCAGCGCCTCGTGCATGACCGACTTGGTCAGCGAGTCGAGGGCCCGGTACGGCTCGTCGAGCAACAGCACCTTCGGATCGTTCATCAGCGCGCGCGCGATTTCGACGCGCCGGCGCATCCCCGAAGAGATCTCGCCCGGATAGTTGGTCTCGAGGTTGTGCAGCCCGGTTTCGGCCAGCATCATTCGGGCCTTTTCGAACGCCGCCTTGCGGGAGAGGCGGCCCTGCACGATCGGACCAAAGGCGACGTTCTCGACGATGGTCTTCCACGGAAACAGCGCGCCGTTCTGGAACACCACGATTCGATCGGGCCCCGGATCGGCCTTCGGACGGCCGGGTCCGCAGAGCAGCGCATCGTCGAGATGGATGGTTCCCGACGTGATGCTGTGAAAGCCGGCAATGGCATTGAGCAGCGTGGTCTTGCCGCATCCGGACGGCCCCACCACCACGGTGATCTTGCCGGCCGGAACGTGGAACGTGCAATCATCGACGGCGCGGACGCCGGCTCCTTCGGAGCCGTAGATCTTCACGACGTTGGCGATTCTGATTGCGCCTTTGCACCCTCCCTGCGCTGCCAGCGCCGGCGCTCTCGCATCGGCGATCGGGCTTCCGCGCGGCGGCTCGTAGTTCACGCTTCGGCCCCCATCGCGAGCTCGCGCGCCCGCCATTGCATCAGGTAATTGCCGAGGACGCGTACGGCGGCGCTGGTCACGTAGCCGACGATGCCGAGGGTGATCATGCCGATCACCATCGTCGGGTACTGCACCATAGTGTAGGAGGTGTTGATTAGATAGCCGAGCCCATATTGTCCCGACACCATCTCGCCCGCGACCAGGGAAAACCAGGCGACGCCCACGGAAATCTGCAGGCCGGTGAAGATGAACGGCATCGCGCCGGGCACGATCACGTGCCAGAACACCTGGCGGCGTTTGGCGCCGAGGCAATAGGCAGCACGAACGAAGGACACATCGATTGATTCGACCCCAAGCATCGTGTTGAGCGTGGTCGCGTAGAACGATGCCAGGAAGGTCAGGAATATGATCGGGGTCTCGGATCCATGAAACATGATGATTGCCAGCGGTACCCAGGCGAGCGGCGGAATCGGGCGCAACAGCTCGAATACTGGGAAAACATATTCCTTGAACCGCAGTGACCAGCCGAGAAGCAGCCCGAGGGGCACACCGGTCGCGGTCGCAAGTAGGAATGCGATCAACACGCGGCGCGTGCTGACCCAGATGTGCTGGTAGTATTCTGGCGAGTAGAGAGAGAGGCCGTAGATTGGATCCGGGTTGATCCACTCCGTGATGACCGCGGTCGGCCCCGGCATCTGCGAGAACCGGGGGAGCTTCCAAACTTCCACCGTCAGGTACCAGAAGCCGAGAAACAGCGCGAAGCCGATCAGCATCAGATAGGGCCGCGGGCTGCGCAGCCATTGCGCCATCCGATAGGCGGAGCTTTCGAGGCGCCCGGGCCCACGCTCCGGCTTTGCCAGTACGGCCGTGGGCCCCTGAGCCAGGGCAACGTTCATGTCACCTGCAAATGCAGACTCCTTCACGCAGTCCTCTCGATCGGCGCCTGGCTGCCTCGTCAGACAACGAGCCGAAACGGGCCCGGCGCCTTCAGCTCCCGGAATAGGCGGAGTCGGGCAGCGCTCTCACTTCGCCGACCGGCGCCTGCAGATTGCGCTTCTTGAGGATCTCCTCGGCGAAGGTTGGCACGACAGCGTCGGGGCGGATATCCGCCTTAATGCTCTTGATCTCGAGCAGGAACTTGGCCGCCTTCGCGATCAGCTCCTTCGCCTCCGGCGTAAAGGCATAAGTGAGCACGATCCTGGTTTCCGTTCCACCTTCAGATTTGGGATAGGTGCCGTAGGCCGAGTACCACAGCGTCTTCTGCGTGAATCCGGTGGTCTGCGCGAGCGCCATCGCGGCGACCGACATGGCGTTCTTCGCGTCG
>VAZM01000497.1:0-2043 GCA_005883135.1 Alphaproteobacteria bacterium
GAGGGCGCGTGGCCGTCCTTCGAGACGCGGCGCATGCAGCACGTCGAATACTTGCGGCTCAACCGCAACGAGCGTGCCCGCGCGACGCAGCTCTCGTCGATCGCCAGCAATTCTCGAACAGATACAGCAAGTTGCTTGGCCCGGCGTCACGGGCGCTCAAAATAGCGACCGCGTCAGCAAAAGCAAAATCAAGCCGTTCTCAAAGCAAAATCAAAGGTTTCTGGTGGTGCTCTCCAAGCTGCGAGAGGGCGTTTCTGCCATAAAAGCGCGATCGACGAAGCTTGTTGAGGCCCTAGTACAGTAACGCGGGGCAGCGTGATGGTCCGACAGGCCAGGCTCGGTGCAGGTGATCGGGAGTGACGGCCAGGAGACCGACGTGGTTCCGATGGCACGCTTTCCTACATTTTACTCTCCCCCGTCATCACGCGACGTGAATTGCACGGGGAACGCACAACACAACAACAACCAAGTAACGCACCGGGAGCACGGCGACCGCGCAGTCTGCGCTGCAAATATCTTCCTCGGACGTTCGGCTGGGTCAACCGGGTCGGGAGATGAGTCATGCCGCTGAGCACGATCCTCGGACCAGTCAGGATCGACGGTGACTTCGTCGTCTTGGTTCCGCACATCACCGCGCTGTCGAACGGCAGCTTCGCGGTCACAACAGCGTGACCTGGCAGGTGTTCGACGCGCAAGGTAACGGCGTCGCCGGCGGCACCGCGATGTCGGCGATGAGGAGGCGACAACATGCCCATCAACATCTTCACCACCATCGATGATCCGTTGGCCACCACCACGACCATCGCATCTGGCATCAACGACGCGGGCCAGATCGTCGGCCAATTTCGCGACGCGAGTAACCGGGCGCACGGCTTCCTCCTGAGCGGCGGCAGCTTTATCACCATCGACGATCCCGCGGCCACCGGGCCGGGCAGTGGCACTTTTGTACAAGGCATCAACGATGCACGCCAGATTGTCGGAAGCTACATCGACGCCAGGGGCAGCCATGGCTTCCTCCTGAGCGGCGGCACTTTCACCACATTGAACGACCCCTTGGCCACCGACGGAACCCAGGCCCTCGGCATCAACGACAGCGGCCAGATCGTCGGCGAATACGATGACGCCACCGGCCATCACGGCTTTCTGCATAACCTCAAAGACGGCACCTTCACCACTCTCGATGTTCCGGGGGCCTTCGCAGGCACCACCTTTGCACTCGGCATCAACGATGCAGGCCAGATCGTCGGCGAATACGACGACGCCAGCGGCGATGGTCACCGGACCAAATCCGCCGCCGCCTGCCGGCACCACCGCGGACATGATCCTGCGTCACGATGCGGATGGCCTCTATGAGATCTACGACATCGGCGGCAACGCATTCCTGGCGGCGAATTTTCTGGGCCAGGTCGGCACCGATTTCCAGGTCGCGGGGCTCGGCCGCTTCTTCGGCAGCGACACCACCGACATGCTGTTGCGCAACGCCACCACCGGCTTGTTCGAGGTCTACGACATCGCCAACGACAACATCACCAATGCCGCCGCGCTGGGCCCGGTCGGACTCGATTTCCAGGTCGCGGGCTTCGGCGACTTCGATCATGACGGCGGCAGCGACATGATCCTGCGCAACAGGAACACGGGCGAGTTCGAGGCTCAATTTTCAGGTCGCGGGCTTCGGCGACTTCAACGCCGACGGCACGACCGACATGATGCTGCGCAGCACTACGAGCGGGCAATTCGAGCTCTACGACATCGTCAACAATCAGATCGCGTCGGCCTTCAACATCGGCACGGTGGGGCTCGACTTTCAAGTCGCGGGCTTTGCCGACTTCAACCAGGACGGCACGACCGACATGATGCTGCGCAACAGCAACACGGGCCAATTCGAGATCTATGACATCAGGAATAATGCCATCACCTCGGCCTTCAACCTTGGCACGGTCGGGCCGGACTTCCAGGTCGCGGGCTTCGGTCCGTTTCACGCCGCCGGCGCGTCCGACATGATTCTGCGCAACAAGACTACCGGCGAGTTCGAGGTCTACGACA
>VAZM01000497.1:2170-5420 GCA_005883135.1 Alphaproteobacteria bacterium
GCGGGCGGCGCGAACGATCAGCTCGTGCAGGCGATGGCGGGTTTCGCCGGCGGCGGCGATGCAGCCGACGACTTGAATGCCGCCGACTTCGGTTCCGACGCGCAGCAACCGTTGCTCACCACACTCCAGAACGCTTGCTGATAGCCAAGCACTATAGTTCCGCCCTGCGCCATAAGCTTCTTCACGCTGGCCGCATCCTTCGCTAGCCTTGCGCATGCGCGCATGGTTGCGACCTCGGCAGTCGCGAGCGGTGACCTGACGACAAGCGCGCGCCGGCGATGAGGAGGCGACAGCATGCCCGTCAACATCTTCACCACGATCGATGATCCCTCGGCCACCGGTGCTGGCGGCACCGTTGCAAACGGCATCAACGACGCGGGGCTGGTCATGGGGGCATACTTCGACGCCACCGGCGAACACGGCTTCCTCCTGAGCGGCGGCAGCTTCACCACGATCGATGTTTCTTTCGGCGGGCCCAGCAGTGCCACCGAAGCATTGGGCATCAACAACGCAGGGACAGTCGTCGGGCTTTTCAGGAACGCCAGCGGCAACCACGGCTTCATGCGTTTCAGCGGATCCGGCGTCACGGCCCGCTTCGATGGTCCCGCGGGCAGCACGGACACCGTCGTGCGCGACATCAACGACATAGGCTCGATCGTCGGGAGTTACCGCGATGCTGGCGGCACCCACGGCTTCCTCCGGACCGGCGACACCGACGTGTTCACCACCTTGAACGATCCCCTGGCCACGAATGGCACCTTTGCAGCCGGCATCAACGGCGCAGGCCAGATCGTCGGGGCATACTTCGACGCCACCGGCGAACACGGCTTCCTCCGTAGCAGCGGCGGCAGCTTCATCACGTTGAACGATCCCCTGGCCACGAATGGCACCGAGGCCCGCGGCATCAACGACGCCGGCCAGATCGTCGGGAGTTACACTGACGCCGCCGGCGAACACGGCTTCCTCCTGAGCGGAGGAACCTACTTCACGCTCGACGATCCCTTGGCCACCGGTGGGACCGAGGCCCACGGCATCAACAACGCCGGGCAGATCGTCGGGAGTTACACTGACGCCAGCGGCACCCACGGCTTCCTCATGGTGACCGGACCGAACCCGCCGCCGCCTGCCGGCACCACGGCGGACATGATCCTGCGCCACGACGCCGACGGGCTCTACGAGATCTACGACATCGGCGGCAACGCGTTCCTCGCGGCGAACTTCTTGGGCCAGGTCGGAACCGATTTCCAGGTCGCCGGACTCGGCCGCTTCTTCGGCAGCGACACCACCGACATGCTGTTGCGCAGCGCCTCAACCGGCGCCTTTCAGGTCTACGACATCGTCAACGACAACATCACCAATTCCGCTTCGCTCGGCGCCGTCGGGCTCGATTTCCAGCTCGCCGGCTTCGGCGACTTCGACCGTGACGGCGGCAGCGACATGATCCTGCGCAACAGGAACACGGGCGAGTTCGAGGCCTACGACATCAGAAACAATGCCATCGCCGGGGCGGTGAGCCTCGGCACCGTCGGGCTCAATTTCCGGGTCGCGGGCTTCGGCGACTTCAATGCCGACGGCACGACCGACATGATGCTGCGTCACGTCACGACCGGCCAATTCGAGCTCTACGACATCGTCAGCGACAAGATCACGTCGGCCTTCACCATCGGCACGGTGGGCCTCGAGTTTGCGGTCGCGGGCTTTGCCGACTTCAACCAGGACGGCACGACCGACATGATGCTGCGCAACAGCAGCACGGGCCAATTCGAGATCTACAACATTCGCAACAATGCGATCGTCGCGGCCTCGAGCCCCGGCACGGTCGGATCGGACTTCCAGGTCGCGGGCTTCGGGGCGTTTCACACCGCCGGCGCCTCCGACATGATCCTGCGCAACAAGACTACCGGCGAGTTCGAGGTCTACGACATCGTCAACAATCAGATCACGACGGCCAACAGCTTGGGCACCGTCGGCTTGGATTGGTCGGTCGGCGGCTTCGCTGTCGACGCGCCCACTGGGGCGGGCGCATCAGCGGGCGGCGCGAACGATCAGCTCGTGCAGGCGATGGCGGGCTTTGGCGGCGGCGACGCAGCCGACGACTTGAATGCCGCCCTCTTAGGTTCCGACATCTCACAGCCGTTGTTGACGATGCCGCAGCAAGGCTGATCCACAAGGCCCCTCGGCGGTCTCTAGTGGAGCAAGCGAACATGCTATGCTCGGCGCGAGCTTATCACCGTGACCGTTCTTCGGAGCACGGGGGCCGAGAATGATCATCGATCAAACAAGGTTCAGACTGTTCGCGGTCTTTTGGATCGTGATCATCGCGTCTCAATCTTACTTCTTGTACAAGAAATTTCACGCGTTGTCCGTGTGCCACGACCAGCACACTCAATTAGACGCGATGCAAGCGCAACTGGACAACGCGAGGCGCTGATCAATGTCAAGAAATACGGGCATGACATGACCGTGGATCGGAAAGATTATCAATTAGCCTACCGTAGATTGATGCTCGTGGTCGCGGCCGCGATGCTTGGGTGGGCCATTCCCTATGGAATTGCGAATTACAAATTCGACGAGTGCAGTCAGAGCCTGCAGGCCCGGATAGACACCATGCAAGCCAAGGCTGAGGCCGCCAAGAGGAGTGTGGGGCCATCACCGGCCAGGTGATCGATTGAGCCAGCGCCGACGCAGTGCTTTGGCTGCGTGCGGTGCCAAGCGGCCCGCAAGCTCACCCTTCCCTTCGTCGAGGTCGGCGAGACTTCAGTTGTCCAAAAAGCTGCGCAGCTTGCGGCTTCGGCTCGGGTGCTTGAGCTTGCGCAGCGCCTTCGCCTCGATCTGACGGATGCGCTCGCGCGTCACCGAGAACTGCTGGCCGACCTCTTCCAGCGTGTGGTCGGTATTCATGCCGATGCCGAAACGCATGCGCAGCACGCGCTCTTCGCGCGGCGTCAGCGACGCCAGCACGCGCGTGGTGGTCTCGCGCAAGTTGGACTGAATGGCGGCGTCGATCGGCAGGATCGCGTTCTTGTCCTCGATGAAATCGCCAAGATGGGAGTCCTCCTCGTCGCCGATGGGCGTCTCCAGCGACAGCGGCTCCTTGGCGATCTTGAGCACCTTGCGCACCTTCTCGAGCGGCATGCCGAGCTTTTCGGCGAGCTCCTCGGGCGTCGGCTCGCGGCCGATCTCGTTGAGCATCTGGCGCGAGGTGCGCACGATCTTGTTGATGGTCTCGATCATGTGCACGGGAATGCGG
>VAZM01000346.1 GCA_005883135.1 Alphaproteobacteria bacterium
GGCCGGACCGCGGCCGGTCGCACATGCATCAGCAGGGAAGTCTCTCCGCGGTTGGCATGGATATCGGCCGCATCGGAAAAGTAGTGTTGCTGCACGCGCTCCGAGCAATCGAAAAGGGACAGCACTCGGAAGCGGCAGCGCGGAAACTCGTAGCGCAGCTGGATGCGCGCGCATTCGAGCGCCGAGCTGTTGGGCCCGTTACCGTTGAGCATGATCAGCTTGCTGAACCCGGAACCGATCACCCAGCGGCCGATCTCCAGCACCACCTGAATCAAGGTCTGCGGATGCAGCGACAGGGTGCCGGGCCAGCGGGTGGTATGTCCGAGCGAAATTCCATAGGCGATCGCCGGCAGAACAACGACGCCTGTTTCATCCGATACACGCGAAGCGATCTCCTCGGGTGAAATAGTGTCGCAGCCGGTCGCAAGATGGGGACCGTGCTGCTCGGTCGCCCCGACCGGGAGCAAGGCGAGGTCCAATCCGCCGGCAACGAGTGCTCCAATCTCGCCGCTGGTCATCAGGTCCCAATGCTGGGCCACAGCGCCCTCCTGTCACGCCACCACGCGCAGCTTCGATCGAGCACCGGGTTTCAGTCGGGAAAGCTGGTCACAGCCAAGCCACGCGAACAGAATCTTGCGCATTTGCAAAAACCCGGCCCGCAGGTCGTAACCAGGCCGAATCGACGCAGCCACCATCAACCCGTCCAGATGCGTCGAGACGAATAAGGACGTCTTGGTCGTATCAACTCGCCTGAAGAGTCCCGTTCTGACTCCTCGCTCGATCGCGTCTCGCAACACCCCCATCTCCGCGGCATAGAAATCGCGGATCAGACGCTCGACCGGCAGGGATCGTTTGCGAGTCGTTCGATACTCGAGCATGAGTCTCAGCATTTGCCCGAGCGGCATGGCCATCTTCAGATTTGCATCGAACCAGAAATTGATGTCTGCGATAGGATCGCGCTGCTTCGAGCGCTGGTCGTCCAAGGTGGCAATTCGGGCCGAGTATTTCAGCGCCTCCACCAACAGATGCTCCTTGTTGGCGAAATAGTAATAGAGTAGGCCCGAGTTCACGCGTGCCGCTTGCGCAATTTTTTTGATCGAGACCGCCGTGTAGCCCTGCTCCGAAAACAGGCGCTGCGCCGCTTCGAGGATGGCGCTCGATCTGCCGTTCTTGCGCGGCTGCGCTGCGCGAGGGCGAACCGGCCTGGAAGTCGAAGAGCGCGCGTTCCGCCCTCTGATGCTTCTCGCAATGTGGCGCCGATCCATTGCTCCGTTCTACCGTATGGACCCCGACTTGTCAGGTGAAAAGAAACGTCGTACAAAATTTAATCGACCGATTAAAAATCGCGCAAGTCCCTTCAGGTTCGCCCTTTTGGGGGAAAAGCGACCGAGTTCGCGCCTTTGCGCAGAAATCCACAGGAGCGAATGATGGCGGATCTATTCGATCCCACGCGCTATGCCGCGGTGCGCCGTCCGCTGCTCGAAGCCTCGACGCTGCCGCCGGAATGCTACACGTCGCCCGCGTTCTACGAGCGCGAAATTTCCAACATCTTCATGCGTTGCTGGAACCTCATTGGACGAGCTGACTACGTAAAGAGGCCCGGGGACTTTTTCACCCACACGCTGGCCGGCTCATCGCTGATCATCATGCATGGCGAGGATGGAAAGATCCGCGCGTTCGTCAATTCCTGCCGGCACCGTGGTGCCAAGCTGCTGGAGGGCGAAGGCAACTGCAAGTCGATTCGGTGCCCCTATCACAGCTGGCTGTATTCCACGACCGGCAAGCTGCGCGGGGCAAATGGAATGCAGAATACCCGCAATTTCGCCACCGCCGATTACGGACTGACCGAGGTCAGGCTTGAGATGTGGGGCGGTTTCCTGTTCGCCAACTTTGATCCGCAGTGCGTGAGCCTGCGCGAATATCTCGGCGACTTGGACAGCTTCACCGAGTCATACAGGTTCGAGGACCTCGTCACGGTCAAACGCCGAGAGTTTACCGTACGGACCAATTGGAAGAGCTATATCGAGAACTCGATGGAGAACTTTCATCTCCCGACGGTGCACCAAAAGTCGATCGGCGGCATCAAAGCGGAATGGAATCCGATCGACGGCGCACCCGGCAACTATGTGATTTTGCAGACGCGCACCACGGCCTCGCGCGCCACGCTCGGCAACGCCGCCACGTTCGATCGCATTCCAACTCTGCGAGGACCCGCGGCAGAGGGTGCGCAGTACATCCTGATCTATCCCTGCACCGTGATCGGCGCCGATCTCGACTGCATCTGGTTCAAGCAAATGGCGCCCGATGGGCCCGGTTTGGTACGTTATTCGGCGGGATTCTGTTTTCCCAGCGTCACCGTCGGACGGCCCGACTTCGAGCAGATCGTACCGAATTATCACAAGCGCTTCGACGTAGTGATCAGCGAGGACAATGGAATCGCGGAGACCCAGCTGCAGGGGTTAGCCAACCCCCTGAGCCGCCCCGGCCGGTTCTCCACCATGGAGTCGCTGGTGCACGTGATCGACAATTGGATCCTGGACAAGGTAGTGGGGCCGCAGCCGGCTGCCCAGCGAACCGCGGCCGAATGAGGCAGCCGGTTCGGGAAACGCGGGTCGAAATTACGGCATGCATCGAATCGAGAGCAGGAGGCCGGAACGCGACTTGCGTGTGGCGCCTGCGAATTGCGTTTGACGCGAGAAGGAGATGTCGGTGCACGACGACAAGCTGATCACCGAGACGAAGCGCGAGCTCATGGCCAAGGGCGTGCAGTATTGCTTCGCCACCTATGTCGATGTGCACGGCGTGCCCAAGGCGAAGACCTGCCCGATTGCAAGTTTCGAAAAGATGGCGCGTGGCTCGGAGCTGTTCACGGTCGGCGCCATGGAGGGCATGGGACTGGTCGGGCCGCAAGAGGATGAGTGCGCTGCCGTTCCGGATCTGGGCAGCATGATGATCGTCCCGTGGGACAAGCGCTTCGCCTGGTTCGCCAGTGATCTTTACTACCGTGGCGAACCCTATCCGAACTGCGCCCGGGTCGTGCTGAAGCGCGCGCTGGAAAAAGCCAAGACATACGTCTTCAATATCGGGGTTGAGACCGAGTTTTACGTGCTGCGGAAAGCCAACGGCGCCTACCACGCGATCGTCGACAGCCATTATCAAGGCATGTGTCCGGCCTACGATGTCGACCAGACGCTGCAGTCGATCGGTTTCCTCCATCCGATGGTCGAGTACATGAGCGAGCTGGGCTGGGGCGTGTATTCCTTCGACCAGGAAGGAGGCCGCGGCCAGTACGAGTTCGATTTTGCCTATGCGGATGCGTTGACCATATGCGACCGGCTGATCTTTCTGCGGTTCATGGCCAAGCACGTCGCTCGCTCGCTCGGCGCGGTCGCCACTTTCATGCCGAAGCCATTCAGCAATGACTTTCGCTCCGGTGCCCATTTCAACATGTCGCTGGCCGACAGGAGCCGCCGGATCAACGTGTTCGATCCGGCGCATGGCGGCACCGGCGATTTTGCGCGGCGATATAATATTGGTTTTCCCGACCTCGCGTTTTATTTCACCGCGGGGTTGCTTGCGCACGCGCCGGCACTCACCGCGCTGGCTTGTCCGACCTTCAATTCCTACAAAGGACTGATCGCGCAGGGCGACATGGCAGACATGTCATGGGCGCCGGTGCTGCGCTGTTATGGGCGCAACAACCGCTCGGCCATGTTGCGCTTGCCGATGAACCGCTATTGCGTTGAGAATCGCTCGCCGGACATCAGCACCAATTTCTACCTGACCGCGGCGTTCTCGCTGGCAGCGGGAATGGACGGCATGCAAACGAAAGCCGATCCCGGTGCGCCCTGGAACGAAAACCTTTATGACCTGGTTGAAGGACGTGCCAAAGCCTCGCAACCGTTGCCGGAGCGACTGCCGCGGACATTGATTGAGGCACTCGACGGGTTTCGGGCGGACCCTCTGGTGGGCGCCACCCTCGGCGAAGAGTTTCGGGACATCTACCTTCGACAGAAGAACAAGGAATGGCAGCGCGACTTCTATAGGGTCACGGACGAAGAGCGTTTACAGATGATGGAGTACATCTGAGTCGGTTCCGGCTCCAGCTCGTGCAGCCCTACTCCGCCGCCTGATGGGCGTAGCGCTGCACGTCCGTATTGACGAGATCGAGCGGCGATGCGGTCTCCTCAAGCATGCCCCAGCTCTTGAGCCACTCGTAGGTGTGCTGCATCTCGTCGAGCGGGATCGGAGCGGGATCGCAGACCACGAGCCGGCTCTCGCGCAAGTCTTCCACCTTGAGCGCGGCAATCTCCGGATCGGTCTTGGCGTGGTAATCGATGAAATAATGCAGATAAGCGCGCTTATTGGCGTTGATCCGGCGCACCGCCTCGCGCACCGCGCGATTGAAGGCGGCATAGGTTTCCGCGTCGACCCGGTCGGAGGCGACCTCGGTGCCGTGGAAGAACGCGGAGCAGATCGTCCGGCAGCCCTTCTTCTCCGCGAGCGTGATGTGCGGCTCGGTCAAGGTCGTGGCGTCGAGCTCGCCCTTCATCAGCGCGGCGAGCCGATAGCGCGAGCCGTTCGGCGCGCGGCATAGCTTGATCTCCTCGCGCCGCAGAAAGCCTTCCAGCATGTGCAGCGCGATGTAGTGCGTACCGAAGTAAAACGGCACGCCGAGGGTGCGCCCGGCGAGCTGTTGCGCAGTGTAGACCGGCGAATCCGGCGCCACGACCACGGCAGAGTAGGTGACGATGGCGCGACGGCCGAGTTGGCGGCTGCCCGCGCCCGTGGCTTGCACGCGGCAGTAGTTGCCCCACTCGCAGGCGTTATACATGTCGGCCTTGCCCTGCTCGAACAGCTTACCGTGGCTGGCGAACGGGTCGACGCCTTTGGGGCTGGTCACGTGCGTCTCTACTTTCTTCTCCACGCCCTGCTCGCGGTCGGCCCATTCGACCATGAGCCCTTCCTTCTCGAACAGTCCCTCGTCATAGGCCACCAGTTCAGGCAATCCCTGGAACGGCGCCGTGGTCTCCAAGACCAGCTTTTTCATCGACTTGCTCCGGGCTTCGCGGTGCGCAACGCGCCGCTGCGCGGCGCTCGCTCGTGCCGCCCAGTTGAATACGACTGTGCGCCCGCGTCAACGACCCGGGGCGCACGCCGCGCCCTGGATGGCCGACAGCAGCATCGCAATCCTCGAGCTACGGCCGCGGACGCTGCCGCTGAACCTGCAACTGCGCCAAGAACGGAACCAAGGGATGCGCGCCCATCTTCACGATCGAGGCTAGGTCGAGCTTGATCAGCGCCTCGCGTTGATCGGGCGGGAGCTGGAATTTGTCGGCGAAGGCCGGCGGATCGGATAGGTACTGCGTGCGTAGCTCGGCATCATGGGCGAGACCGTGCAGCGCCGACGTCAGCTCGACGAGCTCCGGCTTGATCGAGGGATAGTGCGCGGCGCGCTCCGCCTCGGCGGCGTTGCCGGTCCATCCGAGCGAGGCATAGTTGTGATGCCAGCTCGGATCCATCGACACTATGTCGGGCTTGCGCTCGCCCAGCGCGCCAGCCGCGCAGGCCCAGCAGCGCAGCTCGATATTGCCGGTATCGTCGAGCTCGCGCTCGTCATAGCCGATCAAGGATTTCAAGTGCCCGGCCTCGAGCTTGCCCAGCGCCCGCCGGTCCCAATCGAGCTCCGGATTGGCGTATCGGTCGGTGCCGGGAAAATGCGACATGCCGCCGCTTGCCAGCACCACGGTCTTGAGTCCGAGCGCGGTCACAGTGCGCGCGACAGCCTGCCCAAAGGCGTAGCAACGCTCCATCGTAGGCTGGGGCGGCAGATAGGCATTCACATAGATCGGCAGCACCGGATCGGTGTGGCCGAGGTGCGTCAATGGAATGCCGATCGCATAATCGATCTTGGCCGTGCTGGTGAAGGCGGGATCGAAGTTCTGCCGGTAGAGCTGACGCACGATCTCGAAACCGATCTCGCTCGGAATCTTCCAGTGGAATTTGCGGCCGGCGAAGTCGCCGCTTGCCTCCCCGCCGACATGGACGGTGAACGGCGGCGCGGTAGTGTGGAAGAACTGCTCGGCATGGTCATTGGAGAAGATGATCCAGAGATCGGGCCGCAGCGCGCGCAGCTTCCTGCCGATATCGGCCCCGACCTGCCGCACATGCTCAACCACGTTCTTATCTTCGGTCTCGGGCATAGTGAAGAACTGAGGCGCATGGGGCAGCATGGCGCCGCCGATCACGCTCGACATCATGACTTTTCTCCTCGGGCCTCCGATGCGGGCGAGCATCAGGTCGCGTCACAGCCACGAAAATATCGCGCAGATCAAGGCACAACAAGGCGACGCTTCACAGCCAAAACAGAAGCAAGTACGCTTTTGCCGGACCCCGCCGCTTCCACCCATCCACCAAGCCGATCAGGAGGCCCTAAATGGTCGAAGTGCCGATAACCATCGCGTGCGGCAATTACGACCGCACACGCGCCATCCGGGATGGCCGGGTGAAGGTGGAAGGCTGCGAGGCGACCTACCTGCCGCTCTATCCCGAGGAGATTTTCTTTCGCGCCTTCCGCTACCAGGAATTCGACGTTTCGGAACTTTCGTTCTCGAGCTACATCCGTACTGTGGCGGCGGGGAATTCGGCCTATATCGGCATCCCCGCGTTCGTGTCGCGGCTGTTCCGCCATTCCGGCATTTACGTTCGCGCCGATGCCGGCATCCGCGCCCCCGCCGATCTCAAGGGCAAGCGGGTCGGCTTGCCGGAATATCAAATCACCGCCGTGGTCTGGATGCGCGGCATGCTGCAGCACGAATACGGCGTGCTGCCGAGCGAGATGCATTGGCGCAGCGGCGGCCAGGAGGAACCGGGCCGCGACGAGCGCACCCCGCTCAAACCGATTGCAGGTCTCGACCTCAAACCCATCGGTAAGGAACAGACGCTCGTCGGCATGCTCCGCGACGGCGAACTCGACGCGCTGTTCACGGCACGCGGCCCCTCCTCTTTCCTACGCGGGGAACCGCACATCAGGCGGCTATTTGCCAACACCCGCGAAGCCGAGGAGGCCTACTACAAGAAAACCCGCATGTTCCCGCTCATGCATCTCGTAGGCATCCGCAAGGAGCTCGTACGGAAGTATCCGTGGTTGCCGTCGAGCGTCTACAAGGCGTTCTGCGAGGCCAAGGCGCTCGCCATGGTCGACCTCCTCGACGTCAATGCGTTGATGGTGACGCTTCCTTGGTTGATCCCGGAAACGGAAGAGACCATGGCGATCATGGGGAAAGATTTCTGGCCGTACGGCATCGCGGAGAACATCCGAGAGATCACGGCGTTGGCGCAATATCTGCACGAGCAGGGCTTGATCGAGCGAAAGGTTGCCATCGAGGAGTTGTTCCATCCTTCGATGTTCGAGATTTCGAAGGTCTGATAGCGAAGCCTCGCGCGTGGGCTGAGTGTAACGCCGCGCCGCCCCGCGAATTCACGTGTATAGTGCGAGGCGTTGGAGCGGATGATGCGGCAGGATGACCGGGTGATCGTGGTCGGAGCCGGGCCCGTGGGGGCCGTGACCGCGCTTGCGTTGGTCAAAAAGGGCATTCCGGTCACGCTCATCGAAGCCGAGGCCGAACCGCCCGAGGATCAGCGCGCCGCCACTATCCATCCTCCCACCGTGGAAATGCTGGCTGAGCTCGGGCTCAAGGATGAAGCCTTCGCCGACGATGCGAGCGGCGGCCTGCTCTCGCCGATCTTCCACTTTCGCGACCGCGTCACCGGCGAACTGGTCGCCGTGTTCGACATCAGCTTGCTCGAGGGCGAAGTGCCCTACCCGTTCGTGGTGCAGTGGGAGCAGTATAAGTTGGTGCGCGCGGCAAGACCGCACATCGAGGCGAGCGGCATCGCCGAAATCCGTTTCTCCACCAAGGTGACCGACCTCGCCCAGGGCGCCGACTATGTCGAGGTGACGGTGGCCGGCGCGGAGCGTGACAGCGAAAGACTTCGCGGCCGCTATGTCATCGGGGCCGATGGAGGGCGCAGCACGGTGCGGCGGCTGTCGGAGATCGAGTTCGAGGGCTTCACCTGGCCCGAGCGGTTCATCAAGATCGGCACCAGCTTCGACTTCGGCGCAACCGGCCGCGGCTTCTGCACGCGCAACTATTTTTCCGACCCCAACGAATGGCTCAATCTGTTCAAGGTCAAGGGCAGCGGGCCGCCCGGAATCTGGCGCGGCATCATGCCGGTCCCGGCCGAGGAATCCGACGAGCAGGCCTTGAGCATGAAGAGCATCCAGCGGCGTTTGCACGGCATTCACGCCACGCACGGCGATTATGGGATTCCTTACCACGCGCTCTATTCCGTGCATCAGCGGGTAGCTGCGACCTTCAACAAGGGCCGCGTCCTGCTCGCCGGCGATGCCGCGCACGTCAACAATCCGATCGGCGGCATGGGCATGAACGGCGGCATCCATGACGCGATGAATCTGACCGCCAAGCTCGCCGACGTCTGGTTCGGCCGCGCCGGGCCCGAGGTGTTCGATCGCTACACGCGGCAGCGGCTCAAGGCGCAAGTCGATTACGTGCAGGCACAGACGATCCAGAACAAGCGATCGCTCGAGGAAAAGGACCCGGTGATCCGCCGCAAGCATCTCGATGAATTGCGCCGCATCTCGGAAGACGTGAAGCTGCACAAGCAGTTTCTCTATCGCGCCGGGCTCTTCGACAGCCTCAATTCGGCCAACGCGGTGGAGTGACTTCCCGTTTCACGCGCACCGCAGCTAAGGCTGCACAGCTAGCAGATACTTCCCGGTGCTGCCCGGGATGACGAGGCCATGCGGAGCCGGTAGCCAGAGGCGTTCACTTCAGCGCCGCTCCCCACTTCTCCTCGATCGCACGTGCCTCGGCCAGAGAGAACGCCGAGGTGGGGGGAAATTGTCCAATCCAAGCAAACGGCCGGCAAGCTTCGATGATCAGCTTCGAATGCGCGGTGATGCCGCGCGACTTGTCGGCCGCGGGAATGCGCGGATCGAGCGCCGAGCTCCAGCCGTTGCGTACGATGTCGATTTGCTCCGACGGCTCGCAGCGGGTCGCGACCGCCCACATGACGTCGTTGAGATCGGACGGATCGACGTCGTCGTCCACGACGACGATGAGCCGCGCCATGTAGCTGTGCGCGGCCGCAACGAGCGCGGCCCGCTTGGCGTGGCCGTCGTAGCGCTGCTTGAGCGCCACCACGGTCATGAGTTGCGAAACGTGCTGCCAGGCCCCGACCACGTCGGTCACTCCGGCGGCGTCAAGGTTCTGCCAGATGGTCGCGGCGCGGAACGGCAGCCCGAAATGAAACCGCGGCGGCTTCATCGGCGGCGACCCGAGCAGGATCGGATCGGCGCGATGATGCACGGCGTTCACTTGCATCACCGGCGCAGGCCGTGCCTCAGAGCCGTAATAGCCGGTGAACTCGCCGAACGGCCCTTCGGGCAATGTGCTCTCGCTCATCGGCAGGAGATGTCCTTCGAGCACGATCTCGGCGTGGGCGGGAATCGGCAGCCCGGTCAGCGGCCCGGGATGCACCTCGATCGGCGCCCCTTTGATGGCGCCGGCGAACTCGTATTCCGATTGCCCGGCAGGCAGATACTCGAATCCCGCGACGAACAGCGCCGGATCCTCGCCGTTGACGACGGCGATCGGACAGGGCTTGTCGTGCTCCCAATATCGCTTGGCGATAATGGCGCCGTGCCGGCCGGCGTGGTCGAACTGCACGGTCACCTTATCGCGGCCGTGCACCTGCACGCGATAGATCGACGCGTTGATCCAGCCGCCGTCCGGATCGCGCATGATCACGATCGAGCCAGAGCCGATGAAAGCGCCGCCGTCGTGGCGGTGCCAGATGGGCGCCGGAAACTTGGCGAGGTCGACGTCCTTGCCGCTGATCGAGTGTTGCAGAAAGGCGGCCTCCTTGACCGCGACGGGCGCCCGCGGCTTGAGCGATTTGCGTTTGTCCATCCAGGCCTTGAGCGTGTCGAGTGGCCGCAATGTCGGATCGATACCGAGCGCGAGCGCCGCCCGTTGCGGGCTCGTGGTGGCATTGGTGAAGATGCGAAAGCCCCGGGGATAGCCCTTGATCGCGTCGAACAGAAGGGCGGGTCCGTCGGATCGCCCGGCCGCGATCTCGGTGATGCCGCCGATCTCGAAGCGGGGGTCGGCGCCCTCGATGCGGCGCAGCGCCCCGAGCTTCTCGACAAGCTCGATGAATTCCCGCAAGTCCTTGTACATGGCGTTCGCCCCTCGCGGTTCCTCGCTATTCTCGGAAAGCTCCCACGGTTCACGAAGGACAGAGGTCATGGCCAAGCTTCGCCACATCGCGCTCATCGTTCCCGATCCGGAAAAGGCCGCCAAGTTTTTCGAGGACGCCTTCGATATGAAAGTCGCGGGCAAGGCGCGCCGCGGCCTCTATGTCTCCGACGGCACCGTCAATGTGGCGCTGCTCAAGCAGGAGGGAGACGAGAAGGTCGGCATCTATCATTTCGGAATGTGGGTGGACGATCTCGACGAGGCGGAGAAGAAAGTGGTGGGCGCAGGCGGGAAGTATCTTGCTGGCCGGCCCGAGCAGTCCGCGCCGGGGGCGACTGCGCATTCCTACTACGAGGCTAAATTTAAGGATCCGCTCGGGATCGTGTTCGATCTGACCCACACTGGCTGGGTCGGCGCAGTGAAAGACGTCGTCGCCGCCAAGAGTTGACGTCGCTCGCTGTGGGCATGCTCGCTCTCCGGCAGGAGTGAGGGTTTACGTTTTCCACTTGGACTTTTGTCACCGCCAACCCTCTCGCTTGTGGCGGAGCGCCGAGCAGAAGAGCTTGCGGCACACCTAGCGCGCTGGCATGGACACTTCCAACCGCGTGATCGTCGTCGGCGCCGGACCGGTGGGGCTATGTCTGTCGCTCGCCTTGGCGCAAACGGGCGTCGAGGTGTGCCTGATCGAGATGCTCGGCGAGGACAATTTCCTCGAACAGGTGTCCCGCGCGGGGACGAATCATCCCGCGACGCTGGAGCTATTCGAGCGCATCGGCCTTTATGACAGGCTCGAGCCGCGCGGCATCATCGCGCCGCTGTTCCACTACTGGGACCGTCGCGAGCACCAGCTGATCGCGGAGTTCGATCACGCTCACCTGAAAGGGGACACGCGTTTTCCTTACGTGCTGCAATGCGAGCGCATCAAGATCGTGGAGGAGGCGCTCAAGCTTGCGAAGGCGCATTCCAACATTGAGGTTCGCCTCTCGACTACCTTTACGGGATTCACACAAGCCGGAGAGGTGGTGACGGCAAGTTTCACCAACCCGGCGGGTGAATGCGAGTCCGTGAGCGGCGCTTACCTCGTCAGCGCCGAAGGCGCCCGCAGCATTGTCCGCAAGCAGCTCGAGATCGAGTTCGAAGGCTTCACCTATCCCGATCGCACCTTGAACATCGAAGTTGCCTACGATTTCCGCAAACACGGTTACACCGAGCGCAACTACATCTCCGATCCGGAGGAGTGGTCGAACCTGTTTCACTGGAAGGGGCCGCCCGACCGCTGGCGCATCCACTTTCCCGTCGAACCCGAAGCGGAGGAAACCGCGCTGACGCGAGCCGAGGCGCTGCAAGCGCGGCTGCAGCGCTTCTTGCCGACGGGCAAGCCATTCGACATCGTGGCCAGCAACCTCTATGTCGTCCACCAGCGGGTGGCGCAGAAATTCCGTATCGGTCGCGCGATCCTCGCCGGCGATAGCGGCCACGTGAACAGCCCGATCGGCGCCATGGGCATGAACAGCGGCATCCATGACGCGTTCAATCTGGCGGAGAAGCTCACGAGGATCTTACGTCGAGAAGCCGGGGAGGACGTGCTCGATCGCTACGAACGCCAGCGCCGGCACGTCGCGCTGCAGCACACGCAAGCGCAGACCATCCGCAACAAGCGCCTCTTGGCGGAACAGGAGCCCGCCACACGCGAGCGCAACCATGCCGAGCTGCGCCGGACCGCGGAAGACCCCAAGCTCGCCCGCGCGTTTCTGCTGCGCAGCTCACTCATCGAGAGCTTGCGCGAGGCCGAGCGCATTCCATGACCGAGCTGGATCCCCGAATGACCGGCATGAGGAGTGACCGGACATCCGCGCGAGGCGATTGGACGACCGCGCGCGTCGCGCTCGCGGTATTCGCCGGCCTGCTCTCAGCAAACCTCGCGCAGGCGCAGCCGAAGGACGTGCGCTGGCCTGAGCGTCCTATCCGCCTCATCGTGCCGTTCACGGCGGGCAGCAGCTCCGACATCATCGCCCGCCTGGTGGCGCAAAAGCTCGGCGACCGCTTGGGCCAGCCGCTCGTGGTTGAA
>VAZM01000454.1:0-3248 GCA_005883135.1 Alphaproteobacteria bacterium
AGGGACGCATGATGGTCAATTCGAATCCGCGCGAGGTGTGCGCGGCGGAGCGGCAAGTTCAGGTGCCATGACGCAATTGATGCAGGGCAAGCGTGGTTTGATCATGGGGGTGGCCAACGATCACTCCATTGCGTGGGGCATCGCCAGGATGCTCGCCGCTCACGGCGCGACGCTCGCCTTCAGCTATCAGGGCGAGGCGCTGGGCCGACGCGTCAAGCCTTTGGCGGAATCGGTAGGCGCGTCGCTGCTGCTACCCTGTGATGTGGAGCAGACCGATTCCCTCGATGCGGCCTTCGCCGCGATCGCGGAGAAATGGGGCTCGCTTGATTTTCTCGTCCATGCCATCGCCTTCTCCGACAAAAACCAGCTCAAGGGCCGCTACGCCGATACGACGCGCGAGAATTTCGTCCGGACCATGATCATCTCGTGCTTCTCCTTCACCGAAGCGGCGAAGCGCGCGGCGGTGCTGATGCCGGCCGGCGGTGCGATGCTCACGCTGACCTACAATGGCGGACAGCGCGCGATGCCTAACTACAACGTGATGGGAGTTGCGAAGGCGGCGCTAGAAGCGACCGTGCGCTATCTCGCGGTCGACTTCGGCCCTGCAGCGATTCGCGTCAATGCCATCTCGGCGGGGCCGATCCGCACGCTCGCCGGCGCGGGCATCAGCGATGCGCGGCAGATGTTTGCCTTCCAGCAGCGCCACTCGCCGCTGCGGCGAGGGGTGACGTTGGAGGAGATCGGAGGGGCCGCGCTCTATCTGCTTTCGGATCTTTCGACGGGCGTCACCGGCGACGTGCACTTCGTAGATTCCGGCTACAACGTCGTCGCCATGCCGCATCCCGCCTCGCTCAAGGACGAAACGGCGGCCAACGAGCGGGCGATCGTCAAGGACGCGGCGCAATAGCGCGCATCGCAATGTGTGCGGGGCAAGCGGCCCGTTGCGCGCCGGCGCTGACGACGCCGTTGCGCTCGGCCAAATCGTGAATGCACGCCGAGCGGCGCGTAGCAGCCCCGCAGGGCGCGCCCGCGCCGTGACCTATTCCGCGCTAGCCGCTTCGCGCGGCTGATCGCTGCGGGGCTGCTCGGCCTCGCCCTTTTGCTTCGCTTCCAGATCCTCGCCGGTCGCCTGATCGACGACCTTCATCGACAGACGCACTTTCCCGCGCTCATCAAAGCCAAGAAGCTTGACCTTGACCTTGTCGCCTTCTTTCACGACGTCGGTCACTTTTTGTACGCGGCGGGCCGCCAGCTGGCTGATGTGCACGAGACCGTCCTTGGCTCCGAAGAAGTTTACGAACGCACCGAAATCCATCACCTTGACCACCGTGCCTTCGTAGATGTGACCGACTTCGGGCTCGGAAGCGATCGACTTGATCCAGTTGATCGCCGCCTTCATCGCATCGCCGTTGGCCGATGCGACCTTTACCGTCCCGTCGTCGGAAATGTCGATCTTCGCGCCGGTCTTTTCGACGATCTCGCGGATCACCTTGCCGCCGGAGCCGATCACTTCGCGGATCTTGTCGACCGGAATGTTGAACACTTCGATGCGCGGTGCGTGCTCGCCGAGTTGAGCACGGTGTTGGACGAGCGCCTTGCCCATTTCGCCCAAGATATGCATGCGCCCCTCCTTCGCTTGGCTGAGCGCAACCCGCATGATCTCCTCGGTGATCCCGGCGATCTTGATGTCCATCTGTAGCGAGGTCACGCCTCGTTCGGTGCCGGCAACCTTGAAATCCATATCGCCGAGATGATCCTCATCGCCGAGGATATCGGAGAGCACGGCATAGCGCTGATCTTCGAGGATCAGACCCATGGCGATGCCCGCGGTGGGTCGCTTGACGGGGACGCCCGCGTCCATCAGGGCGAGCGACGTGCCGCACACCGTCGCCATCGAGGACGAGCCGTTCGATTCCGTGATCTCCGATACAACGCGCAGCGTGTAAGGGAATTCGTGGTGCGGCGGTAGGATGGGATGAATGGCCCGCCAAGCGAGCTTGCCGTGGCCGATCTCGCGGCGGCGAGGTCCGGCCATCCGTCCGGTCTCGCCCACCGAGAACGGCGGGAAGTTGTAATGCAGCAGGAAGGTCTCCTTGTAGGTCCCCTGCAAGGCGTCGATCCACTGCTCATCTTCGCCGGTGCCGAGCGTCGCTATCACCAGCGCCTGCGTTTCGCCGCGGGTGAACAGCGCGGAGCCGTGCGCACGGGGTAGCACTCCGACCTCGCAGGCGATGGGACGCACCGTCTTCACGTCGCGACCATCGATGCGATGACCGGTATCGAGAATGTTCCAGCGGACGATCTTGGCTTCGATCTTTTTGAAAACGTCGGCGACCCCCTGCACTGGATAGGGCGGGTTCTCCACGCCCTCCGGGCAGAAGTGCGCCATCACCTTGGCCTTGGCGGCATCGGCTGCCTGGTGGCGCTCCATCTTGTGCGCGATTGCGTAGGCCGCGCGCAAATCCGGCTCGACCAGGGCGAGCATTTCTTTTTCCAGCGTCGAGGTGTTCGCAGCCTGCAGCTCGCGCGGCTCTCTCGCCGCCTTTTCCGCGAGCTTGATGATGGCGTCGATCACCGGCTGGAAATGGCGGTGGCCGAACATCACGGCCCCGAGCATCACCTCTTCACTGAGCTCCTTTGCCTCGGATTCGACCATCAGCACGGCATCCTGGGTGCCGGCGACCACGAGGTCGAGCTGGCTCTCCGTCATCTCGTCGAGCAACGGGTTGAGTACGTATTCGTTGTTGACGAAACCGACGCGAGCGGCCCCGAGCGGTCCCATGAAGGGTGCTCCCGAAAGCGTCAGCGCCGCTGAGGCGGCGATCATCGCCAGAATATCGGGATCGTTCTCGAGATCGTGCGAGAGCGTGGTCACGATCACCTGGGTCTCGTTGCGCCAGCCGTCGGCGAACAGCGGTCGCACCGGACGATCGATCAATCGCGAGACGAGCGTCTCCTTCTCCGTGGGACGGCCTTCGCGCTTGAAATAGCCGCCGGGGATGCGGCCCGCGGCGTAGAATTTCTCCTGGTAATCGACGGTGAGCGGCAGAAAATCGACGCCCTGCCGCGGCTCCTTAGCGGCGACCACCGTCGCCAGCACCTTTGATTCACCATAGGTGGCAACTACGGCACCGTCAGCTTGGCGGGCGATCTTGCCGGTTTCTAGGACGAGCTTGCGCCCTCCCCAGTCGAGCTCAACACGATGGATATCGAACATTGCAGTCGTCTTTCATGGTCTCTGCGAAGGG
>VAZM01000454.1:3259-6092 GCA_005883135.1 Alphaproteobacteria bacterium
AGCAAGACGGCGAGAGGCTGCCGTCTGCGGCCGTGCCGCAAACCGAGACAGCGTCCGGCGATCCTGCCATGGCCTTCGAGCCTTCCGTTAAACGACGGGCGATCATTCGGCCCGTCTTCCCAACCCGGCAGCGGTCTCGCTGCCGGATGAACAGTAGATTTGTCCCAGTACCCGCTTCAAAACGCGGAACATGCCGCGCATAGTCGTCAACGGCGAATACCCAGCCGTTCGATCAAGGATTTGTAACGGGCTGCGTCGACACGGGCGAGATAGTCGAGAAGCTGCCGCCGCTGGGACACGAGCTTGAGCAGTCCACGCCGGGAATGATTGTCCTTGACGTGGGTCTTGAAATGCTCGGTCAGGCTGTTGATGCGCTCCGAGAGGATCGCTACCTGCACTTCCGGCGACCCGGTATCGCCGGCCTTGACCGCATAGGTCTTGATGACTTCGGCCTTACGGCCGGGCGTTATCGACATCGGGTGATTGTCCTTTATTCTGTCAGGGCCATGCTCGGCGGCCGGGCCGGGATGTCGTCCAGCGCGGTCGCTAGAAGCAGGTTGCGCGGGCCAACGCCCGCGCTAGAGGGGGCAATATAGCAAAATGCGCTCCGACGCCAGCGGAAATTGCGGCACTCGCACCGGCGCCTGGACGACCGCGGCGCCAGGTTAAAAGACCTCCTCCAGCTCCTGGTCGCGGCAATCAGCGCGGCAGATTGAAAATGCGCCGCGGGCGCAATTCTCCTTTCTCCACCTCCGCCAGCGCGATCAGCGCTCCCTGCGAGGAGACCGCCACCCAGCCTGCCATGACGGGCGCATCACGCCCGCGCAGCAGTACCGCTTGTCCACGCGCGAGCCGTCCGGCGTCGGCGGAACTCACCCGTAGCGCCGGCAATGCCGCGAGCCCCGCTTCGACGGGCAGCAGGGCTGCTCGTTCCGCGGCGGCAGCGTCATCAGGGCGCAAGGGGTGTTGCAATACGTCGAGGCTCACGCCGACATCCTCGCCGAAGGGGCCTACAGCGGTACGGCGCAAAGCCGCGACATGCCCCAGGCAGCCCAGCGTGCGGCCAAGGTCGCGGGCGAGCGCGCGCACATACGTTCCCTTGCCGCACTCGGCCATGAACTTCGTGTGATCTTGATCGGCCGTCTCGATCAGTTCAAGGCGATGGATTTCCACCAGGCGTGGCGCAATTTCGACCGGCTCGCCGTCGCGGGCGAGATCGTAGGCGCGCTCGCCGTCGATTTTGATCGCCGAGAACCGGGGCGGCACCTGCGTGATTTGGCCGACGAACCGCGGCAATGCCGCACTGATTGCGTCCGCGCTGGGGCGTTCCGCGCTCACGGCGGTGATACGGCCCTCGGCGTCATCGGTGTCGCGCTCCTCTCCCCAGCGCACGGTGAAGTGGTAGACCTTGCGCCCCTCCATGACGAAAGAGACCGTTTTGGTCGCCTCCCCCAGTGCGATCGGCAATACCCCGGAGGCGAGCGGATCGAGCGTGCCGGCATGGCCGGCGCGCTTTGCCTGGAACAGGCGCTTGACCACGCTGACCGCATGCGTCGAGCTCATGCCTACAGGTTTGTCGAGCACGACCCAGCCGTGCACGTCGCGCTTCTCGCGCTTTCGCGCCTGGGGCGATGACGATTCGGTCTCGAGCCGGGTCAAGTATCCTCGTCCTTGTCGTGGAGGTCGCGCTGCACCGCAGGCGTTTGCAACAACTTTTCGATCCGTTCGGCCTCCTCGAAACGCTCGTCGATCCGGAATCGCACCTCGGGGGCGAATTTCAAGTTAATTCGCCGCGCAATCTCGCCGCGCAGGAAACGCTTATTGCGGTCGAGCGCGGCGAGCACCGCGTCCGCTTCACGTCCGCCGAGCGGCATGACGTAGATGGTCGCGAGCCGTAGGTCGGGCGCCATGCGCACCTCGGGAACAGTAATCACGTGCGTTTGGATAACCGGATCGTGGACCGCACCGCGCGCGAGCAGGTCTGCGACGGCATGGCGAACGAGTTCGCCAACCCGCAGCTGGCGCTGCGAGGGCGTGTGGCTCGTCTCGGGATCGCGTTGAAAGCGTCGACGCGTCATGATCGTTCTGAATGCTCTTGATGCCCGGATCGATCCGCGCATCCAACATCTTGCGAAGAAAAATGGTCCTGCTGACGGGGTAGGCGCGCGAGGCCCGAGCTCAGAGCGAGCGTTGCACCGTCTCCACCCGGTAGCATTCGATGACGTCGCCGACCTTCATGTCTTGATAATTTTCGAAGGCCATGCCGCACTCCTGTCCGGCAATCACTTCGCGCGCATCGTCCTTGAAGCGCTTGAGCTGGGAAAGCTTGCCCTCGTGCACGACCACGCTGTCGCGGATGAGACGTACATTGGCGCCGCGCTCCACCACTCCGTCGGTGACGCGGCAACCGGCCACGTTGCCGACTTTGGAAACTTTGAAGATCTCCAGGATGGTCGCGTTGCCAAGCATCGTTTCGCGGACGGTCGGCGCCAGCAAACCGGACATGGCCTTTTTGACGTCGTCCACGAGATCGTAGATGACGTTGTAGTAGCGCAGCTCGATGCCGACGCGTTCGGCGGCTTCGCGGGCTTCCTTGTGGGCGCGCACGTTGAATCCGAGGATCGGCACGCCCGAGGCCTCCGCCAGGGTCACGTCGGATTCCGTGATGCCGCCGACGCCGGAATGAATGACCCGTGCTCCGACTTCGTCGGTGGCGAGCTTCTCGATGGCGCCGATCACCGCCTCCAGCGAGCCCTGCACATCGGCCTTGATGATCAGCGCCAGATCCTTGCGCCCGGCCGTTTTGAGCTGACTCATCATCTGTTCGAGTGAG
>VAZM01000455.1 GCA_005883135.1 Alphaproteobacteria bacterium
CGGCGCAAAGATAACGATGAGCGCAACCCGCGTCGTCTGCGCCACCATGATGGGCTCGAGGTGGCCGCCGTAGTACGGGGCGATGGTCGTCGTTTCCACCATGCCGCCGGGGACGGCGGCGAAGAATGCCGTGACGCGGTCGATCCCGGTGAGCCGCATGTAAAGGAGTCCGCCGATGGCGCCGACGATGGTCGAAATGAAGGCCGCGGCGATGATCAACGGCAGCAGCGTGACGAGTTTCGCGACCACGGTCGCGGTGAACTGCAGGCCGGTGGAGGCGCCGACCACCACCGTTCCCGCCGGCCGTCCCCAGGGGATGAGCCGCACCGGCGCGCCGGCGAGCGACAGCGCCATGGTCGTGAACAGCGCGCCCAGGAGCCACGGCAAGGGCAGGTGCACCAAACGCGCGGCAAAGCCGCCGGCGACGCCGGCGGCAAGCGTCAGGGCAATCGCGAGCGCCGCGGCGAGAGGCTTCGACACGCGCTCGAGGGTCGTCATTGCGTGCATGGGCGAATTCGTCGTAACAGCCGCGCGCGCGCAAATCCATCGCCGGGCGCGCGCGGCACGCATGCGCGCCGGACGACGCTTGTCCGGGGAGGTGCGGCGGCACTATCGTGCGCGCATGTCCAACGTCGCGCCCGCCGTATCCCCGCACATGCTTCCCGCCAGACCGGCGGCGCAGCGGGGCGAAAGCCACTGGCGGCTCTTCGCGCGCACCGCGTTTCCGTTCCTCGTGGTCGCCCTCGCCTGGGAAGCCACCGCCCATCTCGACGTTTTCCCGCGCAAACTCTTTCCGCCGCTCGAAGAGGTCGCCGCCGCTTTGCTCCGCCTCACCGCCGACGGCGTCTTGCCTCACCACGTGCTCGACACGCTCGTCCGGCTGCTCGCCGGTTTTGCGCTCGCCGCCGTGGCGGGCGTGGCGATCGGTTTTGCCATGGGCCGCTCGCGCCGGGCGGAAGACGTCGCCCTGCCGCTCATCAGCATCGGCGCGCCGATCCCCGGCCTCGCCTACGCGCCGCTGTTTTTGCTTTGGTTCGGCCTCGGCAACGTGACCGCGGTGCTGCTCGTCGCTTTCGTCTCCGCCTTCCCCATCATCTTCAACACCTGGACCGGCGTGAAGGCGGTCAAGGAAGTGTGGGTGCGCTCGGCGCAGGCGATGGGCGCGGACGACCGGCGGCTATTGCACCACGTGATCCTGCCGGGCGCGCTGCCCTACATGCTGACCGGGTTGCGGCTCGGCCTGGCGCAGGCGTGGCGCATTCTGGTCGGCGTCGAGATGCTCGCGGCGGTGCCGTGGGGACTCGGCTGGATGATCTTCGGCGCGCGCGAATTCTTGAACACCGACGTGATGCTCGCCGGCGTCGCCGTCATCGGCGCGATCGGGCTGGCGCTGGAGAAGCTCGTGTTCCAGCGGCTCGAACGCTACACCGTGGTGCGCTGGGGGATGATGGCGTGAGCGCGGCGAGCAAAGCGGCGATGGAGCGCGCGGTCTCGGCGTCCCGCGCCGGAATCACGCTGCTCGTCGCCGCCGCCTGCTACGAGGCGGTTGCGCGCAGCGGCGCCTTTCCCGCGGCGCTGCTGCCGACCTTGCCGAAGGTCGCGAGCACGCTGTGGGCGCTTCTCCTCGACGGCACCATGCTCGAGCACGCAGGCTTTACCATGTACCGCGTGCTGCTCGGGCTCGCGCTCGCGGTCGTCGTCGGCTTGCCGCTCGGCATCATGATGGGCCGCTTCCGCGCGGTCGAGAACTTCTGCCTTCCGCTTGCGAGCGCGCTGATGCCGATCCCCTCGCTCGCCTGGGTACCGGTATTCATTCTCTGGTTCGGGCTCGGCAACACGGTGGCGATCCTGATCGTGTTCTATGCCGCGCTGTTCCCGATGCTGCTCAATGCCTGGTCGGGGGTGCGCGCGGTCAATCCGCTGTGGCTGCGCGCCGCCGGCGCCATGGGCGCCGACGAGCGGGCGCTGTTCTGGAAGGTGATCATCCCCGGCACCTCGCCGTTCATCATCACCGGACTGCGGCAAGCATTCCTGCGGGCCTGGATCGCGGTGGTCGGCGCCGAGATGCTTGCCGCCTCCGATTGGGGCTTGGGTTGGGTCATTTTCGACGCCAAGGAGTTCCTGAACGCGGACGTGATGCTCGCCGCGCTCGCGGTGATCGGCGCCATCGGCTTTTTGTTCGAGCGGCTGGTGTTCGGCTCGCTCGAACGCGCCACTGTCATGCGCTGGGGCATGGTGCGCGCGGCGAAGGGATAGGACTCGACGTTTGGTACGTCCGCGGCGGCGGGACGTCCGGAGCACCGACGTGTCTCCGGGCACGGTGACAAAGATGCCTGGGAGGAGTTCATGAGACGCGTGTTGTTGCCCATGCTCACCGGTCTTGCCGTCGCCGCGACGGCGCTGGGCGCGCAGGCACAGGAGTACCCGACGCGGCAGATCACCTTGATCGCGCCGTGGCCGGCGGGCGGCGCGGTCGACGCGCTCTGCCGCGCGGTCGCGCCGCACCTCTCGGATCGGCTCGGCAAGTCGGTCGTGGTGGAGAACAGGCCGGGCGCGGGCTCGGTGATCGGCACGGCCGCCGGCGCCAAGGCCGCGCCCGACGGCTACACCATGGTCATGGCCGGCAGCGGATCGCTCGCCATCAGCGCCACGATGTACAAGAAGCTCCCCTACGATCCGGTCAAGGATTTCGTGCCGCTGGCGCTCGGGGGCAGGATTCCATTCGTGCTCGTGGCCAATCCATCCTTGCCGGTAAGCTCGGTCGCGGAACTCGTGCAATACGCCAAGGAACATCCGGGCATGCTGTCCTTCGCATCCGGCGGGCCCGGCTCGCCGCATCATCTTTACGGCGAACTGCTCAAGAGCATGACCGGCATCGAAATGACGCACGTTCCCTATAAAGGCAGTGCACCGGCGCTGACCGACGTGATCGCCGGCCACGTGCCGCTGCTGTTCTCCGACACTGTCCCCTCGCTGCCGCAGATCAGGGAAGGCAAGGTGCGCGCGCTCGGCGTATCGACCGCAATTCGTCTGCCATCGGCGCCGGACATCCCGCCAATCGCGGAGACCGGCGTTCCCGGATTCGACGCCGCCGGCTGGGGCATGTTCGCGGTGCCGGCCGGCACGCCGAAGGAGGTCGTGAGCAAGCTGCAAGCGCAGATCGTCAAGCTGGGCATGATTCCGGGCGGCATCGCTTCGTCTGAGGAGCTCGAGCGCTTCATCGCCGCCGAGATCGCGCGCTGGAGCAAGGTCGTGACGCAGGCGGGACTGGCGGGAACGGAGTAGCGCTGGTACGGCGAAACGCGAGCGCGCCACCCGTCATGCGCTGGGGCACGGTGCGCGCGGCGAAGGGATAGGACTCGACGTTCGGCAGTTCCGCGGCAGCGGCATACGCCATGCAGGCATTTGTCGGCAATCTCATTCACCGCAAGCCACGGCGCGCGCTGTCGCCGGAGTTCAAACACGCGCTCGCCCGCGAGGTTCTCAAAACCGAGCGGTTGCGCATCATCGCCCTCATCGTCACGGCCATAGTACTGGCCGCCGCATTGACCACCACCGACATGGTCGCGCCGGCGATCTTGGATCGTATTTGGCGAGGGCATTTCCCCCTCCCCTACGTATGGGCCGGCCTCGGCGGGTTTGTCCTGTTCGAAGCGTCGGTGCTCGCGCTGGTCAGCCGACAACTCAAACGCGATCTCGATGTCCCCACGGTGCGGCGCTATCTCGGCGCGTTCATTGAAACCAGCTTGCCCAGCCTCCTGCTCGTTGCGCACATGACCAACATGGGAGCCGTGCCGGCGCTGGGCTTTGTGGCGCCGCTCCTCTATTTCGTCTTCATCATTCTCTCGACCTTGCGCCTCGATTTCTGGCTTTCGACGTTCACCGGTTTTGTGGCGGCGACCGAGCTGCTCGCACTCGCGCTGTTTCATCCCGCCGCGCGCGCAGCCGCCGGCGACCCGACGCTGACGACGGGTTTTCTGATCTCGCGCAGCGCCGTCATTTTTGCCTGCGGCGTTCTCGCCGGCGCGGTCGGCGTGCAACTGCGCCGGCAATTCGAAGCAAGTATCGCGGCGGCAACCGCCCGCGATCATGTCACCAACCTGTTCGGCCAACACGTTTCGCCCCAGGTGGTCGACCGCCTGCTGGCCGCCGGCTCGACGACCAGCAGCGATGCGCGGCAAGTCGCCGTCATGTTTGTCGACATCCGCGGCTTTACGGCCGCAGCGCGCACGCGTTCTCCGCAGGAGGTTGTCGACAGATTGGACGCGGCGTTTGCGGTACTGGTCGAGATCGTCGACCGCAATGGGGGGATCGTGAACAAGTTTCTCGGCGACGGCTTCCTCGCACTGTTCGGCGCGCCGTTCGACGATCCCGACGCGGCGCGGCGCGCCGTCACGGCCGCGCGCGAAATGCTTGCCGCGATCGAGCAGCACAATGTCCGCAGCGATTGGCCGCTGCGCATCGGCATAGGACTGCATTTCGGGAATGTGGTGGCAGGCAACGTCGGCTCGCCGCGGCGCAAGGAATACACCGTGATCGGCGACACAGTGAATTTGGCCTCGAGAATCGAGGGCCTCAACAAGCAATTTGGGTCGCAGCTCCTGATATCCGACGCGGTTCGGCAGGCGATCGGCCAAGATGTCGACGCGATCCCGCTCGGAGATGTACCGATCCGCGGCTACGAGCAGCCGGTTCGTGTGTGGCGTTTGGCTTGAACGCTGCGCAACAAAGACGCAGCGATGCGCGCAGGCAAAATGGGTCCTCGAACGGTGCGATCACCGCACGGCGGGCGATTTTGCCCGCCCTACGCTGGCGCGTGTCTAGAGCGTGTTCGTCTGTGCTTGAAGCAATGCAGCGCCGCGTACTTGGTGTGCTCCCTCCCCAACCAAACCCCGGCTTGCCGGGGTTTGGTCACTTTAAGATCTGCCGGAAGCGGGCAAGCCCGCAGCCGGCTGGGGAGGGGTTGGGGGTGGGGGTCCTGCGGTTTGTTCGCCGGTGGCGCGACTGTCATCTTTACCGCGCCACCCCCCTCCCCACCCCTCCCCCACAAGGGGGGAGGGAGCAGACCGAGTTTGCCGCTTGCGCTGATTCCACTTTACAAGAACCTCCTCTAGAGGAATCGCGTCGGCCACATCAGCGTGCGCCACATGTGTGAGGACGGCGTGTTGTCGAAGCCGAGGCCCTCTTTCGGCTGCTTGAAGTTGCGGCCGATGATGTCGACGAAGTCGTCGAGGCTGACCTTGGCGTCGGGATCGAATGCGTAGATATCGTTCACGCAAATCAGCCGCGCGGTCATGTAGTATTTGTGGCAGCGGGCGCGCTTGTACTCCTCGACGATGTAGGGCTCGGGCTTGTAGTCCGGGCCGAAATATTTGAGGTACATGTCCGGGTATTTGTAGCCGGCGGACTCGTCGGGGAAGAAGCGCAAGGCCTGGTGCACGCGCACCGCCCAGCTCACCTCCTCGTCGACATAGGGCTCGATCAGCTGCGCGCCCCAATAGCCGTGATCGCAGCGGATGAAGCCGGCGACGGCGACATCGTGGAGGAGGCAGGCCAGCACGACCTTCTCCTCGTGGCCGGCCTTGAGCGCTAGCGTCGCGCTTTGCAAGAGGTGGTTCATCGACACGAACCGGTGCTTGAAGAAGTCGGTCAGCGTCGGCTTCTCCGACATTTTGGGCAGCCGCGGATCGGCGCCCATGAGGAAATGCTTGCCCGGATGGCGCGCCTGCAGCTCGGCTCCGCCGATGTAATCGAAATTGCCGTCGGCCAGGTTGAACAGCGCCGATTTCGTGGCGATCTTGTCATTGAGCTCGTTCATCATCTTTTCTTCGAGCTCGTCCGCCTGCTCCGACAACGTCAGCGGCCTCGATGCGGCGTGCGGTCCCATGTGACTGCTCCTGCTGCGTGCTCGCGCCTTGCGGCGAATTGTCCGATCGCGTCCGCGCCTGTCTACACCCGATTGCAATCGAGCGAAACTCTCCCCGGCGGCGACCGCCGACAAACGCGCATACCATCTATGACAGCGGCACGCAGGTCATGCCCCACATCGAAGTCCGCAACGTTTCGCTCACCTACGACACCCCGGCCGGGGAGGTGCCGGCCGTCGCCGGCGTCAGCTTCGAGATCGAGACTTCGGAATTCTTTTGTCTCGTCGGCCCTTCGGGTTGCGGCAAGTCGACCCTGCTCAACGTGATCGCCGGATTTGTTGCCCCGACTGCCGGCGACATCCGCATCGCCGGCGAGCCGGTCAGCGGCCACGGCCTCGACCGCGGCGTCGTGTTCCAGGACTTTGCCCAGCTGTTCCCCTGGCGCACCGCGCTCGGCAACGTGACCTTCGGGCTGGAGATGAAAGGGGTCGGCAAGGCCGAACGCGAGGCGATCGCGCTCGAACAGCTCAAGCTCGTCAAGCTGGAGAAATTCGCGGCCGCGTACCCGCACCATCTGTCCGGCGGGATGCAGCAGCGGGTCGCCATCGCGCGGGCGCTCGCGTACAATCCGGCGGTGCTGCTGATGGACGAGCCGTTTGCGGCGCTCGACGCGCTCACCCGCGACGACATGCAGCGCCTGCTCGCGGAGGTTTGGCGAAAGACGCGCAAGACGGTGGTCTATGTGACGCACAATGTGGCGGAAGCGGTTTACCTCGCGGATCGCGTGCTAGTGATGACGCCGCATCCCGGCATGGTGAAGAGCGAGGTGCGCATCGCGCTTCCGCGCCCGCGCGACCCGCTCAGCGTCGAATTTCTGAAGTATCAGAAATCGCTGTTGCGCCACCTCGGCCAGGATGCGGGCGCAGCCGACGCGACATAGAGTACCGAAAACAATCGTCACCAGGGAGGAGAGCGATGCATAACGGGCGCGGTGAGCTGACGCGGCGGCATTGGCTGCTGGCAAGCGCCTTGGCGCTGGCGCTGCCGGCGCGGCCGGCTGGCGCGCTGGAGATGATCCGCCAAGGGTTCCAGACCAACATCTGGGGCATGCCGACCTACTATCTGCTCAAATCCGGCCTGCTCGAGAAGCACGGCATCAAGTTCGAGGAATTCGCCGTTCCGTCGGGCAATCTCACCATGCAGCAGATGGTTGCCCGGCAGGTCGAT
>VAZM01000347.1 GCA_005883135.1 Alphaproteobacteria bacterium
GTTGGCCTCTCGTGTCCGACCGCGTTCGTCTTCACGCAAATTCAGGACGGATTCAGGTTTCCCCCCACGACAGATTGCGCATTCCATGCGATCATCGCTCTCGACCTCGTCTGCGAGTGCTTTGCTGCTAGTCGAAACGCCCGCAGTTTGGTCGCACACCTTGCATAGCTGGGAGGACTGCCATGACGTTCAATCGAGCGTGGTTGTTGCTCGCCGCTGTCCTCGTGAATCCGTTCAGTTTCGCATCGGCCGATGTGATCACGGATTGGGACGAGAGAGCCGCCGCCTTAATACAGCCGAGAATGGTGCCGCCGGTCGCTTATCGGGCCATGGCGATCGTGCATATCGCGATGTTCGATGCGGTGAATTCGATAGAGCCGCGCTATCGGCCCTATTACGCCCAACTGCCGGCAAACCGGCAGACTTCGAAGGAGGCGGCCGCCGCAGCCGCCGCCGGTGCGGTATTGACAAAGGTAAGTCGGAGGGCATCAAGCTGGGCGAGGCGATTGCGGCGAAGACCCTCGAGGCGCGCGGGAGCGACGGGTCGTCGGCTGCGGATGCATATCGGCCGGTGACCACGCCCGGTGTCTATATCCCGACGGCACTCACTGTGGCCCCGCAATGGCCTGACCTCACGCCGTTCGCGATGACGAGCCCCTCCCAGTTCCGACCAAAGCCGCCGATTGCGCTCGAGAGTGAGCAGTGGGCCCAGGACTACAATGAGATCAAAGAGCTGGGCGAGAAGAACAGCACGAAGCGCTCGGCACGCCAGACCGAGGACGCTCGGTTTTGGCTTCTGACCGGACCGCTAAGCACGCATCCGTTGCTTCGTCAGGTCGCCATGGGAAAAGGAATGTCAGTGGTCGACAGCGCGCGCTTCATGATGGTGATAACAGCCGCGGAAGCGGACGCCATGATCGCGGTGCTGGATGCCAAGTACAAATACGGGTTCTGGCGCCCAATCACTGCGATCCGCAACGGCGACATCGACGGCAACGCCGCCACGGAACGCGCGGCCAGCTGGCAGCCGATCGACAACACGCCGATGCATCCGGAGTACCCGTGCGCCCACTGCATCGTGAGTTCGGCCGTTGCAAGTGCCATCGAAGCCATGCTGGGGACGGCCGACATTCCCGAGGTGGCGATGACCAGCCCGACGGCGCCGGGAGTGACCCATCGCTGGACGAATCTCAACGCCTACACGGACGAGGTCGCCGCCGCTCGCATCGCCGCGGGCTTCCACTATCGGTTCTCGACCGAGGTGGGCCAGGACATGGGCCGGCAAATTGGCACTCATACGGTCAACGCGATTGCGCAGCCGCTGGCAATGGATTCAGCGCGGTGAGGCGCCACAAGTTCGGGGCTGCAACGGATCAATCCCCGGTCGCTCGCGTGGAGTTTCGCGGCTACCGGCCGAAACGCAAGTTGAGACCGGCCCGTACGACGCTTTTGGTCTCTCTGACATCGGCGAATGCGGGGCCCAATCCGGCGACTTGCGGCGTGAAAGCAACCTGGCGTGTGCCGAAGTCGTAGTAATTGTATTCGACGAATCCGGCGAGAAGGTTCGAGAACGCGTATTCACCGCCGATACCGATCGTCCATCCCGACCGCATCTCATGCGCCGTATACGCGGTCCCAAGGAGGATGGTCGTCGCCCAATAATCGTCGCGCTCCCACGCGCCGCCACCCTTGACGTAGCCCAGGAAGCGATCCCAGCCATAGCCGATACGCCCGGTGACCGTCGCCAGCGATCGGAGCTTGCTGTGATAGGCGACGCCTAATTCGCGCGCGCTGTCGTGGCGGCCCTCGGCATCGATCCAGGCATAGTCGCCTTGGATGCCGGTCACAAAGCCGCCGGCGAATTGATAGTCGCAGCCAGCCTGCACGCCGCCAAGCGAGCCATTCGCCTCATGTTCGCCGAGCGACTGGCCGTAAAACGCCGCGCCGGGCGTCTTGACGATCCAGTCCTTCTGCGTCGCCCACACGCCGCCCGCGTGACCGCCGATATAGCAGCCCGTCCAGTTCCAAAGTGCGGCGGGGGCCGGCGGCGCCTTATACAGCGGAGGGCGCATGTCGGCGCAGAGCGCCGGAACTGTCAGCACCGTCAGCGCCGCCGCTCCGAGCAGGACTGTCCGCATGACCCCACCCCCGGGGCGATGATGAGCGGAGCATTATGCGATGGCGCGTTCTGGAGGGCTGTAGCTCACCAGCCACAGCGGCGGCAGATTTGTGCAAGACAAGCGCGCGGATCAAGGCGTCTCGTTGCCCGACCCATGGTGCGTCACGCTTCTCATCGCAGCTCATACCGGCGTCTGGCTTCGGCGAGCGCTGCAGCCCGAGCGATTGCCGCGGGCGTCGAGCCGCTTGGCGCGGCCCAAGGCTGCCGCAAAGGTCGATTGCGCCCGCTCGTCGGCGTGCTTCACCGAGCTCAGGGTCGGCTGGTGACCGAGTTGGGCGCCGATTGATTGCCGTGCCGTGGGTCCCGCACCGGGATCGTTGCCGGACTGGCGCAAGGCCCGCTCGAATTGCGCGATGGCCGAGGTGCATGGGCCGGCATGGGCCGATGCGATGCTCAGACTCAAGACGGCGCCAGCGAAGGCTATCGCGAGGCATCGATGCATAGTCGCAACTCCGCTCGATCAAACGACATCACATACGCTCCGATGTGGCGCCGCTTCGTCAATTCACAATTTCTTTTCGGGCCGACGACTGCGACGACGAGACATGATCATCCGCAAGACACGATGGTCCTGTTCAGCAGCGCCGACCGCTACAGCGCGGTCATGCCGCCGTCCAAGGTGAGAATCGTGCCGGTGGCGAAGCGACTTTCGTCGCTTGCCAGAAACAGGATACCGGCCGCGATCTCCTCGGGCGTGCCCAGCCGGCCGAGGAGTTGGCGCGCCGCCAGCGCCTTGCGCGTGGCGGCCGGATCGGCGCTCGCCTTGAGGATGTCGTTGAAATACGGCGTGTCGATCGTTCCCGGCGCGATCGCATTGCAGCGGATGCCCGCGCCGACGTGGTCGATGGCCATCGCTCGCGTCAGCGCGGCCACCGCCCCTTTCGAGGCGCAATAGGCGGCGCGATTGCCGATGCCGACGGCGGCTACGACCGAGGCGGTGTTGACAATGGTGCCGCCGCCGCTGCGCTCCATCGCGGGAATCGCGTATTTGCTGCACAGAAACACGCCGCGGACATTGACCGCCATCAGCGCATCCCAGGCCTCTTCGTCCGTTTCCACGACGCTCCCCGTGATCCCATAGCCGGCGTTGTTCACAAGGATGTCGAGGCGGCGAAACCGTTCCACCGCCGCCTCGATCATGCGCCTCACGTCGGCGGCGACGGCGACATCGGCCTCAACCGCCATCGCCTGCGCTCCCTTGGTCGCGCATTCGGCGGCGACCGCCTGCGCGTTGCGCTTGTCGGCGACGACGAGCCGCGCGCCTTCCTGGGCGAACAGCAGCGCGGTCGCGCGACCGATCCCGGAGCCGCCGCCGGTGATGACGCAGACCTTGTCCTTGAGGCGCATGGCTTAGCGTTCCGGCGTGTTTTTGACCCAGCGGAGAATGTGGCGCGCGACCGCGACCTTCACGCCGTTCTGGTTGACGACGGCGATGTCGGCCAGCGATTGCCCTTTGTGCGCATCGACTTCGGCGATGGTGTAAGTGAGGGTGACGGTGTCGCCGATGAACACCGGAGCGAGAAAACGCACCCGATCATAGCCGAGCGACACCGGCGTGGTGTCGGCCGTCGCGCCTTGGCATTTCTCGATCATCATCGTCGAGCAAGTCGACATGTAGCCGACGACCAGCGCGCCGTGCGCGATGCGCCGGCCAAATTTCGAGCTTGCCATGTATTGCTCGTTGACGTGGTTCACCGAGAAATCTCCGGTGATTCCGGCAAAGAGATAAATGTCCGTCTCCCCCACCGTCTTGGCGAAGGTGACGCTGTCTCCGATCTTGACGAAGAAGTCCTGCATGACACTTTCCGGGTGGCTTTCCATCAAGCGGTATCAAGGCTCCGTCACGCGTACCACGCCGTCGCGGGCGAGCGCCGCAATCTCTGCCGCGGCGAAGCCAAGCTCCGCGAGCACCTCCTTGCTCTGCGCGCCGAGCGGTTGCGGCGCCAGGCGAATTTCCGCCGTCTCGCCGTCGTAGCGCACGGGGTGGTTGACCAGCGTGACCGGCGTCCCGCTCTCGCCTGCGCCGGGCATGGTCACCAGCGCCTGCATGTGCTTGATCTGCGGATCCGCGAGCAGATCGGCATATCCCTGCACGCGTGCGTGCCAGATTTGCGCCCGCTCCATTGCTTGGCTCCACGCCTCCGTCCCCTTGGTCTTGAGCCGCGCGGCGATGATCTCGCCAATCTCGTCCTGCCGGGCCCAGGCGTCCTTGTCGGAGAAGGCGGTCAGGCGTGGTTCTTCGATCGCTTCGGCGAGCCTCGGCAACGGGCAGAGCGAGATGGCGATGTGGCCGTCGCGCGTCGCATAGACGCCGTAAGGCGCCGGGTAATACCAGCCGGCGATGTGAGGGTACGCGCTCACGCTCGCCGGCCGGTTCGCCGCGTTGAGCCAGGCGGTGAGCGATTCCGCCTGCAGGTCGAGCGCGGCCTGCATGAGGCTCGCATCGACGCGGCAGCCTTTGCCCGTGCGCTCCCGGCGCAGCAGCGCGGCGAGAATTCCCATGGCGAACAACGCGGCGCCATGGTGGTCGACCGCGGAAACGCCGACTGGCCGCGGACCAGTCGCGGGCTGCCCGGTGATCGCCATCAACCCGAACAGCGCCTGCGCCAGCAGATCCTGGCCGGCACGCTCCGCGTAAGGGCCGTCGGGCCCGTAGCCCGACGCGGAAGCATAGATCAACGAAGGCTTGCGGCGGCGCAGCGCCTCGTAGCCGAACCCGAGTTTATCCATCACGCCCGGACGAAAATTTTCCGCAACCACGTCGGCCCCGTCGATCAGCTTGAGCGCGATCTCGCGGCCCTTGGGCGCCTTCAAATCAAGCGCGAGGCTGCGCTTGTTGCGGTTGGTGCACATATGCAGCATTCCCTGGCCATCGTGCCATATATCGCCGCTGCTCCAGTGGCGCTGCCACGCTCCTTCGGGGCTCTCGACTGCGATCACGTCGGCGCCGAGATCCGCCAGCGCCTGGACGGCCATCGGGCCGAGCAGGAAATGATTGAAGCTGATGACGCGGATTCCTTGCAGCAGATCGAGCATCGGAGTCCTCGCGATGGATCGGCGGCCCACTCGGTCTATTAAATCTGCTCGAGCTCGTCGAAGAAATGCAGGTGGTCGGTTGCAATCGCGGCCTCGATCTGCGTGCCCGTCGGCAGGCTCAAATCCGGATCGGCGCCCGCGATCCTAATCTCGCCGTCTCCGAGCCGAACGGCGAGCAGTTGTTCGTCGCCGAGCTGCTCGGTGACCGTCACGGCGCCATTGAGGGCAATCTGGTCGTCGTTCACGGGCGCTCCCAACCGAACATGTTGCGGGCGCACGCCGACAGAAATCGATCGCCCGACGTGCGAACCCAAATGGGGGAACCGCCTCGCCGGCAGCCTGAACTGCCATCCGTGGCAGGCCAGCGCGAAATGCTCGCCATCCGCGCTGACCCTGAGAGTGATGAAATTCATCGAAGGCGAGCCGATGAAGCTCGCCACGAAACGGTTGGCGGGCTTGCGATAAAGCTCGAGCGGTGTGCCGACCTGCTGAACGACGCCGTCCTTCATCACCACGATGCGGTCGCCGAGCGTCATCGCCTCGGTCTGATCGTGTGTGACGAAGATGGACGTCGTCGGGACTCGCAGGCGCAGCTCCTTGAGTTCGAGCCGCATTTGCGCGCGCAGCTGCGCGTCGAGATTCGACAACGGCTCGTCGAACAGGAAGACCTTGGGGTTGCGCACGATGCAGCGGCCGAGCGCCACGCGCTGCTGCTGGCCGCCCGAGAGCTGGTGCGGGCGGCGGTCGAGTAACGGTTCGATCGACAGAATTCGCGCCGCGCGGCTGACCGCAGCCGCGATCTCGTCAGCCGGCACGCGACGGTTGCGCAAGCCGAACGCCAAGTTGTCGCGCACGCTCATATGCCGGTAGAGCGCGTAATTCTGAAACACCATGGCGATATCGCGGTCCTTCGGCTGGAGATGATTCACGACCCTGCCGCCGATGGCGATCGTGCCGGCGCTGATCTCCTCGAGGCCGGCGATCATGCGCAGCGTCGTCGATTTGCCGCACCCGGACGGACCAACCAGCACGACGAACTCCCGATCCTTGATGGCCAGATTGATGTCTGTGACGGCGACAACGTGACCGTACACCTTGTGCACGTTGCTGAGGACGATGTCGGCCATGCGGCTAGATCCTCAGCCCGCGAATGACGTATCGCTGCCCGAACAGCGTTACGATCAAGGCCGGAACGAGCGCGATGACCGCCGTCGCGCTCATGAGATGCCATTCCATGCCGAGTTCGTGCACAAACTGAGCCATGACGACGGTCAAGATCGGTGTTTCATGCGCGGTGAGGATGAGCGCGAAGAGAAATTCGTTCCAAGTATAGAGCCAGCACAGGATCGCGAGCGCCGTGAGACCGGGGACGGCCGCCGGCATGGCCACGCGCCAGAACGCGCCCCAACGCGAGCAGCCGTCGATCATGGCGGCGTATTCCATGGACGGGTCGATGCCGTCGAAGAAGCCTTTCATGATCCAGGAGAAGAAGCAGATGTGGACGGCAATGTGCGGCAGCAGCAGCCCCCAATAGCTGTCGAAAATGTGCAGCTTTTGCGTCACGAAATAGAGCGGCAACACCCAAGCGACGTAAGGCACGCAACGGAAAATGTAGATCAAGGAAAACCAGGCGTTCGGGATCGGCCCTTTGAAGCGCGAGAGCATGTAGCCGGACGTCGCGGTGACGCCGAGCGAAAGCACAGTCGCCAAGGTCGAGATCATGAAGCTGTTGAACAGCGCCCTGAGGACGATCTCCTGCGACAACACCTCGTGGAAGTTGTCGGTCGTGAATTCGGTCCCCCGATGCACGTAATAGACGCCGGTTCCGGTTCGCAATGAGGTCAGTATCAGCCAAAACACCGGAAAGGCGAACAGCAGGCAAACGGCGGTCGCCGCGAGCGCGAAGAACACGGCCTTTCCTCGCGGCGCGAGAGCGAAGAAGAACCCGACAGATCGCGCAGGCGCTGCGGCGATATCCGTCACTTCGACACCTCCACGAAGCGGTTGAGCACGCGATAGAGCAGAAGCGCGAAGACGACGATGACGATCGCTCCAATGACCGCAGCTGCGGAGCCGCGGGCGAGGTTGAGGAATTGAAACGCCTCGACGTAGGCGTAGATGCTGAACAGCTCGGTGGCGCGTGCCGGCCCGCCGCCGGAAATCGTCCACACGATGTCAAAGGTTCGGAACGCGTCGATCGCGCGGATCACGATGCAGACCACCATGACCGGGCGCAGCATCGGCAGCGTGATGTAGCGGAAGGTGCGCCAGGCGCTGGCCGCATCGATGCGCGCCGCCTCGAACGGCTCGGGAGGAAGGCTTTGCAGGCCGGCGAGCAGGATCAGCGCGAACCAGGGCGTCCATAGCCAGACGTCGGTCAGCAGAATTACCGCGAACGTGGTCCAGCGCTGTGTCAGCCAGGAGATCGGTGCAAGTCCCAAGCCCTCGAGCGCGGCGTTCACGACCCCGAACTGATCGTTGAACATCCAGCGGATCATGATGGCGGCGATGACCGGCGCCACCATCAGCGGCAGCAAAACAAACGACTGAACGAGCCAACGCCCGGGAAAGCGGTTGTTGAGCATCAGCGCGATCGCCAGGCCGAGCACCAGCGAGCAGGCAACGGTCGCGATCATGAAACCGAAGGTATTGGGAAGAACGATGTCGCGGAATTCCGCGTCGCGGAGGACGTGAAGGTAGTTGGCGAATCCGACCCAGGTCCGCTTGGGATCATGCAGCGTCCAATTGCGAAAGCTGGCATCGGCTCCCGTGAGAATGGGGACGACCTGGAATAAGATCAGCACCAGCGCCGCCGGCGTGATCAACGCCAGCATGAACCGCGTCTTCTCGTTCATCGGACGGGAGCTTCCGACAAATCAGCGCGGGCGCTTGCCGCCGTCTGCGGGTAACGAGCCGGGAGGCGTGTAACGCGCTGTCATCTCGTGTGCCCCCTCGTTCGTCCCTCCCCGCCGGCGGGGAGGGACGATGTGGCAGCGGCCGCGATACCAAAGGCGAGGCGCCTCAGTTCCCGGTCGCGGCGCGGCGGATTTTGTCGGCGTGCTCGGCAAGCACCTTCGGGATGTCCTCGCGCTTGCCGGAGAGCGCGGCGATCGCCATGTCCGAATAGGCTTTATGCACCGCCGGCCATTCGGCGAAATAGTAGGCCGAATGCGTAATCGGCGTCTGATCGAACACCGCGTGCTTGAGCGCGGCGAAATCCTTGTCCTCGGCGGCGAGCTTCGGCCAGAGCTTGAGGTTCGGCGGCGGACCGCCGGTTTTCTTCCACATCTCGATCTGTCCGGCCTCATCGCCCATCATCGCCGAGAGCATCTCTTTTGCCAGCTGCTTGCGCTCCGCCGGAACGCCCTTCGGAATGGCCCAGCCCCAGACCTCGTTCCACGATGTCGGCTTCTGCGCGCGCGGGCCGACCGGAAACGGCGCCATGCCGACCTTGCCGACGATCTTGGAGCGCTTCGGGTCGTTGAATTCCCCGAAATGGGTCGAGTCGACGAGCGTGAAGGCGGCCTCGCCCGCCATGAAGATCGCATTAGCCTCGTTGCGCCCGTATGCCGTCATGCCGGGCGGACTGATCTTGTGGGTATTGATCGCGTCCCACCAGAACTCGACGATCTCCCGATGGCAAGGTTCGCTCACCGCCGGCTCGAATTTCGCGGCCGTGAGCTTGTCGTTGTCGCGCTCGAACAGGGGCTTGAGGATGTCGCAATTGTTGGCCCACATGGTCCACCACAGGCTGAACCAGGTGTTGTTCATGGTCATGCCGCCGACGTAGCCCCATTTGACTTTGCCTTCTTTTTGCAGCCGCTGACTGACCGAGATGAGCTGCTCGAAGGTGGTAGGCACCTCCTCCGGTTTGAGAAGATCGGTGCGATAGAAGAAGGTGCCCACGGTGTGCGCCATCGGCACCACGGTGAGCTTCTTGTCGTCGTTCCAGAACGCAAGCAACGGCCAGCGGTCGGCGTTTTCCATCCCTTTGACGTCGTCGGTCGCCTCCAGCCACTTCTTCCAGAGCTGGCCCCAATCGTCATTGTGCCAAATGACGTCGAACTGGTCGGTGCCGCTGGTCAGCGTCGCGGTGACTTTTTCCATGAAAACGCTGTAAGCCATGGGTACGCGCGTGAGCTTGACCCCGTGCGCCTTCGCCCATTTGTCCATCATGTCGAGCGAAGCATCTTGGATGGGATTCTTCATGTACCCGACCTTGAGCTCGCGCTCCTGCGCCTGGGCCTGAGTGCAGACAAGTCCCGCCGAAACCGCGAGACCGACTGCAGTCGCGACGCAGAGCCGAATGAAACGTTTCAGTTCGGGCATTGATCCCTCCTCTCGCCGAGTCCGTTTACTCCTCGATCGTCACGCACCTTGCCGGAGCCGAGCGAGACCGGGCTGATTGTTCGCCCCTTCGGCGGTGTCTTACATGCAATTGAAGTCCCGAAAGGCCCATCATTCAAGAGCAGAATGGGATATTCGCGACATTCGCCATACCGACGGGAGCGGAAAGCGGCTGATGACAAACCCCACGACGTTCGAGAATTTCGCAGCTCTTGAAGTGCAAGTGCAGGAAACGCGTATTTTTCTGCGCCGTTTCGGGACTGGACCGGCGGTCCTGTTGCTGCATGGGTTCCGCAGACCCATTTGATGTGGCGCTCGGTCGCGCCCCTGCTGGCTCGCCGCTTTACGGTGGTTTGCGCCGACCTTCGCGGCTACGGCCGCAGCGGGTGCCCGGCCTCTGCGGCGGACCATGCGCCGTATGCGAAACGGGCGATGGCAAGCGACATGTGGTTTCTGTGATGGAGAAGCTTGGCTTCCCGCGCTCCTCAGTCGCCGGGCATGATCGGGGCGCCCGCGTCGCCTATCGCCTCGCGCTCGATCACCCTCGGCAAGTGCAGCGTCTCGCTGTGCTTGACATCGTTCCGACCGCCGACACCTGGGAGCTGGCCGACAAGCGGTTGGCGACCGCGTTCTGGCCGTGGTCGTTGTTTGCCCAGCCCGAGCCGCTGCCCGAGCGCTTGCTGTCAGCCGCGCCCGAGGCCGTCATCGATGACGCGCTCGGCGGCTGGGGCTCTCCTGCAAATGCGTTCGGCGCCGAAGTGCGGACGGCGTATATCGAGGCGCTGCAGGATCCCGCGCGCGTTCATGCGATCTGCGAGGAGTATCGCGCGGCGGCCACTCTCGACCACGAGCATGATTTGGAGGATCGCCGCGCCGGGCGGCGGATAGCCTGTCCGGTTCTCGTGCTGTGGAGCGCTCGAGGTCCGGTGGGCACTTGGTACGCAGAGCGCGGCGGTCCGCTTGCGTTGTGGCGGGCCTGGGCAAACGATGTCCGCGGCGGACCCCTCGATGCCGGTCATTTCTTTCCCGAGGAAATTCCGGAGCAAACCGCGGAAGCGTTGAGCGGCTTCTTCGCTGCTTCAGCTTGAAGGAGGGGGGCGGGTGCGGGCGGTCCTCCCCGGTTCAGCGTTGAAGGCGTGAGGCAGTCGCTCGCGGCACGGTCTGGATTCTTTGACTCGGTTCTGCCTACAATGCCCGTGCGCGCTCCAGAGGCGATCACATCTATTATCTCAATGTCTCCGCCAGAGATCTCTGGTCTGTCGTCCCGCGACCGACATCTTTTCGGACCAGGCCCCAAGCGAATGCTTTCCCTCGACGGCGGAGGCGTTCGCGGAGCAGTCGCCATCGGATTTCTTGAGCGGCTGGAGAAGCTCATCGAAGACATCGAAGAGCGACCGACCCTACTCTGCGATTGGTTTGATTTCATCGGAGGAACGTCGACCGGGGCCATCATCGCGGGCGCTCTCGCCCTCGGCTATCGGGCCGCCGACGTGCGGAAGTTTTATCAAGCGCTAGGTCCTCGGGTATTTCGCCGCTCGTTTTGGCGGATGGGAGGACTGATCTCGAAATTCGATCGACATAACCTTATTTCCGAACTCGAATCTATCATTGGCGATCGAACGCTCGACTCCGAGAATCTGCGCACCGGCCTCGGCATCGTCACCAAACGCCTGGATACCGGCAGCTGCTGGGTCATTGCCAATAATCCACGGTCCAAGCATTGGGACACGCCGTCGGATCGCGCATTTGTCGGCAATCGATATTACCGGCTGACCAACGTCATTCGCGCGAGCGCGGCGGCGCCGCATTATTTCGATCCCGAACTGATCGAGATTATCGCGGATGAACCGCCCGGCTTATTCGTTGATGGTGGGCTCACGCCTCACAACAATCCGGCGCTTCAACTTTTTCTTTATGCCGCCCTTCCGCAATACGGACTCTCCTGGCCGCTCGGTCCTGAGAATTTGACGATCGTCTCCCTAGGGACAGGGGGCTTTCGTCCGCACGTCAGCCTCAATGAATTGGCTTGGATTCGGCCGATTGGAATAGCGATAAGGGCGCTCAGCGCGCAAATTGCCGAGTCCGCCCAGCTCGTGCTCACGATGATGTCGTGGCTGGGCGACACTCCGACCAGCTGGCCGATCAACAGTGAGCTTGCGGATGTGGCGGGAATTCCTGCTCCGCGCGACCAGCCGCTGTTTCGGTTTTTGCGCTACGATATCCGGCTCGAGCAGGACTGGCTGGCGCGTGAACTGGGGGTCTCGATCGAGCAGCGAACACTCGAGAGGTATCAGCTGATCGACGCGCCTGAGAACATCCCTGCGCTCTATGAGCTGGGTGCGCGGGCGGCCGAGCGGCAGATCACACGTGACCACCTGGTGGCGCGCCCGAAGAGCGTGATGCTCGGATGATGCGCGTCATGCCCGAGGCCGGGACGCCGAACGGGAAGCCTGAGCGATCGATAGAACTCCCGCCACGCGCCGTTTTGGCCGTCGGCGTCACCGGACATAGAAAACTCCGTGCAGATGCGAATACGTCGACGATTGCGACGACGCTCGACGCGTTATTCGCGAACCTGTCTCGCACCCTGCGAGAGGCCGCGCAGCACGAGTCGCCGTTCTTTTCGAGGGCGGCGGACCGTCTGTATGGCGGCGGAGGGCGCCGATCTTCTTGGGGCGCAGGCGGCACGGGCGGCGGGCAGCGCGATCGTTTGCGTGTTGCCTTTTGCGTTCGATGAGTATGCCCGGGATTTTTCCTCGCCGACGACGGCCAATGCTGCCCGGTCGCTGTTTGAAGGTGCAGATGCCCGCTTGATTTTGCCCGGNNGTGCAGATGCCCGCTTGATTTTGCCCGGCGAGCGGACGGAACAAGCGCGCAGTTATGAACGCGCCAACGAGGTCATTTTGGCCAATATCGATTTGCTCATAGCGGTTTGGGACGGAAAGCGGGCGGGCGGCCGCGCCGGCACGGGAGACGTCGTGCAATCGGCGATCTCCCGGAGGATTCCCGTCATCGTCATTGCGCCTGATCGGGCCGAAGAAGCGACGTTGCTCATAGCTCCCGATGATGAGGAACTGGCAAACCCCATCGCGCTCGATCTTGCGCGCAAGCCTCTCGACTTGCCGCGCTTGGTATCGCGAGTCTTGTTGCCTCCACGAGGCCAAAGCGCCCGTCAGGGCCTCATCGACTTGCTCGAGGAAAAGAACGACTATCGAAGCCTTCGATTTGAGTACCCGTTGCTGCTCAAATTGTTCGGCGTAGGGGGAATAGCAAAGACGGGCACGGAGGCTCGCGCAAAGCTGGAGGCTCAATCGACTCCGGCAACGGCGAGTTTGCCTCGGCATCTCGCGCCACAGAGCCAATTGTTAGGTGATTTGGGCAGAATCGACAGTCTCGCCAATCACTATGGTCGGCTTTATCGCTCAAGCACCACGAGCGAATTTCTGCTGACGATTCTCGCGGCGCTCTTTTCTGCGGTGGCATTTGTCTTGTTTCCGTTCATTGCCGGCGTTTCGGTTATCGTCCAGGTGGCGGTAAACGGACTGGTTCTGCTCGATTCCATGACGCGGACGACACAGCGCTGGCAAGAGCGATGGCTCGACTACCGGGTCATTGCAGAGCGGTTGCGATGCCTGCGGTTCCTGCATCCGTTAGGCTTTGGCTTCCCTGCGGACGCCGCTCCGTTTCGGCGTTATCGCGAATCCTGGGTCGAGTGGTATCTCCGCCGGTACGCGCGGGCGCTTGACCCGCCGCACGGCACAATTGAGGCAGGCGAGGTTGCACGTTTGGCAAACCAACTCGCCGAGAGCGAAATTCCGGAACAACTGAAGTATCATCGCGCCAACTTCCGCCAAGTGGGCCTGTTGGATCGGCGGTTATCCGCGGCCGCAAGAGTTGCGCTCGCTTCGGCCATTGTCGTCGCAGGTTTGTACGGTATTTCGGCCTACTACTTTGGCGGAGTCGCCCACGTTTCGTGGAAGCCCGTGGCCATCGTGCTTTTCTTTGTGTTGCCTGCCATGGCGGCGGCTTTCAATGGCATACGAGCGGCTGCTGACCTCGTTCGGCTGGCCGAGCGCTCCGCAGCGATGGCCGCGGCTCTGACGAGGTTGCGGCGGGTTATTCTCTCGACGCCGATGAACTACGACCGACTCGAAGTCGCCGCCGTAAGGGTCGCGAAAATCATGGGCGACGAACTGAGCGAGTGGCGATTCGTGCTTGAGAGCCGGCGGGCCCGCGCTCAGCGCAGCCACGTGTCTGGCCGCTCGTGGTTTTCGCCGCGCCGCTATCGGAAACGCTGATTGCCGTGCGAGATGAGCGCTTGATCGCGAAGCGCCTCATCGGCGTTGTGGGCCCGACGATTGTCGCCTCGTATGAAACGATCAGTTCTCCGAACAGGACTTTGTGTCGAATCCTAATCGGCACTGATCCTCCTTAGAGAGCGCGATGGTCTTGCGATTCTGATCAAACGGTAAGCTCTTCTTGGCGAATTCGGTCAACGCATTACGATCTTTGAAGTACGGCCAATAATAAAACGCTCCTTTTGTGGTCTCACCCACCATGCGATCCGGCTCGCGGAGGAAGCCCACAGCCTTCCACTCGACGCCAGGGACCTCGAATTTTGCCAGGGGGATACGCGAAGCGCCCACATCGTAGAGTTTGATCGTTTTTTCCTTTTCCGCCACCAAGACGCGTTTCTCGTCCTCTGAAATCGCCGCTGCCACCACGTCGTGCCCCAAACGAGGGTCATTCAACGTTTCGTCCCGGCGCTCTCCGACATGCAATGTGAGCGCGCCGTCTCCATATTCAAAAGATGTCACCGCGCCGAAGAGGTTGGGTATAGTGAGCAATGGCTCGGGGTGCAAAGCGGGCTCGAGCGTCCAAACGCGGACGGATTCGCTCGATGCCGATGCCAGCAGGTTCGTTTCACGACTGAATTCCACCGTCCACGTCGGATTGCGATTCCCTCGAAGAATGAGATCAGACTTGTCAGAGTCCGGCTCCCAGATCCGAACGGATCCGTCATCCGAGGTTATACCGATCTTTTCGCCGGTCGGATCGAAGGCTACGAAGAAAAACCCGGTACTTCCAAGGTTGTGATCCTTTATGAGTCTTTGCTCCTTCACGTTCCATAACCGCACGCATCCGTCGACTGTCGTGGAAACGAGTTCGTCGGCTTTGTCTTTGCCCGGGTTGAACGCCAGCGAGAAGACTTGAGCCGACGGCGCTTCTCCGCCTCCATCGCAGCGCGTCTTCGGCTGAAGAGCAAATCCTTGGGCGGGATTGGTCGTCTCATGTATGCGCACCGATCCATCGGTGCTTCCCAACGCAAGGCGGTCTCCTCGCTGATTGAACCCGATGGCGAAATTTGCTGGTCCGCTTCGGAAAACAAACGAGGGATTTGCGACGGTCGAACTGATGTCCCAAAGTTGCGGGGCTACGCCGCTGCCCCCGGTCAACAACCGATCTCCCGCCGGATTCAGGGTGCTCGGCCAGGATGCCGTGCCCCTCTCGCCAATGATACGGACCTCGTCCTCAGTTTGGTGCGCGCATTGTGGGAAATATGTCCGCTGCGCAAGGACAGGGACCGAACACGGTGCGAATAGCGCGGTGCGGCTGTCGTCCGTCGCGCCGATGATCCATCGGCCGTCGGCACTCCATACCGCGCGCCGGCTGGGAGAGATCTCCCGAGGCCTAAACTCCGTGACCAGCTCGATCTTGTCCGGGTTCCACGCCTGAAAAGCGTTTCCTTTGGAGATCAGCAAGAGTTGGCCGTCAGGCGAGAAGGTGGCGGTCGGAAAACCCGCCGGCGCGGAAAGAACGGCCTTGGGACGCGGCGTTTGCAGCGCTTTGTAAGCGAGCGCCTCGATCGCCCGGTCGTCGACCTCCTTTAAGTGGAAAAGTTTGTTGAGACCCAGAAAATCGAGCGTCTTGTAAGCAAACGATTCCATCGGATGATCGTCCGCTTCCTTCCGCTCTAGAAATGCGAGGGCAAGAAGCAGCGCAAGATTCGGATCCTCACTGTTGATAAGGTCAATCCCACGAGCGGCCGCAGTCTCATATCGCGTCGTGAGTAAGGCGGCCTTTTCGGTTTTGATGTTGGTCACCGGTATAGCGGCGAGTGCCACGCCAACGACGATCAACACTGCTGCGGCGACCGCCCCGATCGATGCCCGCTCGCGCACAACCCGCTTGTGACTTTCGTCCAGGTATTCCTTTGACAGCGCGACCGGTTCTGCCGCCGCCGGCTTGCCGGTCCGATCCAGCTTGTAGCGTTTAGCCCATTCGGTCGTGGGATTTTCAGACCTCCACCACTGCCGCCACACGGCGAGGTCAGCCCCTCTCTTCAGGAAGGATGGCGAGCGCGCATGATGCTGCCACTGGCCGGCCGACGCAGCCAGCTCGCGAAATCGTCGGACCTTCTCGGCTTCCTCGTCGGCCCAGCCTCGCAGCTTGTCCCACTGGCGGATGAGGCTTTCGTGACTGACGTCGATGAGTTCGCCGGCTCCGTTTGCGGAAGGCCGGCGGTCAAGAAAGCAGACGTTCGGGTCGGCAAACACCGAGACGACGCTTTCCAGCTCCGCTGCCTCACAATCGGCAAGGCTTGCGAGAACCGTGGCGGAGGCCGGCGAGCGTCGGTACCGGTTCTCGTCTCGTTCGGAGAGACGGGTAAACACCACCTGCGCGATGCGTCGTTCGCGTTCGCTCCGTCTCGCCAGCAGCTCGTCGGCATGCTCGTTGAGAATGCCCTTGAGACCGCCGTGTGCCATGTAGCGGTCATGGGTGAGCACGATGGGTTGTGACGGCGCGGGCGCGTCGGGTTGTGGGGGAGAGTTGGCGAGGCCGGCGGCGGCGATGGCGTCATTCCAAAGCCAGGAAAGCGCATGCTGCATCAACGGCAGGTGATCGGGGTTGTAACCGATCTCGGAGGGAGTGTCCTTGACGATCGCCTCGACCAACTTCGGCTCGACCATCCCATGGTACGGCTCGGGAGGCAGCGAAATGACGCTTTTGAGCTCCGAATCGCGCAGCACCGGCGTCATGAACAACGTCGCGTTGATCGCGTCGGCGAGCTTTGGAAAGTTGGCGCACTGCTCCAGAAAATCGGTCCTCATGGTGACCACGAGAAACAGGTTGGGATGCGGTTTGGCCCAGAAGGCAACGATCAATTCCAGCAGTAATTTGCTCTCACTCTGCGCCGAGATTTGCGAGCCGAAAACTTCCTCGAACTGATCGATCAGGATGAGCAGGGGTTTTGGCGCTGCTCGCGGCGCCAATGTCTCGGCCGCGAGCCAAATTCCGCTCTCGTCCGAGCGCAAGATCTCGTAGAACTGATCGGAGGCGTCGTTTGTGTCCGCGTCGGCAGCCAACGCCGCGAGCGCACAGGCCAAGTTGCGCACGGGGCGATCGCCCGGCCGCATCTCGGCCGTCCGCCAGTTCGCTCCAGCGTGCGTGAGGAGCCCCGCTTCCAAGGCGGGTATCACGCCTACCTTCAGCAGCGAAGATTTGCCGCAGCCCGACGGGCCAACGACGAACACCAAGTGGCTGGAGTTCAAACGCGCAAGGATTTCGTCTTTGGCGCGGTTGCGACCGTAAAAGATCAGTGATTCATCTTCGCTGGCGGTGATCCGGAAAGGCCGCAGCCCGGGGAATGGCGATGCCGGCCAGCGCGGCGCAAGCGCAGCCTGGTCGTCGACGTTTGGCAGCATCTCGGGTCGCTCCGGCTACGCAACACCGCCGACGATCTTCTTTATCTCCTCGGCAACCTGATTGATCGGGACGCGGTTATCGGGGCTGGTTCCGACTACCGTCTTGAATTTGAACGGCGGCACGAATTTGCCTTTCTTGCGATCCTCCGGCCCGGTGACGAATATCTTGGTCTTCGCGCTGTGCTCGCCCATCATCTGTCCGAGCTCCTGAATGATTCTGTTGGCCCAATACCATTCTTGATCGAAGCACACGACAACGACGGTATCGGCGCGAGAAATGTCCTCCTGCAACTCTAGCAGGCGTATCTGTCCGGATTCATCGTCCGGAAAGATCGTAGAGCGTTCGGCGTCCTGCAAGGCCTCGGTCACGGTTTGCTTAAATTCGTCATGTCGCGCTTGGCCGAATTTCGCGTTGGAGCACACGACGGCAAGCTGTTCCGCTCCTTTGCTCGGTTTCGGGGCGGTATCGAGTTTGCGCCCGATATATCGCACGAACTCGTCGCTATCTTTCGCATGGATCAAAATGTCCGAGTCGCCACGGGCGTTAGCTTCGACGTTCGCCAGGAAGGACCGGTATTGCGGGTTGTGGACCGTGCTGAGGTCGTTTGTTTGCAGCCAAAGGTGGACGGGAATTCGGTATTGCTTGGCGAGCTGAAACTGCAGGCCTAACGGTCCGCCGTCTTGTCCTTTCGGCCAGAGCTCAGAGTTTTGGTTGGCGATCAAAATGATGGCGTCCGAGCCCGGAACATATGTCTCGAATGCGCTTCTCACGGTGGGTTCATCGACCGGGTCATCGCTGGTGGGCGGCACGATCTTGAATCCGGCCTCGTCGAGCTGCGCGCGAAGCGCCTGTCGTTCTCGCTGCAAGCTGTCGTGCATGTAACCGAGGAAGAGAGTGCGGCCCACGCGCGCGGGGACGCTCTCGGCACTTGCTCGCGCTCCCGCGCTGACGGCGGTCCTGGCCGCCGCATATTCCATGCGTTTCAACTGCGACGCTATGGAATCCGCGAGTTTCCAAATGCCGTCCCAGTAGGCCTTGTCGGTTTCATCGGGCTGCGGCCATCCGAATGGTCTACCCGGATGGTCCGCCCGTTCGGTACGACAGAATGGATAGCCGGGCAGAGGATGACCGTCAGGCTTGAGTGCGGCCGGCCATCGCTCGACATCCGTATTGAACGCCTTTACGACAAAAATTCTGTCGCTGCTGCCAGCGTGATCGGAAAACCATTTGAGTTCGTTGCAGCACCAAGGCGAATTCAAATAAAAGTCCGACATCACCACCAGGAGTAATGCCGATTGCTTTATCTCGGCATTGAGCCCCTCGCTAAGGGGACGATTTCCCTCAAGTGCGGGATCCATCCAGACCGAAACGCGACGCTTGTCGTCTTTTGTGCCCAAGACCACGTCAAGTTGACTGGTGAGGTCGTCGACGAATGAATGCGTCCAATTGCTGATGAAATCGCTGCGCCTTCCGCGGAAGCCGTCGAGCGGCTTGAGCCCGTGCGCGTAGCTGACAAATACGTCGTGCGCAAAACCAGGGACGTACGGCACACTGAACCCCTCCAGCGGTGGAATGGTACTACTCGCTGATTTCCGAGTTCAAGGGCCGGCCGCGCAAAACGTATGGTGTAAGGGTGCGGCATAGTTGATCGCTATGGCCTAACGGATGCGTGAACGCTGGGGTTAATGGGGGCCGGAGCCGGCCAATGGATTCTGTGCCGCCGGCAGATCGTGCAGGTGACACGCGACAAGCCGCCCGCCTTGCATTGATCGCAGTTCAGGTTCTTCCACCCGACAGCGATCGAACGCGTAGGGGCAGCGGGTATGAAAACGGCAGCCTCTGGGTGGATTGATCGGGCTCGGCACGTCGCCTTTGAGAATGATGCGCTTGCGCGCCGCGCCGGGCTCGGGCATCGGCACGGCAGAGAGCAGCGCCTCGGTGTAGGGATGTTTGGGCGCGGCGAAAATACGTTCCTTCGGAGCAAGCTCGACGATCTTGCCCAGATACATTACTGCGACTCGGTGGGTCATGTGCTCGACGATCGCGAGGTCGTGGCTGATGAACAAAAGCGCAAGACCGAGTTCCTGTTGCAGGTCCTGCAGCAGATTCACGATTTGCGCCTTGACCGAGACATCGAGCGCCGAGACGGCCTCGTCGCACACGATCAGCTCGGGCTCGGCAGCGAGCGCCCGGGCGATGCCGATGCGCTGGCGCTGGCCGCCGGACAATTCGTGCGGCCATCGGTTCGCCATCTCGCGCGGCAGCCGCACCTTCTCCATCAGCGCATCAAGGCGCGCCTCAACGTCGGCTTTCGAATCCGCTAGCCCGAAATTTCGCATCGGTTCAGCCAGAATGTCGCGCACGCGCATGCGTGGATTGAGGCTGGAAAATGGATCCTGGAATACGGCCTGGACCCGCCGGCGCAGCGGACGCAACGGGCCGGGGGAAAGCTCGTCTATGCGCTGGCCGTCGAGGACGACTTGGCCGTCGGTGATGTCGAACAATCGCAGGATCGCGCGGCCGACGGTGGACTTGCCGCAACCGGATTCGCCGACCAACGCCAGCGTCTCGCCGCGTTCGACGTGGAACGACACGCCGTCCACCGCACGGACCAAGACCGTACCGAAGCCCAACGGAGCGCCGCGCACAGCAAAGTGCTTCTTCAGATCGTTGACTTCGAGCAGGGCGCTCATGCCGCCGCCTCTTTGGGAGCGTAGTGGCAGGCGGCGAAATGGTCCTGGGCTTTGCGTTCCAACGCTGGTGCCAGTTCTCGACAGAGCTCGCTCGCCTGCGGACAGCGGCTGGCGAACACGCAGCCCTGGATGCGATGCTTCAAACTGGGGACAACGCCGGGGATCTCCGCAAGCCTGCTCTCCGTGCCGCGAAGCGAGGCGCCGAGCTTTGGCACGGCGCCGAGCAAGCCGCGCGTATAGGGATGCCGCGGCGCGCGGAAGAGCTTGGCAACGGGCGCTTCTTCGAGCTTGCGGCCGGCATACATCACCATGACGCGCTCGGCGACTTCCGCCACGATACCGAGATCGTGGGTGATGAGAACGATAGCGGCGCCGACGCGGCGCTTGAGATCCCGCATCAAGTCGAGGATTTGCGCCTGAATCGTCACGTCGAGCGCGGTGGTCGGCTCGTCGGCGATCAGGAGCTTCGGATTGCACGCGAGCGCCATGGCGATCATCACGCGTTGGCGCATGCCGCCCGAGAGCTGATGCGGATATTCGCGCAGCCGACGGCGCGGGTCCGGGATTCCGACAAGGGCGAGCATCTCGACCGCACGCCGCTCCGCCGTCTGGCGGTCGAGGCCCTCGTGCAGGCGCAGCGTCTCCCCGAGCTGGCGGCCGATGGTGAGCACCGGGTTCAGACTCGTCATCGGCTCCTGGAAAATCATGCTGATCTCGTTGCCGCGAATGCCGCGCATCTCCCGCTCGGAGCATTTCAGCAGCTCTGCCCCCTGGAAGCGGATCGAACCTGCGATCTTCGCCGGCGGTTCCGGAACGAGGCGCAGAATAGACATTGCGGTGACCGATTTCCCGCAACCGCTTTCGCCCACCACCGCAAGCGTCTCGCCTTCGTTCACATGGAACGAAATGCCGTCGACGGCGCGGTTGACCCCGTCCCGTGTGCGGAAATGCGTCTGCAAATTTTCGATCTCGAGCAGGGCCATGTCACAGACCTTTGGCCATGCGCGGATCGAGCGCGTCGCGCCATCCGTCGCCGAGCAGGTTGACCGAGAGCACCGTGATAGAGAGGAACACGGCGGGGAAGAAGACGATGAAAGGCTTCACCTGCCAGAGCGCGCGGCCCTCGGCCATGATGTTGCCCCACGACGGCGTAATCGGCGGCGTGCCGGCGCCGATGAAGGAAAGGATCGCCTCGATGATCATGGCGCTGGCGCAGATATACGTCGCCTGCACGGTCATCGGCGCGAGCGTGTTGGGCAAGATGTGCCGCAGCATGATCATCGGCGTACGCGTGCCTGCTGCCACTGCGGCATCGACGTAGGGTTGCTCGCGCAGCGAGAGCACCACGCTGCGCACCAGGCGCGACACGCGCGGGATCTCGGCGATGGTGATCGCCAAGATGACGTTGCCTACGCTGCCGCGCGTCAATGCCATCAGCGCGACCGCCAGCAGGATCGGCGGAATCGACATCAAACCGTCCATCACACGCATCAGCACGGCATCCGCCCAGCGCACGAAGCCCGCCACCAAGCCGATGGCAAGCCCGATGACCGAGGAAAAGGCCGCGACCGAGAAGCCGACGAGGAGCGATACGCGCGCGCCGTAGATCACGCGGGAGTAGAGGTCGCGTCCGAGCATATCGGTGCCGAACCAATGTTCGGCGGAGGGCGGCCGGGTACGTCGCGCGGGCGCCAGTGCGGTCGGATCGACAGTCCCGAGATAAGGCGCGAACACCGCGATCAGCAGCATGAAGAGGAGGAGGGTACCGCCGACGGCGACAGCCGGATGGCGACGCAGAAATCCGACGGCGCCGCGCCCCAAATTTACCGCCGGGAGCAGCTCGGGTAGCTCGGGCGCAACAGCGATGCCCGGCGGGACGGATGTCATCGTCGGGGCGCTCAATACCTGATCCTCGGATCAAGAAGCGTGTAGGAGAGATCGACCAGGAGGTTCACCAGCACGTAGACGAAGCTGAAGAGCAGCACGAGCCCCTGAATGAGGGGATAGTCACGGCGCAGGATTGCGTCCACGGTGAGCCGGCCGAGACCCGGAATGGCAAAGACGCTCTCCGTCACCACCGCGCCGCCGATCAAGAGTGCGACACCGATGCCGATCACCGTCACGATCGGAACGGATGCATTCTTGAGCGCATGCACGAAAAGAATGCCCCGTTGTCCAATGCCCTTGGCGCGGGCGGTGCGGATATAGTCCTGCTGCAGCACTTCGAGCATCGCGGCGCGGGTGATGCGGGCAGTGAGGGCCATATAGACGCAGCCCAGCGCGACCGCCGGTAGGATCAGATTCTGGAACCACGGCCAAATACCCCCGGCGAGCGGGGTGTAGCCTTGCACCGGCAACCATTCGAGCTCGAGCGCAAACACGAATGCGAGCAGATAAGCGATCACGAACACCGGCACCGAGAAGCCGAAGATCGCGAAAGCCATGATCACGCGGTCGATCCAGGTGCCCGCCTTCCAGGCGGCGAGCACGCCGATCGGCACGGCGACTGCCACCGCGAAAACCAGCGTGACGAGCATCAACGACAGCGTCGGTTCGAAGCGCTGCGCCATCATGGTGGTCACCGGCAAATTCGTGAAGATCGACGTGCCGAGGTCACCATGCAGGATTTGCCAAACCCACTCGCCAAAGCGGACGAGGAAGGGTCGATCCAAACCGAGGCTCTGACGAATGCGTTCGACGTCGGCGGGCGTCGCTTGGTCGCCGGCTATCACCGCCGCCGGATCGCCCGGCGCAATGTACAGCAGGCTGAACACGAAGAATGCGACCACCGCTATCACCGGGACGGCGGC
>VAZM01000348.1 GCA_005883135.1 Alphaproteobacteria bacterium
TGGTGACATCGGTCTATCTTCCCTACCTATATATTTTGAATCCCATCATCTTTCTTGCCGAATTCACCTTCGCCGTATCGCTTATTCTTGGACTAGGGGTGCGCCTCATCGGCGTGCTCGGCATCATATTCGTGCTGCACCTCTGGCTCGGCATTTACCAGCCCGGCAGCCCCGCTGAATGGCCGTGGCAGTACATATTCCTCGCGATCGTCATGTTCTTCTTCGCCCTGCACGCCGCCGGCCGCAGCCTCGGTCTCGATGCGTGGCTGCGCCGCGATGTACCGGCGGTGCGCGATGGGAAGGGCTTTTTCGGCGCGCTGCTGCACATCGTAGGGTGAGCGCGCCGAGTGTGGGGCAGGTAGGTTTCCGCTATCTCCCCGCGCGCAGCCGCGCCAGCAGCTCCGCTGTCGGCCATCCGTCGGCAGGCAGACCGAACTTCAGTTGCGTGTCGCGGATGGCAACGCGGCTCTTGAGCCCGAGCACGCCATCGATGCGGCCGACATCATAGCCGCGCTTTTCCAAAAGCTGTTGCAATTCGCGAGTCTCTTCAAAGGTGATTTTCGGAATGTTCTGGCTGCCCCTATGCATTGGCGGCGCGCCGTCGAGGCGCGTGGCGTAGTAAGCCGCGGTCAGAGAATAGTTCAGCGACTGATTCCATCGCAGATAGGCTTGGAAGTTGTCGTACGCGAGGAACGTCGGTCCGAACCGTCCCAATGGCAGCACCACGGACGCCGGCATGGCGTCGTTCGGCAGCGGCTTGCCATCGGGGTAGGTGACGCCCCATGCCGCCCACTGCGAGCGCGGGTGCTGCACCGAAAGGTCCGCCTCCTTCCACGGCAGGTTTGCGGGCACGCGCACCTCCTGCAGCCACGGCTCGCCGCGCTTCCAGCCCAGATGCACGAGGTATTTCCCGGTCGAGCCGATCACGTCGGCGGCGCTGCGGATCAGGTTGCGCTTGCCATCGCCGTCATAGTCGACGGCGTGGGCCATGTATTCCGACGGCATCATCTGCGTCTGCCCGAGCTCGCCCGCCCAGGAACCGATCATTTCCTCCGCGCGCAGGTCGCCGCGCTCGATCAGGCGCAGCGCGTCGAACAGGTGCCCGCGGAACATGTCCGAGCGGCGGCAGTCATAGGCGAGAGTAACCAGCGATTTGATTGCTTGATCCTTGCCCTGGCCGGCGCCGAAGTCGCTTTCCAGTCCCCAGAATGCGGTGATCACCGAGGCCGGCACGCCGAAATCCTTGTCCTCGCGCGCGAATATCGCCTGGTGCTTTTTCATTTGCGCGGCTCCGTTCGGGAGACGCCCGCCCGCCAGCATCTTGTCGGAGATTTCGAGGAAGTTCTGGGCAAAGAAGCGCTGCCCGCGGTCGATATTGATGATGCGCTGATCGAGCACGAGATAGGGCGATGCCGCGGCGATGGTCGATTGCGAAATGCCCTTGGCGGCCGCCTCCTTCTTGAAATCGGCGAGCCATGGCTCGAACGCGCCGGTGTTGCGGCAATTCGCTTGACCGAATGCCGCCGTCGGCGCAGCCATCATCAGCAGCGCCAGTACTGCCCATGTTTGTCGTGTCGCTTGCATCGTCACTGTCCCGCCTTGGGCCGGCCGTTCTTGGCCGGGCTCGCTGGCCTTTGCGCGGCATTCGGCAACGGCGCTTCTTGCTCGTGCAACGGCAGCTCGCCTATGTTGATCGAGGGCTCGCCTGAAATTGGCCCCGGTTATGACCTACTGGCGCATGGTCCAAAGACGAGGAATTTTCGACAACATCATGACGCCGCGATGGTCCAACGGGAGCCAGGGCATGCGACTTGATGTCTTCGCCGCGCTGAGCATCGGCTCGACGCTGGCGCTCGCTGGCGCGGCGCTGGGGCAGCAACCGGCACCTTCCCCTGCTTCTCCTGCGCCACCGGCCGATTATGGGCCGCCGATTACCAATGAGCAGGCGAAGGCCGCCGCCGGTGCCGCGCTTGCCGAGGCCAGGAAAAACCATTCGCCCATGGCGGTCGCCATCGTCGGACCAGCCGGCGACCTCGTCTATTTCGAGAAAATGGACGGCACCCAGCTCGCGTCCATCGAGATTGCCCAGGGCAAGGCCCGCACCGCCGTGATGTTCCGGCGCCCGAGCAAAGCGTTTGCCGATCAGTATGCCGCGCGCAATCGAGCGTTTACGAGCTTCCCGGAACAGCCCGTGGCATCCGAAGGCGGTGTTCCCATCGTCGTCGACGGCAAGATCATCGGTGCGATCGGCGCAAGCGGTGGCAGCGACTAGCGAAGCCGGCGCCACAGCGCCGCGACAATCCAGCTGGAGACAGGACCATGCGACTTGACGTCTTAATCGCGCTCAGCATCGGCTCGACGCTGGCGCTCGCCGGGACCGTGCTGGGACAGCAAGCGGCCCCTTCCACCACTCCTCCCACGCCGCCGCCTGCCGATTACGGAGCGCCGATTACCAACGAGCAGGCGAAGGCTGTCGCCGGCGCCGCGTTTGCCGAGGCCAAGAAGAACAATTGGCGCATGGCGTTCGCTATCGTCGGCCCCGCGGGCGAGCTCGTCTATTTCGAAAAGATGGATGGCACGCAACTCGCCTCGGTCGAGATTTCCCAGGGCAAGGCGCGCACCGCCGTGCTGTTCCGACGCCCGAGCAGAGCGTTTGCCGATCAGTATGCCGCGCGCAATCGAGCGTTTACGAGCTTCCCGGAACAGCCCGTGGCATCCGAAGGCGGTGTTCCGATCATCGTGGACGGAAAGATCATCGGCGCGATCGGAGCAAGCGGCGGTACCGGCCAGCAAGACGGCCTGGCGGCGGCTGCGGGCGCAGGCGCGGCGAAGTAAGCGGGGCGCATCGTACGCTTACCTGAACGATCAGACCGCGAATCGTCAACGACAGTGCCCGGGACACGGGCGCGACACTCACTCGCCCGTTCGGCGCTGCGACGTTGGTCGCCCCGTCGGAGCCGCGCGGCAGCGGTGCAAGCGCCATGCTCGCTAGCGCGCGACTGGAGGACCTAAACACATAGAAACGCTGGCTTTTCAGCGTCGCTAGCGCAGCCCCTTCACGTTGCATAAATTATCCGCGAGCGGCAGCCGCACGCCGGTCGGTAACGTATAATGAAGGAACAATCGATACCAAAAACGGTTTCTCTCACCTACGCCTCTCGCTTTCTCCAACCCGGGAATGGGCATGCCGCCCGCGACCTCGTTATCTGTCCCTCGTCGCCGCCGTGACGAAGGTGATCCCGCAACGCTCTCCCACGCCGCGCCGAACGATTCTCGTCTCCTCTGGCTCGACGTCTTCCGCACCGTGCGGGCGGAGACCGAGCGCCGCGCCGCTCCGTTGAGCGCCGAGGACCAGATGGTGCAGTCGATGGCGGATGCGAGCCCGACCAAGTGGCACCGGGCGCACACGACCTGGTTCTTCGAGCAATTCCTCCTCGTGCCGCATCTTGCCGGCTACCGCGTCTTCGATGCGCAATTCGCCTATCTCTTCAATTCGTACTATGTGGCGGCTGGCCCGCGCCACGCGCGGCCAAGGCGCGGCCTCCTCACGCGGCCGGACTGCGAACGCGTGGCGGCGTTTCGCGCCCACGTCGATGCGGGAGTCGAGCGGCTGCTGCTGGCGAGCGTCGAGGGGCCGCAACTTGCCGAGGTGCTGCGCATCCTGGAGATCGGGCTGCATCACGAGCAGCAGCACCAAGAACTCCTTCTCACCGATGTCCTTCATGCCTTGGCGCAGAATCCGCTCGCGCCTGCCTACGCCGCCAATTGGCGGGTGCCGCGCAGGCCCTCTTCGTCGGACGGATCGGCCGCATTGCCGTCCGGTATCCAGCGCATCGGCTTCGAGGGCGATGGGTACAGTTTCGACAATGAGGGGCCGCCGCACCCGGTCCTGTTGCAGCCGGCCTGCATTGGGCGCGCTCTCGTGACCAACGCGCAGTGGTTGGATTTCATGGCCGACGGCGGCTATTCGACGCCTTCGTTATGGCTCTCGGACGGCTGGGCGATGGTCGAGGCGGAAAGCTGGAACGCGCCCGGCTATTGGCGGGAGGTGGATGGCGCATGGTACGCCTTCACGCTCGGAGGGCTGCGCCCGGTCGATCCAGACGCGGCGGTTGTGCACGTGAGCTATTACGAGGCGGATGCCTTCGCGCGTTGGGCCGGCAAGCATCTGCCGACCGAAGCGGAATGGGAGGTGGCGGCACGCGCCAACCAGCTCGATGACGCCTTCGGGATCGTGTGGCAGTGGACGCGCAGCGCGTACCTCCCTTATCCGGGCTACCGCGCGGCAGCGGGCGCGCTCGGCGAATACAACGGCAAGTTCATGGTCAACCAGATGGTCTTGCGGGGAAGCTCGCACGCCACACCCGCTGGCCATGCGCGCGCGAGCTACCGGAATTTCTTCTATCCGGCGGCGCGCTGGCAGTTCAGCGGCCTGAGACTTCTGGACTATGTCGCATGAATTGCGCGGGTGAACCGGAGTGAGTCATGGCTGCGCCTATCGAGGCCGCTGTTCGCTACGAAGACGCCGATACGGATACGTCGTTCGCGCGCGACGTGATCGCCGGCCTCAGCGCGCGGCCCAAGCGGCTCTCCCCGAAATACTTCTACGACGAGACCGGCGCGCAACTGTTCGACCAGATCACGGCGCTGCCGGAATATTATCTGACGCGTTGCGAGCTTGAGATTCTCCGCGAGCGGGCGCGAGACATAGCGCAGTTTTTTCCCGCGCCTTCGGCGCTGGTCGAATTCGGCAGCGGCTCGAGCAAGAAAATGCGAATCCTGCTGGCGGCGGCGCCGACCATCGCCGCCTACGTGCCGGTCGACATCTCCTCGCAAATGCTCGTTCAGGAGGCGCAAGAGCTTCGACGCGACCATCCTCGCCTCGCGGTGCTTCCGGTCGAAGCCGATTTCACCAAGCCGTTCACCTTGCCAGCCGCGGCGGCAGGCATGGCGCATACCGGGTTCTTTCCCGGATCGACCATCGGCAATTTCGAGCCGCACGAAGCCGGCGCATTCCTGCGCCACGCCGGGCGGATGCTGGGACGACACGCTACCTTGATCATTGGAGTCGATCTGGTGAAGGAGGTGAGCATCCTTCACGCCGCTTACAATGACCAGGCCGGCCTCACTGCAAAGTTCAATCTCAACCTGCTGGCGCGCATCAATCGCGAGCTCGACGGAGATTTCGATCTCGAGGCCTTCAACCATCGCGCCTTCTACAATTCCGAGCACCACCGGATCGAGATGCACCTCGTCAGCAAGGTGCGCCAGCACGTCCGAGCCGCCGGGCGCACATTCGATTTCGCCGCCGAAGAGTCCATCCATACCGAGAACAGCTATAAATACACGCTCGAGCACTTCATGACATTGGCGCGCGGCGCGGGCTGGACTCCCGTCGCTGTTTGGACCGACTCGGGTAAGAATTTTTCGGTCCATGCTCTGGCCTTCCAGGGTCGATGATGCTTGCGTCGTAAGGCAATCGAATTGAGCGCGCATGCCGATCTGCGAAGCCGATCCCTGGCGCCTGCAATATTTCGAGGGCGCGGCCTGTCCGCCCGATGTGAACATCCCGACCGAAGACAGCGACTCTTGGCTTTGGTATCCGCACCACCGCTGGGTCTATGACAAAGTCGCGATCGCGTTGAGCCAGGGTCTCGATGCCGGACCGCATGGCGTCCAGCCGCCGCGCTTTCCCGTATTTTCCAAACCGATCGTCAACCTCAAGGGCATGGGAATCGCGAGTCGCGTCCTCGCCTCAGAGAAGGAGTACGAGGCAAGCCTCACGCCGGGCCACATGTGGATGACGCTCTTGGGCGGGCGCCATGTCAGCTCGGATGTCGCGGTCGTCGACGGCGAGCCGCGCTGGTGGCGGCACGTCACCGGCGAACCGGGAAACGAAGGCACCTTCGACCATTGGACGGTGCACGCCGAGCGCGATGGCGGCATCGAGGAGTATTGCGGAACGTGGATTCGCCGGCATCTCAAGGGGTACACCGGTATCCTCAATGCAGAGTCGATCGGCGGACGCATCATCGAAGTGCATCTGCGCATGAGCGACCAATGGCCCGACCTCTATGGCGCGGGCTGGATCGAGGCGCTCGTGCGTCTCTATCACGAGCGGCGATGGGGCTTCCCCGACGCCGGGCGCCGCGACGGATACAGTGTGGTGCTGTTCGGCCCGCATGGGCGGCGCTATCGCCACCCGCCGCCTGCGCTCCTCGCCCAGGTGCGGCGCGTGCCGGGCGTCTCCAGCGTGCAAATCACGTTTCACGAGGACAAGGAACCCGAACGCCACGCCATGCCGCCTGGCGGCTTTCGTCTCGCTGTCGTGAACGCCTTCGACCTGGATGCCGGTCGCGTCGCACGCGAGATGCTGCGGGCCCATTTCCTCGCCCGCGCGGCCTGATCGTGTAGAGCGACGCCTTTGCCCGCGCGAGAGCTTGTTGCTACAAGACGGCGAGAGCAAGCCAGGGAGTATGCATGAAGATCGTCGGTTTCGCGGCCAATGGCGCATTGCGTCTCGGCGTGGTCGAGGGCGACCAAGTGATCGACCTGCAGGCGGTTGACAGCACCATTCCCGGCGATCTCGGCGAATGCCTGCGCCGCAACAAGGGCGACCTGTCGCCGCTCAAGGACGCGGCAAAGCGCGCTCCCGCGGCTGCGCGGCGTGCGCTGAAAGGCCTGACCTTCGGTTTGCCGGTGGCGGCGCCGGGCAAGGTGATCTGCCTCGGTCTCAACTACCTCGAACATGTCAAGGAAGGCTCCCAGCGCGACAACATTCCGAAATTCCCGACGATCTTCATGCGCGGGCGTAGTTCGCTCGTTCCGCACGGGCAGCCGATCCTGCGCCCAAAAGCGTCGGAGACGCTCGACTACGAAGCCGAGCTCATCTTCATCGTCGGCAAACGGGCAAAGCACCTCACGCCTGCCGACGCATATTCGTGCATCGCCGGCTATGCCTGCGGCAACGAAGGCTCGGTGCGCGAATTTCAGCGCAAGACCACGCAGTGGGACATGGGCAAGAATTTTGACCGCACCGGAGGTTTCGGCCCCTGGATGGTCACGGCCGACGAAGTGCCTCCCGGCGCCAAGGGATTGAAGATCGAGAGCCGGCTCAACGGCCAGGTCATGCAGTCCGACAACACCGATAACATGATGTTTCCGGTCGCCGAGACCATCGCCTATGTCACGCAGGGCATGACCCTCGAGCCGGGCGATATCGTGTTCACCGGCACGCCCTCGGGCGTCGGCCACGCGCGCAAGCCGAACCCGGTGTGGATGAAAGCAGGCGATACCTGCGAGATCGACATCGAGGGCGTCGGCGTGCTCGTCAATCCGATCGAGAACGAGAAATAACGCGGTGCTCCGCGCTTATGCCGAGGCCTCGTGGCGAGGAACGCATGCTCGCGCGTTCGCGCGCGTCTTCGCCAACGCGCCATGGCGGCGCGTCGCGAAGCATAGGCCTCTCCTTCGCGCCGCGGGCTGCGCCAATCAGCAATGAAAGGCTTCTCCGCATGAGGTCGGGACAGACGTGCCGCGATACCGCGGATCATATCCTCAAAAAATTTGGAGGCTGTCATGGCTAACTTGAACGTCGTCTCGATCTGTGGCTCGCTGCGCAAAGGGTCCTACAACGCGATGGTGCAGCGACTGCTGCCCTCGCTCGCCCCGGACGGAATGACGATCAAACCGGCGCCTTCTTTCGTCGATTTCCCGCACTACAATGCCGATATCCAGAACTCGACCGGGTTTCCCGCGCCGGTCAACACGCTCGCCGATGCGATCCGCGCCGCCGACGGTGTGATCTTCTGCACGCCCGAATACAATTTCAGTATCCCGGGCGCACTGAAGAACGCGATCGACTGGGTGTCGCGGCTGCAGAACCAGCCCTTCGTCGGCAAGCCGGTGGCGCTGCAATCGGTTTCGCCCGGACCGGTCGGCGGCGCGCGTGTACAGTACGACCTGCGCAAATCGATGATGTTTCTCGACGCCTTTACGCTGAACAAGCCGGAGATATTCATCGGCAATTGTGCGTCTAAATTCGACGAGAAGACCGGCGAACTCAAAGACGAAGCCACGCGTGGCTTCATCAAACAGCAGTTGGCGGCGTTTGCTGCTTTCATCGCGCGAGTCGCTCCTAAGAGCTGATACCGCGCACTTTTCGGGGGAAGCCATAATGAGCGACCGGCAACTCGACGTGCTCGTGATCTGCGGCTCGTTGCGCAAGGGCTCCTACAACGCCGCGCTCGCGCGCACCTTGCCGGCGCTGGCGCCCGGCGGAATGAAGCTGCGCACCGCGCCCTCGTTCGAGCGTTTCCCGCTCTACAACTTCGACATCCAGGACGCGACCGGCTTCCCGCCCGAGGTCAATGCCTGGGCGGATGCCATCCGCAGGGCCGACGGGCTGGTCATCGTCTCGCCGGAGTACAACTGGTCGATCCCGGGCGGGCTGAAGAACGCCATCGACTGGGTCTCACGCATGAAAGAGCAGCCGTTCAAAGACAAGCCGGTGGCGCTGCAATCGGCCGCCGGCGGTATTCTCGGCGGCTCGCGGATGCAGTATCACCTGCGCCAGTCGCTGACTTCGATCGATGCGCTTCTGTTCGGCCGAGGTGATCGTCACGTTTGCCGCGCTGAAATTCCACGAGAAGACGCTCGAGCTCAAGGATCAGACGGCGATCGACATGATCAAGCTTCAGCTTTCCGGCTTCGAACAATTCATCCGGCGCGTGAGCGCGAAGGAATAAAGTGATGGCAAGGCTCGCCGGCCGGACCGCGATCGTCACCGGCGGGGCGAAGGGCATCGGCCGGCATTATTCGCGGGCGCTCGCGGCGGAAGGCGCCCGCGTGATGATCGCCGACATCGTCGATGGCAACGAACTCGCCGAGGAGATCACCGCCGAGCACGGGGCGAATTCGGTCGCGAGCGCCGTCGCCGACGTCAGCGACGAGACGGCGGTGCGAGGCCTAGTGGCGGCGACCATGGAGCGTTTCGGCAAGATCGACGTGCTGGTCAACAACGCGGCGCTGTTTGCGCCGCTGCAGGAGACCAAGTGCACCGACATCGACGCCGCGCTCTGGGACGAGGTGATGGCGGTGAACCTGCGGGGACCGTTCCTGATGGCCAAGCACGTTGTCCCGCACATGATCGCGCAAGGCTACGGCAAGATCATCAACGTCGGCTCCGGCACCGCCTTCCGCGGTATTCCCTGGATGCTG
>VAZM01000349.1 GCA_005883135.1 Alphaproteobacteria bacterium
AGATGAGGGTGATACCAGAACATCCCCTGCGGCATGTTCCTTGGCGTGTCGTAGGTGAAGGTGTTGGACATTCCTGGCGGGATGTGCAGCAACACGTTATCGGCGTTTCCCCTCGGACTGATGTGAGCTCCGTGGGTGTGGAGATTGATCGGTGACGAGGTCATCTGCTCCGGGTAGATCGGGACGGGCTGACCCTTCTGCGTGTACTGCGGATTGAAATAATCTCGGATCGTCATGCCGCTGAGGCCGTTTTCGAAGTGGATGATCAGCCTTTCGCCGGGAAACACCTGCAGCGTCGGCGCCGGATAGAGATTGCCGCCCGACGTCCGCCCGTCCGACGCCGTGCCGCGGATCAGCTCATAGTCGAAAAGGAGAAAGTTTTGCACGGGCGTGGCGACCGTATCGAGGCTGGCCTGGCCTTGCCGCGCGGTGAGCCGAACTTCGAGGACGCCGTCCTTGCTCGTTAGGGTCACAGGCTCTCGGAATTCCTGTCGAATGGCGGGATCTGTTCTTTTCTCGGCAGTTTGCGCCCAGGCAGTCGGGCCGGCACATTCAAGCGCCACCAGCACAGCAAGAGCACTGATTGTGATCAACTTCACCAGGCGACCTCCATGGGATGCGTCGTGGGATGAAAGCCTGTGCTTGATAAAGGTCCTCAATGGTCGCCAACTTTATAGCAGAAATGCAAACCTGCTAGCCGGCGAAGGAAGCTTGCGATAAGGCCCCATCAGGATCTTAAATTGATGCCGCCGCCGCACCATAAGCCGTTCACAGCCAACGCAGGGAGGATGTCGTGAGATTGTTTTTTTCGCTGCTTCTGGCCGCCATCGTCGCAAGCCCGGCATTCGCCGATGACATTCCCCGCTTCCAGGTCGACGCCGCGTGGCCCAAACCGCTGCCGAACGACTGGATCATGGGTCAGGCCGCGGGCGTCGCCGTGGACGCGCAGGATCATGTCTGGGTGATCCAACGCCCCCGGACGCTCACCGACGACGAGAAGGCGCTGACGCTCAATCCGCCGCCCTCCAAATGCTGTCGCCCGGCACCTGCGGTCATGGAGTTCGATGGCGACGGCAACCTGATCCAGGCTTGGGGCGGCCCCGGCGAGGGCTACGACTGGCCGCAAAACGAGCACGGCATCAGCATCGATGCATCGGGCTTCGTCTGGGTCGGCGGCAACGGAGACAACGACGGACAGTATCTCAAATTCACGCGCGCCGGGAAATTCGTGCTGCAGATCGGCAAGCCGGGACCGCAGACCAACAGCAATGACGTGACGCGTCTTGGCCGTCCAGCCGATGCGGAAGTCGACCCGGAAACGAACGAAGTCTACATCGCCGACGGCTATTTCAATCACCGCGTTATCGTCTTCGACGCCCACACCGGCGCCTACAAACGGCACTGGGGCGCCTACGGCAAAAAGCCGACCGATGAAAAGTTGCCGCCCTACAGCCCGGCAGCTGCGCCATCGCCGCAGTTTGGCAATCCGGTCCACTGCGTGAAAATCGCCAAGGACGGCCTCGTCTATGTTTGTGATCGGGCAAACGACCGAATTCAGGTGTTTCGCAAGGATGGTACGTTCGTCAAGGAGTTCATCGTCGAAAAGAATACGCTGCGCGCCGGGTCGGTTTGGGATCTCGACTTTTGGATCGACCCCAAGCAGACATATCTGCTCAACGCCGACGGCACGAACAACGAGGTACGAACGCTACGGCGCGAAACCGGAGAGATCGTCGGTGCGTTCGGCCGCAACGGCCGCAACGCAGGGGAGTTTCACTGGGTGCACAATTTGGCGGTCGATTCAAAGGGCAACATTTTTACGACCGAGGTGGACACCGGCAAACGGGCGCAGAAGTTCCGCTCGGTCGGACCGGCTGTACGGTAAGAGCTCGCGAGGTCGGTGTGCTCTGCGCGGAACTCGCCATCCTGTGGAGGTTTGAGAGAAAGGTGGCATGAAGCTGACGATCCGGCCGGTCACGCCCGACCTATGGCCTGCGCTCGAACATCTGTTTGGCAAGTGGGGCGCCAGCAACGGCTGCTGGTGCATGTATTGGCGGCTCGGCGGCGCCTATCGCGGCAGGCGCGAGCAAAATAAGGAATCGTTACAAAAGATCGTGCGGCGCGGCCCCTCGCCCGGTTTGCTCGCCTTCAGCGGCGATCTGCCAGTGGGCTGGTGCCAACTCACGCCGCGCGATGCCCTCCCGTGGCTTGACCGCATGTGGTGGTTCCAGCGCGTGGACGATCTTCCCGTCTGGTCGGTCTCCTGTTTCTTCGTGCGCAGGGACTACCGCCGGCAAGGCATCATGACTCAGCTTGTCGCCGCGGCCGTGAAGACCGCAAAGCGGGCGAAGGCGTCGGCGCTCGAGGCTTATCCGATCGATACGAGCGCAGCGAAGAGCTCATCGAATATTTTTGTCGGCACAGCCTCGACGTTCGCGCGTGCCGGCTTCAAGGAAGTCGCTCGCCGCGCGCCGTATCGCCCGATCATGCGCCACGATCTCAAATCGCTCCCGCGGTAAAGCTCTATCGCGCATGACACCGCGAAGTTCCAAAGTTCCGCGCCTGCAAATTGTCGCGCTCGTCAAAAGGCCGACTTACAATCTTCACAAAATTTCTTAAGCTAACGAAAGCAAGTGGTGCTTTTCTAGTGTGGCGGTTCAGAAGTCCGCATCATTCTTGCAGCGAGTCCGAAATGCGGACTTCTGAACCAAAGCCACACTAAATCAATAAGTTGCTAGTGTCCCTCGATTCCGAAGTTCGCAAACGAGGCTGCAGCACAATGATGCGAACTTCGGAATCGGGACACTAGCCTCGAGCGCGACAGCAGAGCCTACGCCGCTTCACGATCGCAAAAGGGGAGGATGAAGTGCTCCCAGCCAGCGAGCTCACATATGTTTACGATCCCGAAGCGCTCAAAATGATGGGCGCTGCCTTCGATACGGTGTGCGAGGCGTTCCCTCCAGGTATGAAAGACCATGAAGCGGCAAGAAGAAAACTGGCGTTGCTCATCCTCCGCCACGTAGAGCGGGGAGAGCGCGACGCAGCGCGCCTTAGCGAGCTGGCTTTGCTCGATTTCATGCGACCGCTCGCAAGTGGGCAGGGGTAGACCTAACCGCCGCAGCGTAAGCGGTCTTCTACCGGGATCAGCCTAGCGGCGCAATGCCGGCTTCCTTAATGACGCGGGTCCACAGTTCGGTTTCGCGTTTGAGAAATGCCCCCACCTGTTCAGGCGAATCGGGACTGCTCTCGTAGCCGAGCGGCAGGAGCCGCCCCTGCACGTTCGGATTGACCAGCGCGGCAATCGTGTCGGCATTCATTTTCACGATGATTTCGTGCGGGGTCTTGGCCGGCACGAAAAATCCGTACCAGGAGATCACGTTGAAGCCGGGGACGCCGTCCTCGGCGATCGTTGGCACTTCCGGCGCGATGGCGGCGCGTTTCGCGCCGGTGTAGCCGAGAACCTGCACTTGGCCCGATCTCGCATTGTCGAGCGTGGCCCCGCCGGAGAAGAGCAGATGCACGCGACCGGGAATAAGGTCGTTCATCGCCGGGGCGGCGCCACGATATGGCACATGCAGCATGTCGATGCCGGCCATGTGCTTGAACAGCTCGCCGCAAAGGTGCGGTGATGATCCTGTGCCTGGTGAGGCGAGCGCGAGCTTGCCTGGGTTGGCCTTGCCATAAGCGACGAACTCGCGCACGGACTTCACCGGAAGCGAGTTCGGCACAAACATGAAAAACGAGTAGCCGCAGATAAACGCGACTGGAGCAAAATCAGTGATGGGATCGTAGGTGAGCGAACGATAGAGCGCTCGTGTCGTCGCCTGCGACTGGCCGCCCATCAGGATTGTATGGCCGTCGGGCTCCGCGTGCGCGACCACCTCGTTCGCAATATTCGTACCGCCGCCCGGCCGGTTCTCGATGAGAACCTGTTGGCCCCAGTCCTTCGAGAGCTGCTCGCCGACCATGCGCGCAATCACGTCGGTTGGCCCTCCCGCCGCAAAGGGCACGATGATGCGCACAGGCCGGGTAGGCCACGCCGCCGCGCGTGCCGGGCCGGTTATGACAGCGCTGGGAACGAGTAAGGCGGCGGACGCTGTCGCATTGAACTGACGGCGCGTGATCATGACAATCTCTCCCCAGCAGCAGTCCAAGGTAGTTTTTTCGCATTGGGGAGCATCGCAGCGCGGCCGTGCGCTTGCAACAGAGCAAAAAGCCATATTCAGCGAGGTCTGGCCGCGCGGGAGAGAAAGCTCCGCATCCAGTGGCTACGCGGGGCATTCGTTGGAAGGCCCGCGCTCAAGGCCTTCCACGCGACGACGCGAGACTACTGGCCCGAAGGAAGGATGCGCTGACGAATTTTTTCACGAACGCCGGGATCGTTCTGCGCCACTTCCAGAATTGAGTCGTATTCGTCCACCGACAGGCCCTGATCGGTGACAGCCTTTCTCATGGCATTAAGAGCCTCATCCACGAGTCGCTCCTTGTCGGCGGGAGACGCCGCGGCTATCCGCTGTTGATAGTTTTGCTTGAGGCCAGCCACGTGCCCGATGGCGGCTGCTGCCGCGTCGAGTTTTTGGTCCGGGATGTTTTGCGGCTCCCGGGAGAGATTGGGCGAAGGCGATTGGACCTGAGCGCTCGCTACGGGGCCGAAGACAAATCCGATCGCAATGAGCAAAATGGCAGCGGACCGTATCAAATCTCGCATCATTGTACCTCCTTTGCGTATAGTGTCGGACGCAAACAGCGTGCGGGAAAAGCGGGTTCCAGCTGATTGGGCAAACGGGGCATGCGGAAAAGCATGTCCGGAAAATTGGAATTCACTGGACGGTGCGCAAGGAGAGCTTACGTAGGCCGCGCGGGATGACCGAGCTTTGCATTTGGACCACCCGGTTCGCATTCGCCCCTCATGGTGGGAGGCCCCGCAAAGCGCGATAGCACACATCGCCGAGCGAAAGGAGCGCGCAATGAAACTCAACTCTGCACAGCTCGAACGAACCTTGAACCAATTCGAAGCCCAGGCCATTCCCGATGACCATCCGTTGGTTCGGAAGCTCAACGATCTGTTCGGGGAACACACTTTCTTGCTCGACATCCACGGGCTCAACATCGTGGAACCGGTCGAGACGGCCGGGGAATCCGCTAGGATCGTTAATCTGGCCAACTGGAGCGACGAAGCCCGGTCGGGTCTGGAGGTACACGAGCCCGAGACGACCGACGTCGTCATCAAGCTTGGACTGAAGCACTGATTCGATCGGCGCGCGGAGCGCGACGAGCTAGTTAAGCAATCATCCTGCGCGAATCGACAGCTCGGCGCTCCTCATGCCGCCGGCGTCAGCACACTCGGCTTGGCGCCGATCGCCACCGCGAAGGCCGGCCGTGCACCGATGGCAGTCCGCCAGCGCTCGAGCTGCGGATAGGCCGGGCGCTCGATCGGAAATTCCAGGCAGCGCTTCACGATCGGGCCGAGCGCGATGTCGGCGATGGTGAAGCGATCGAGGGCGAACCACTCGCGTCCGGCGATGTGGCCGTCCAGGATTTTGAGCTGGGCGAGAAGATCGGCGCTTTGCGCGGCGAAATCCGGCGCGCGTTCCGCCGGCGTCTTTTTGGCGTCCTTGAACACCGCGACATAGGGGGTGTTCAGGGCGCCGAGCAGCCAGTCCATCCAACGCTCGACCATGCTGCGCTCGGCCGCCGTCGCGCCGGTCAGCGCCGGCCCATGCACGGCGGCGAGATAGCGAAGGATCGTATGGGATTCCCAGATCACGAGATCGCCGTCGATCAAGGTCGGGACCTTCGCGGTCGGATTGAGCTTGCGATAGCCCTCGGTCAGCGTGTTGCCGAACTGACGACCGTAATCCTCGCGTCCATACGCAACCCCGAGTTCTTCCAGACAGAAGATGATCTTCTGCACGTTTCCCGACGTCTGCCGTCCGAGCAATCTGATCACGTCATCCTCCTTGGTGCCTCAGTTCCTAGTGCCGCCGATTTGAAATTCCTGCACCGTGTGCCGCGAATCCACCTCAGGAATTTCAAATCGAAAAGCGGCACTAGAATCATAGAGTTGCTAGTGCCCTTTGGTTTTCGAAGTTCGTACTCGAGTGTGCCGCGCTGTATCACGAACTTCGAAAACCGGGCACTAGCGTCGGCCATGACGTCACCCACGGCGCGGCTTGTAGGCAATGGCGTCCATTTCGATCTTGGTGTTGATCACCGCCCGTGCCTCGACGGTGGTGCGTGCCAGCACGGCATCCCTGAAGTGCTCGCCAAATACCCGATTATAGCGCCCGAAGTCGCGGGCATCTTCGAGATAGGTCGTGACGCGCACGACATCGGACAGGGTCGCTCCCTCTTCCGCGAGAATTCGACCAATAGCCTGGATCGTGCCCCGCGTCTCTTCCTCGATCGTTCCCGAGATCATGTTGCCCTCGGCATCCTTGGCCACCTGCCCGGAGACGAAGATGAAGTCACCGGCGCGAACGGCCGGATGAAACGGCAGATTCGGGTTCTTCTTTCCGATCGCATATACGTCCTTTTTCGCGCTGCTCGCGTCGTTCATGTCAGCGACCTCATCCGAATGCCGTGGTTTCAATGATGTCGACGCCGCGGACGCGGTCAACGAGATAGATCAGTCCGCGATCGTCGATGGTCACATCGTTGGAGGACACGCGCTCTGATCGGTCCGGCGGATCGGGCAAAAAATGTCCGACTTCCCCGGGCGCGAACGGATCGGCGATGTCGACAAGGCGCAGGCCCTGCGCAAACCAGGCAAACGGGATCACCGTGCCGCGCAAACGCTCCGATGGCTGATGACACCCGCTCATCGACGGCTGTGGGCTCCCGTCGCGGTCGAGGCCAGGCACCTGAAAGGTCGCAATCGGCACCGGCTGCCGCTCGACGGTAATGTCGTAAATCCAAGCGAAGGACGGAGGCGACGGCCGCAGCTTCGCCACGTCCTCGTCCGCCACCACCAAGATGTTGCGCCCCTTGAGCGGCTGCGGGATCGGCAAGCAGGTATGCGTCGGGTTCGGAAAAGCCGGGCTGGTATTGGTATGCGCGACAACCTTCGGCCGCGACATGTCGGAAATGTCGAGGATGACGAGGCCGTGATGCCAGTAGCTGACATAGAGGCGATCGCCCAGGCGCAGCGGATGATGACAGCGCGGCGCCGCCCCATCTTGCCATGGATAAGGTTCGCCGCCCGCCTGCCATTGGCCGGGAATCCACCACCGCGCGACCTCGACCGGCTTGGCCGGGTTGGCGAGGTCCAGGATCATCATGATGTTGCCGACGTAGCCCTCCGCCGTCGGCGAGATGTAGGCATAGCGCCCGTCGAAATCGTACCGGTGCACGCCACGACCGGCCGTTCGCCATTTGGCGATCGGCTTCGGGTTGCTCGGCTGCGATACGTCATAAATGCCGAGCCCGCCGCCGAAGTCGGCCGCGCCGCTTTGCCCGATCTTCTCGTGATTGACCAGCATGATCCCGTTCGACACGCGCACTTTGTGCGAATGCCAGCCTTCCGGGATGTCGATGGTTGCGAGTTGCCGGGGACGGCGTGGATCGGAAACGTCGACGACTGTCGTCCCGTGCGGCGCCGCCATGTGCGCGATGTAGAGCGTCGTGCCGTCGATCCAAACCTGACCGCCGCCCGGGCAGTCCAAATGCGACACGAGGCTGGTGTTGGATTGACTCGGCACTGCCAACTCGAGAGGTGACGACCACCTTGGCCGCGCGCGCGGCCGGCGCAAAGACCTTTAGCCGCTTCGGGAGCTCACACCAACTTGACGATGTCCCCGGCGGCGTCGCGGCCCCATTTCTTGAACAGGTGGAAGCATTTCAACGCGGGCTCGTCGCTGGCGACGAACAAGATGGCGGGCCGTTTCTCGTCGCCGTTAATGTGCTCGAACCAGGAACCGCCGGGCACGGCAAGATTATCGAATTTCTCCCAGTCGAATCGCTTGCCGTCGATCATCGAATGTCCCTTGCCCTCGAATGGAGCGACCAGCAGGCTCGCGGTCTGCCGGACCGGGCGAGTTTTCTCGCCGGGGCGCAGGACCTGCGCGAAGAATGTCATGGTCTTGAACACCGGCCCGCCGGTCAGCGGGTCGGTGTATTCGATCGACAGCGCCTCGTAGGGATCGCCGTCCCAATCGATGAAGCGCTCGATCAACTCCTGCATCGCCTCCCAGCGGTAGACGTACATGGGCGAGGAAAACCCGGCGCCGCGGTGGTGCTGGAGGAAGCGGGGCTTGAGGCCGCCGTGGTCATAGGCGCGCGCCGAATAGTCGGTCGGCACGGTTGCGGTCTGCTGCTTCTTCTTGACCGGCTTGCCGTCGACCAGCTCCGTATACTCATGCTCGAAGTAAACGGCGTTGAGCGTCTCGACCAATGGCAGGTCGAGCACGGAGAGATTGATTGCCGGCTCCTCGCCGACGTTGCCGTGGTTGTGCCAGGTGTCGACCGGCGTGAGCACCATGTCGCCAGGACCGAAGGTGATGTCCTCACCGCCGACGCCGGTAAAATTGCCTTTGCCGGTCAGGCCGAAGCGAATGGCGCTGGGCGAGTGCCGGTGCGGCGGCATCACCTCTTTGGGATCGTTGAGCCGGTACGCGGTGTACATCGTGCTCACCGTCGCCCGCCGCGGCGACAGGCCGGGGTTGACCAGGATGAGCGAACGGCGCTCCGAATCGTCCATCGTGACCAGCTCGGCGGCGCGAAACAGGATCGGCTCGATATCGTTCTTGTAGCTCCAGCGATGCGGCACCGCCTTTTGCGTGCCCATCAGCTGCTTGATTTCATCATGCGCGACGTCGGTCGAGGTCGCCCAGAAGGGGAACATGTTCTTTGCGGAAATATCGCTGTAGAGCGCGTCGAGTGCTGCCTCGCGGTTCGGCAGGCGATGCGCGGCGGTCGAAGATTTGCTCATAAGGTCGCTCCCTCGAAATTCGGGGTGACACACATAGTTCAAGCGTAACATAGGCCGCTATCGGCCACCACTGGAGCTATTTGAGCGGAACCAATATCAGCGTTGCGAGCTGTTCTTTCGACAACGGCGCGGGGATGTACTTGAAGCGCACCGCGTCCGCCATCGCCAGGTCGAGACCCTCGATGCGGTCGGGCAACACGTTGTTTTTCGGGTAATAGTCCTCCGGCGCCAATCTTGCGATCGCTTCCGGAATGTGAGCCCACTCGGCAAAGGCCTTCACCGCAGCCTTGTCCGCATACATCCAGTCGACGACTTCGCGATAGGCCTGCAGATAACGCACGAACACGCCCCTGCGCGACTCGAGGGCGAGGGCGTTCGCCGTCATGAAGCGCGCAGTCTGATTGCGCAACTCGGGCACGTCGCTCGCGCGCATGATCTGCCTGATCTTTCCCTCCTTCAACAGATCGATCGCGAACGGCGGTGACGTCCAACCGACGTCGATCTGGCCGCTCATGACCTGGGTGAGGGTTGAGGCCGGGCTCCCCGTCGCCACGGCCGTGAAGGTCACACCGAACACTTTCTGAAACGCCTGCACGGCGGCATAGGTGGATGATCCGGCCGTGGAGTAGGCGACGGTCTTGCCTGCGAGATCCGTCTTGTCCTTGATCGGCGAGTCGGCCTTCACGTACCAGGTGAGGTCATTGGCGCCCGTGTGCGTTGCCGCGATCACCCGGATCGGCGCGCCTTTGACAAAGGCTCCGAACGTATTGAACGTGCCGACTCCGGTGCCGATATCGGCGCTGCCGGAGATGACGGCCTGCTGGGTTTCGCCAGCGCCCTGGGTATAGAAAATCTCCAGCACCAGCCCGTGCTTCTTGAAGAACCCGGCATTTTGCCCGAGCTCGGAAAAGGAATTCTCCCACGTCCCCGCCAGTCCCCCAGCAATGCGCAACCTGTCCTGCGCGACGGCGGCACAATTCAAGCCGGCAAGAAGCGCGAACACGAGGGTTGCGAATCTGAGACTAGACTTGGTCATGTCCCCGTCCTCCGCTTCATGCGATGCAATCCGATCAACTGAATCGGCGCGAATCTATCACCTCATCGGCGGCGCGGCCCCGGGCCCAGTTCCTGCAGTAAGCCATCCTCGCAACCCATACGCGGTCTGGCAACGCTGGAATTCGCGCGCAAGACAAGATCGGGCTTGAACAGAGCCATCGCGAGGTTCCAAACTTAAACCCCATCGAGTGTCGACCCGCGCAGCACCATGCCCGACCATTTGCACCTTCCCGCGCCGCCTGCGCTCGCGCTTCGCATCGCGCGGATTGCAGCCTTTGCGGCACGCGCGCTGCTTGGCGCGCTTCTCATCGGCATGGTGCTGCTCAACGTTGCGAATGCGGCGTGCCGCTATCTGTTCAGCTGAGCTGCTGGTCTTCGGCATGATCTGGATGGTGATGATCGGCATGATTCTGGTCACGATCGACCGCCGCCACATTGCGCTCGATTTTCTCGTGAATCGGCTGGCGCCGCGCCCGCGCATCGCGCTCACCATGTTTCATCACCTCATTATCGCAATCGGCGCAGCCTATGCGGCCGTTCAGAGCGTGGAGTTCGCTCGGCGCGTGACGATGATCGGACAGACCAGCATGGCGATCGGCTTTCCCATGGTGTTCGCGCATTCGGCGTTGGTGGTGGGATTTGCCGGGACGGCGCTCGTGGCGGCCGTGCTGGTCGTGAGCGGCGGCACAGAGCTCGTCAGCTCGCACCGCGCCGCGAAGGCCAAACTACCATGATTTGGACGCTGGCAGTTCTGCCGATCGCGCTGCTGCTGCTCGGGACGCCCATTTTCGCGATCTTTCTGATCGGTGCGGTAGCGACATTCGTGTTGTTTCTGTCGGTGCCGCCGGT
>VAZM01000456.1 GCA_005883135.1 Alphaproteobacteria bacterium
AGGAGCAGGGCAAGGCTGCAAATACCGGGCATGCCATCGTTGCGCTGTCGGTCGAGGCCTTCGCGCCGGCGGCGCTGTTCAAGCGTCAGGTCGATGCCGCGGTGCGCGCCATGCGCGCGGCGCAACGGTTGCCCGGCGTGGAGCGCATTTGGCTCCCCGGCGAGCAAAGCCATCGCAAGCGGCAAGACCGCATGCAGCACGGCATTCCGATGCCCAAGCCGTTGCGCGACAGCCTCGAGGCGGCGGCGCGCGACCTCGGTATCGCGCCGCTCGGTTGAGCCGTGGCAGCGCGCGAGCCCGTCGGTCTCATCGGCATCGGCCTCTTGGGTCAGGCGTTCGCGCATCGCCTGCTGGGCGCGGGCTTCGAAGTCTTGGGCTTTGATGTCGATGCCGGCAAGACCGCTAAGCTCGCGGAGCTCGGCGGCCGCCCTGCTGCAAGCGTTGCCGATCTCGCGCGACGCTGCGATCCCGTCGTGATTGCGGTGTTCAGCACCGATCAGGTCGAGGAGGTCATCGAACGCGAATTGCTGCGGGTCTGGGGCGAGCGCTCCGGCAAAATCGTCCTGTGTGCAAGCACCTGCGACCCCGACCGCATCGCCGCATTAGCGCAGCGCGTGGCGACGCGCGGACTGCGGCTGCTGGAAACGCCGGTTTCCGGCGCGAGCGGTCAGGTCAGCCGCGGCGAAGGGATCGGCTTGATCGGCGGCGACGCCGACCTCATGCATGCAGCGGCGCCAGTCCTTCGCGCGCTGTTTGCGAGCTATTTCCATATCGGCAAGATCGGCGACGCGGGGCGCGCCAAGCTCGCCATCAATTTGATCCTCGGTCTCAACCGGCTGGCGCTCGCCGAAGGCTTGGTGTTCGCCGAGCGGCTCGGGCTCGATCCCGAGCTCTTTCTCAAGGTCGCGCGCAGCTCGGCGGCCTATTCGCAGGTCATGGAGGTGAAAGGTTCGAAAATGATCCGCGGCGAGTTCACGGCCGAGGGCCGCATCGCCCAGCATCTCAAGGATGTGCACCTCATGCTGGACCAGGCGCAGCGCCTGCGGCAACCGCTTGCGCTGCTTGAAGTCCATGCCGACGTCTTGGAAGCCTGCGTGCGGCACGGGGAGGGGGATTTGGACAACAGCGCCGTGATCAAAGAACTCAGGCGCCGCGGACAGGCTTGAGGTTGGAGCGATCATGATCGACGCGCATCATCATTTCTGGTGGACGGGGCGGCACGCCTATACCTGGCCGGAACAGGTCGGCGAGCGCCTGGCCCGCGATTTCACGCCGGACGACCTGCGCCCGGAGCTCGCCCGCTGCGGCATCAAGGGAACAGTGCTGGTCCAGGTCCTGCATCAGCTCGGCGGCGAGACCGAGGAGTGTCTCGACATCTGCAAAGACGTCAACTTCGTGCGCGGCGTCGTCGGCTGGCTGCCGCTCGCCGATCCCGACGCCACCTCGCGCGCGCTCGAGCGGCTGCGCGCGGGCGGGAAACTCGTCGGCGTGCGCCATCTCATCAGCAACGAACCGGATCCACGCTGGGTGCTGCAAGAGCGCGTCGTCGAGTCGCTCAAGCTGTTGGCCGCTGCGGGGCTTGCCTTCGACGCCATTCCCGTCAACGCGGCGCAATTCGAATCCGTGCTCGACCTCGCAGCTCGGCTGCCCGAGCTCAAAATCGTGATCAATCATCTCGGCCGGCCGCTTCCGGAGCGGGGCTGGGAACCGTGGGCGACACAAGTTGCCCGCGCGGCCGAGCATCGCTGCGTATCGATAAAGCTTTCGATCGGACTCGACATCATCATGCGCTGGCGCTGGTCGACGGACGAGGTCCGACGCTATAGCGATCACGTGCTCGACCTATTCACCTCCAATCGCGTCATGGCGGCGAGCAATTGGCCGGTGATCTTGCTTGGCGCAAGCTACGCGCAGACGTGGCAGGGGATCACCGATATGGTCTCGGCGCTTTCTGTCGACGAGCGCCACGCGGTCATGGGCGGCACGGCGGAGCGGGTGTACGAGCTGTGATCGTCCGCCATCAGGCGATGGAAATCGTTTTCGGAAGAGGTCCTTGGACGTCAGACTGCCGTTCTGCGCGTGCTGCGGCGCCGGCAGGAAAGATCAACGACTTGATCACCACGGGGACGGCGCCGGACTGCGGCAGCATGCTGCCGATGTCGATGTAGTCGAACTCTTTGAGTTCGAGACCATCGACGGAGACGATCGCGTTCTCGATGTCCATCTCCTCGCGCAAGTGAATGCCGATGAGGCCGCCGACGTCACCGTCGCCCGCCAGCACCAGCGGCTGGCCATCGGCGAGGATCGTCGCGAGCCCCTCGGTCAGGCCCTGGCAGAACGCGTCGAGCCGCCGGAAGGTCGCCGAGCCGCGCCACGGGACGAACACCGCAATCGGCGTGCCGGCGTCGGCGAGGTCGAGGCGCTTGATGAGCGCCTTGATCTCCGCCGCCACCGCGCGGGGGTCGATGTCCTCGCTATCGAGCGCGAAGGCGGGCGCGATCACCGGTACGTTGCGCAGCGGCAAGATCGCGAGCGGGGAGACGTAAATGGTGCTGCCGCTCACCTGCGTGGTGTATTGCGAGGCGCCGATCACGGTGGCACGGATGCCTTCGCTCGCGGGCTCGACCTTTGCCCGCCAGCGTTCCGCCCGGGCGCAAATCTCCTGCGCGAACAGGCTGCCGAGATCGCCGTACGGGCGCGCCTCCCGCTCATAAATGTATTCGGCGACGCCGCCGGAAAACGTCAATTGCTCCACCGCCGGCCGCCGCGACAGCGGATCGAGCCGCAACAGCGCGCGTCCGCCAGCCGCGGGCGATCCTCCGTCTATCGCCTCGAACAGACAATCCGCCATCCGAGCAGCCAGAGCGCGCGCGGTCTGCGGTGCCAGCTCGGCGCCGACCTCGAGATTAATGCCGAGTTCGGCGCCGAAACGGGCTCCGGCTTCTTCGATGCGCACAATGCGCCCCGCCGGATCGAAGCAGATGAGGCNNCGAAACGGGCTCCGGCTTCTTCGATGCGCACAATGCGCCCCGCCAGATCGAAGCAGATGATGCGCGCGCCGACGTCGAGCGCGGTGAGATCGCTCACCCGGCCGTCCACGCAGATGGCGATCTTCGATGTGCCGCCGCCGATGTCGACGTTCATCACCCGCGCGCCTTCGCGGATCGAGCGCGCTACGGCGCCGGAGCCATGGGCGGCCATCACCGCTTCCAGGCTGTCGCCGGCGGAGACGGCGACCATCTTGCCGGCCTGACGCGCAAACAGTTCGCCGATCTTGCGGGCGTTGCGCCGGCGCACCGCGACGCCCGTGAGGATGAGCGCGCCGGTGTCGATCTCGTCCGCGTCGATGTTGGCATCGCGATATTGCCGCTCGATGAAGGCGCCGAGCGCCGCGGCGTCGATTTCGTCCTCGGCGCAATAGGGTGTGAGCAGGATATCGGATTGGTAGAATGTCTCCCGCGTCGTGACCACGTAGCGGCTGTCGAGCCGCTCCAAGACGATGCGCGAGAACACCAGATGCGAGGTGGAAGAGCCGATATCGACGCCCACGCTGAGCACGACGATTTCGTCTTCGTCGACGAGCGAGCGCCCGGTGCTGGTGAAGAAAATGCGGCCGCCTTCGCCTTCGTCCGCCGTCATGGCAACCGTCCACCCATCGCGCATGTGCCCTGTGGCGCCATGCGCGACCGGCCTCATGCGCCCGCGAATTTGGGCACGGCGGCGCCCTTCTTGTAAAAGCCGGGCTCCATTCGGCTCGCCACTCCTTCCCTCTTGAGCGTCGCCTCGTACTCGGCGCCGATGAAAGGATCTTCCATCCAGTAGGGGATGGCCGTGCCGCCCTCGGGAATATCCATCCCGGTGTAATCGATATGCTTCTCGCCGGGAGGGCCTGGCTCGCGGCCCGGATTGTGCGGTCCGAACCACGCGGTCAGACGCAGCGGCTCTTTCGATGCGCCGAAGTGCTGGTGATACCAGCGCGCCCCGCCGGGGGCCGCCGAGACCATCCCCACGGGTTCGTAGTCGACGCGCTTGACCTTGTCGCCATGGCCGTCTTTCCAAGGCGTGACGCCGTAGCGCTCCGGCCAGGTATAGGTGTAGCCCTTGCCCTTGAGGCAGATCAGCACGGCGGCCGACGTGTGCGCGTGCGCCTTGGAATAGCGGCCGTTCTCGTGCTGCCCGATCCACAGATAAAACGTGTTGCCGGTCATGAACGGCTCGACGCGACGCCAGCCCGGTGAGCGGCGGTTGTCGAGCGGCAAGTCGCAGTTGACCACGTCGGGAATGAAATTCGTGCGCCGCATGGCGAGCCCGCGCACCGGATCCGGCTCGATGTCGTCCTTGTACCTGTAGAAGTCGTCGGCGCCGCTGAAACGGTCGCGGAACTCATAAGGACAGTTGAATATCATCTCCACGTTATTGATCAGGTTCACCAGGTTGGGTGCCGTAGTGCCGCCGAGGAGCAGCGCCGGCGCAGAGCTCGCGTTCACAATGCGATGCCAGGCGTTCACCGGGATGGAGAACAGCGAGCCCCTCTGCCACTCGAAGACGTGACGCTTGTTGTCGCCGTCGAGCCAGACTTCGGTGGTGCCGCGCCCCTCGACGACGAGGTAGACTTCCTCGTACAGGTGTCTTTCCGCATGCAGTGCGCCGGCCCCTGGTACCTCGACGACGTAGCAGCCCCATTTGCCTTCGGTGCCGTGCAGCTGGATGTAGGTGCCTTTGCCGCCCAACCGCTTCCATGGCGCAAGTGGTAAATTTTGCACCTTGCGCACGCCGATGTCGCGGTAGATCGGAATGCCCTCCGATTCCATGAACAGGTCGTACGGCGTCTTGGGTCGGCCGAACTCGCCGAAGCCGGCTCGCTCGTTGCCGCTCGGCTCATGCCAATGCGTCCTGCCGGTCAGTTCATGCATCGCGACGCCTGTCGTAGAAGCGCAGCCGGATGAATGCTTTACTGCCGGCCCCCTGGCAAGGCAAGGCGCGTGCCCGCAGAGGCGTGCGGACGGGCGCGCCGTCGTTCACGCAAAGCTTGGCTACGCGACGCTCGACGCGGGGCGAAAGGCCACGGCCGAGAGGGCTTTTGACCCCTGAACCGATCCACTAAGATCGGCTGTGGAGTTCGCTCGGCGTCTTGGGAGACAGCGCACATGAAAAGGCTTCTGATGGGAACGGTTGCTCTCGTCGCACTCGGCGCGGCGCCGGTCGGGGCGCAGCAATCCGTGAAGATCGGGTTCGTCAGCACGTTCAGCGGCCCGACCGCGGTGATCGGCAACGACATGCGCAACTCCTTCGAGCTCGCGCTCGACCATCTCGGCCGCAAGATGGCCGGCAAGCCGGTCGAGGTGATCTACGAGGACGATCAGCAGAAGCCCGAAGTCGGCGTGCAGAAGACGCAGAAGCTGGTCGAGTCCGACAAGGTCGATTTCGTCATCGGCTACATCTGGTCGAACGTGCTACTGGCTTCGCTCAAGCCGGTGGTGGATTCGCAGACCTTCCTGATCAGCGCCAATGCCGGCCCCTCGCAAATCGCCGGCGAGCAGTGCTCGCCCTTCTTCTTCTCGACGTCCTGGCAGAACGACCAGACGCCGCAGGCGATGGGCACCTACATGACGCAGAAAGGGGTGAAGACCGCCTTCCTGATCGGGCCGAATTACGCCGCTGGCAAGGACATGCTCACCGGCGTGCGCACGACCTTCAAGGGCCAGGTCATCGGCGAGGAATTGACCAAATGGCCGGACCAGCTCGACTTCTCCACCGAGCTGTCGAAAGTGCGCGCCGCCAGGCCCGAGGCCGTGTTCGTGTTCTATCCCGGAGCCGCCGGCGTGCAGTTC
>VAZM01000350.1 GCA_005883135.1 Alphaproteobacteria bacterium
TGGCTTTGCGCCGGGCCCATCAGCGGTGTCAAGCACCCAGCCGTTTCATCGGCCTAACGATATGTGATTTTCTGAGGAAGTCTCTTGGCGTGCTCGACCCAGCGGGTCACGAGCTTTTCGGAGGGAAGAAAGCGAACCAGCTTTCGCCGTTTGTTGGCCTCGGCCATGGCTTCGGCGAGCCGCGCGGGGTTGCGATAGCGCAACTCCTTGACGGTGTCGACGCCGACCTCGCACAACAGCCCGGCGTACTCCGTGCCCATGCCCTTGATGCGCAACTTGTCGGCGATATTGGCCCAACGCAGAAGCCGCTTCTCATCGAACTCGGTCTGGGCGGCGAGAAGCTTGCGTCCCTTTGGGTTTTTCGTCGCCTCCAGCAGCCTCTCCGTGGTTCTTATGCCAAGCGATCTGAGCGCCTCAGCCTCATCCGCGTCGATATCTTCGATGGCGCTGATCGAGTAGGACATCGAGTTCTCCTGGCTCCTAGCCAGCCGCCGCCATCAAAGATCTGACGAACTGGCCAAGACCGAGGATCGCGGCCACGATCTCGCCGATTGCGGAATATCACCACCGGCCTTTTCCGCGGCCGTGCGGTCGGCGCCGATCGCGGCGCCGATGCGTCCGATGAAATCGTCCATGTAACCCCTCACCAGCCCCGCACTCTCGGCGGGTTGGCAACATATTAGTCTCGCAAAACTTCGGAACACAAGGACTGACGACAAAACTCGAGACGCGTTGTTGCATCCGTGCATCACGGGATCGATGCGACTTCGGTCCGACAGGGTGCGCTCGCGCAACGTCCGAAAGGCGCTGTCATCGATCGATAAAATGCGACAGGCGCTGTAAAGGACGGTTCCCGCATCTTTGTCTTGCAAAGGCGGCTTTGTCGGAAAGGGATTTGAACCGAAGCTATCCGGGCTGATGCTTGGATATGATAGCTTTCCACTGAGTCAGCCCGCGGACAGTAAACCAGAGAACGGAGCGCACGAAGACAATGAGTCCCGCGCAAGCCCTACCTGCGGTCTTGGACAAAATCGACGCTGAACTCGACCACAGCCTAGAGCGGCTATTCGAGTTCCTGCGCATTCAGTCCATTTCGACCGATCCTGCCTACAAGGACCAGTGTCGATCCGCCGCCGAATACGTGGCCAAGGACCTATCCGGCATCGGTTTTGAAACCAGCGTTCGGCCGACTGGAGGGCATCCCATCGTGGTCGGCAAAGGCGGGCCCGACGGCAGCGCTCCCCGCGTCCTTTTCTACGGCCATTACGACGTGCAGCCGGTCGATCCCGTCGACCTTTGGGAGGCGCCGCCGTTTGCGCCGCGCATCGCCGCGCTGCCGGACGGCCGCAAGATCATCGTGGCGCGCGGAGCCTGCGATGACAAAGGCCAGGTTATGACCTTTGTCGAGGCATGTCGGGCGTTCGCCGCCGTCACCGGCCAATTGCCCCTCCCGATCACCATGATGATCGAGGGGGAGGAGGAATGCGGCTCCAAGCACCTGTTCGGCTTCGTCGAGGACAATGCCGCCGAGTTCAAGCTGGATCTCGCGCTGGTCTGCGATACCAGCATGTGGGATCCGGCGACCCCGATGGTAACCACCTCGCTGCGCGGGCTGGTCTATGAGGAGGTGAGGCTCACTTGCGCCGACCGGGACCTGCATTCCGGCCTGTTCGGCGGTGCGGCCCAGAATCCGTTGCGCGTGCTTGCGCGCATTCTGGCCGATATGCACGACGAGAATGGCCGCGTCACCATTCCCGGATTTTACCACGGGGTAAGCGAATTGCCGCCCGACATCCGGGCCGATCTCAAGAGGCTTGATCTCACGCCCGAGAATTTTCTCGCGCAAGTCGGGCTAGCGGTGCCGGCCGGCGAGAGCGACCGCACCCTGATCGAGCAAATCGCCACGCGTCCGACGGCCGAAATCAACGGCGTGGTCGGAGGCTACACCGGAGAAGGCGCGAAAACCGTCATCCCGGCTCAGGCCACGGCCAAGGTATCCTTCCGCCTCGTGGGGGCGCAGAACCCGGAAAAGATTCGCACCGCCTTTCATGCCTTCGTGCGCGCGCGTCTGCCGGCTGATGCCAAGGTCGAGTTCAAGAGCTTCGCCAGCGCGCCGGCAACCGAAGTGCCTTTCGACAGTCCGGCGCTCGCCAAGACCCGTGCCGCGCTCGCCGCTGAGTGGGGTAAGAAGGCGCTCGCCATCGGCGAGGGTGGCTCGATCCCGATCGTCGGCGACTTCAAGCGCATCCTCGGCATGGACACCATCATGGTCGGATTCGCCCTCGATGACGACCGCGTGCATGCGCCGAACGAGAAGTTCGACCTGACGTCATTTCACAAGGGCACACGCAGCTGGGCGCGGATCTTGGCGGCGTTGGCGAGCTGACGCGCCGGGAACCATACCCATTGTTCAGGAACCATGACCCATCGCCGCGAGTTATCAGTTAAAGCGATGGAGAATCCACATGGTCGCACCGACGACGATCAAGGAACATATGGAAGTCCTCGGTTCGGACGGCGTGCATGTCGGCACCGTGGACGGCCTGGAAGGTCGAGATCAGGTCAAATTGACGAAAGACGACCCCGATGCCGGCGGTGAGCATCACTTCATCCCGCTTGCGTGGGTCGACCACGTGGACGGGAACGTCCATCTCAAACAGTCCGGCGCCGAGGCCAAGGCGCGCTGGAAAACCCACTAAGTTCGATCGATAGCATCGATCTATCGCCCCGTGCGCTCCTCCGGCCGCGGGTCGATAGTTGTTTGCCGGTCTAATCCGCAGACGAGCCGTTAGATCGCCTTGTACAGCCGCTCGTCATAGAGCGCGCCGCTCATCGGCGTGAGTTGATCGCGAAATTTCTTGGTCGGTGCTGCCGTGATATGGGCGTCGTACGCGCCCTGATCCTTCCAAACCTCGACGACGGAGAAATGGTTCGGCCGGTTGCCCTGCTGGAACACCTCGAAGCGCACGGACCCTGCTTCCTTGCGGCTGTCCGCCACCAATGTCTTGAGCGCCGCGATGCATTCGTCCTTCTTCGGCGGCGGGACGTCCACATGCGTCACCACCACAACCGCCCCGCGCCCGTTCTTTCCTGCGGGCGTTCCTGCGATCTCCATGCCGGTGTGTACCCGGTCGTCGATGGCGCTGATGAGAAGCGGCTTGATCTTGTCGCGAAATTCCTTGCTGTGAGCAGCGGCCACATGCGCGTCGTAGGCATTTTGATCCTTCCAGACCGCCACGATCGCGAACTGGTTGGAGGGGGCCATGCGCTGCAGGATGTCGAAGCGCATGTTGCCCGCATCCTTGCGGCTCGCGTTCGCGAACTGCTGCAAGAGCGTCGTCGCCGTCGCGCGCGCGGATGGCGCCACATCGATGTAACTGACCGCGTAGACGGCGCTGTCCTGCGCGGACGCGGTCTGCATGGAAACGACCGGCATCACCGCCATGGCGAGCAAAATCGCAAGGCCAACGCGCATTCTCATCCTCCCCGAAGTCTTGGTTGGTCTGTGCGATAGTATCGATCCGAGTGCCATCGCGCCAGACGGATCGTGGAAACTGACGGCGGGCGGCAAGGGACTGACGGCTGCTGCTGCCGCCACAGCCTTCGCGACGAAGCATTGAAACGTGAAAAGTCTGAAGTTCTAAGATTCTCGAGCGAGGATTCGAGCCATGTCCATTCAAGCTGTCCTGCTGCCGCTGTTCGTCGAGGTCATTCTGACCTTCGTGCTGCTCTATTGGATGGCGCATCTGCGCACCAGTGCGTTCCGAAAGGGCGACATCAACGCGCAAGACGTCGCCTTGCGCGAGCCCAACTGGCCGCCGCACATCGCCCAGGTGGGCAACGCCTACCACAATCAACTCGAGCTGCCGCTTCTGTTCTATGTGCTGACGATCCTCGCCTGGATCACGCGCCACGCCGATCTATTGTTCGTGGTGCTGGCGTGGATCTTCGTCGCAGCGCGTCTCGTTCACGCCTACATCCACGTGACCGACAACAACGTCAACCGGCGCGGGCCGGCGTTCGGGCTCGGTGCGCTGGTGCTCACGATCATGTGGCTGATCTTCATGATCCGCATTCTGCTCGGCATCTGATGACGTTGGTCTGGCCCGTCCGCCGCCATCGAGGGCTGGGGGATCGCGGCGCAGCGGCGGCCTCCGACGCCTTGCGCCGGCGGCGATCAAGCGCCACGTGGCGCCCGGGATCAGAGTCCCGGCAGGGTCAGCAAGGTTGGGATGGATCGGCCGCGGATGTCGTAGACCCGCGCGTAGGTGACGCCGTCGCGCGCGATTTCGACCAGCAGCGGAGCGTCGAGTTTCGCGCAGTAGAATTCTCCCAGCATCATCGCGAAGTCGGCACCCGAGGGATCCCAGCTGGTTTCGAAATCGGGACCGAGTTCCACCTGTGGCGAGCGATGCGGGCCGCAGACGGCGATTTTCCAGCGGCGGTCGTGCGGCTTGCTCTCGTGACGCTCGGCAAGGCTCGCCAAGAGTGCTTGCGAGGCCTGTTTGAACGATAGCCCCCAGTAGTCGAGCATGTAGCGTCTGCGCGCGGCGGTCACGCCCCCGGAAAAGTCGTTGAAATACGTATACTCAAAGGGATGCAGCCGTATCATGTGGGCGACCGGAACGGCAGTCCCGGCGAGGAGGACAACGGCCGCTGCGATCGGCGCAAATCGGAACCTGCGCGCAGCGATCTCGACGAGAGACATGCCGGCCAGTCCACCGAGCACCGCGAACGGCGGCAACACGAACACGAAATGGCGAATGCCGTTGTACATCGCCGGCCGCAGCGCGCCCGTGACCGCGAGCGGCAACAGCGCCGCGAGCGCAACGAGGAGCAAGACGGCGCGGCGGTTGAACGCAATGGTACGTCTGCAGGCCGCGACCAGTGCCCCCGCGGCGCCGCCCAGTCCCAGAACCAAGAAGATTACCTGCAGCTTGATCGCGAACAGGGTCGGCAGGTAGCTGCGCGGCATGTCCGGAACGGAGATCACGCGGCCATCGAACAGCTCCTGCCAGGGCTTTTCGAAGAAACGCGAGAAGTATTCGACGGCGCGTAACGGATTGAGCGGAGCGGCCACCGACCAGGGCCAAATGAATGCCATCAGAGCATAGGCCAGCACCATGGCCGGCACGAGCGCCAAGAGGAAATGTCCGAGCCGCGCGCCGGCCTGACGAATGCCCAGCGCGCGGTACTCGAGCGAGAAGATCAAGGCGAGCGCCGCCAGCGCGTCGATTGCTCCGAACGCACCCATGATGCGTGATCCGATCGACAAGCCGAAACCGGCGCCGGCGAGCGTGGCGGTTGCGATCGACACGCGCGGATAGTCTTCGAAGCAGCGCACGAGACCGAGCAGAAGAATTGCCATGGCCACGGCGAACGGGGAATCTTTGGGATTCATGAACATGTGGCCGTAATAGAGCGGACAGGCCGCAAGCAGGACGAGCGCGATCAAGCCCGCCGGGGGTCCGCCGACGCGCCGGCCGATCCGCCAGGTGACCAACAGTCCGAGAATTCCCAGTGCGGCGCCTACGAGCCGGCGGGTCTCGAACAGCGTGAGCGGTAGAAACTTGGCGGCAACCGCCGCGACCAAGTCGAAACCGCCGCCGTAGTAGTAGAGGTTCACCCAAGAGAGCGCGCGCTGGTCGCGCAAGCCCGAGGCATAGAATTGCAGGAGCAGATCGCCGTATTCGGAATGAGCGTAGTCGTCCCAGCTCAAGCCGTAGTCGCGGAAGGTCAGGAGTGCGACAATGCCGAGCGCAGCCAGCACGCCGATTGCAAGCCGATCGAAGATGCGGCCCATCCTCAAGCTGTCGTGCGACGACGGCGCGGCAACGGGCGGTGAGAGGACGACGGCTCGGCTCAGGTCCTGCATGGCGAATGGTCTACCGAGCGATTATGGCGCCATTCCTGCGCCGCGCCGGGCCGGCCGCGCGCGGAAGCTCCGCCGCAAAGACGCGTGTGCTCAGCGAAGAAGCTGCAACGGCCTCTGGACTATCCCGTCTCGCATTCGCGCCGCCCCGAGCCGGTCGGAGCGGCGCGTTCGCAACGCCCAACGGCGGCTGATCGCTACTTCATCGCTGCGTCGTACATCTTGGCCACGTATTCCCAGTTGACCAGATGATCGAGGTAGGCCTTGAGATAGTCGGGTCGCCGGTTGCGATAATCGATGTAATATGAATGCTCCCACACGTCGCAACCGAGGATCGGTTTGCCGCCGTGCACCAGCGGGTTCTCGCCGTTCGGCGTTTTGGTGACGGTGATTTTACCGTCCTTGACCGCCAGCCAAGCCCAGCCTGACCCGAACTGGGTGACGCCGGCTTGAATGAAGTCCTCCTTCATCTTGGCGACCGAGCCGACGTCGGCAACGATCTTCTTTTCGAGGTTGCCGGGAAGCTTGTCGCCGCCGCCGTTCGGTTTCATCCACTGCCAAAAGTGCAGATGGTTGTAGTGCTGGCCCGCGTTGTTGAACAAGCCAGGATTCTTTCCGAAGGCGCCCTTGACGACGTCCTCGAGCGATTTTCCTTCCCACTCGGTCCCTTTGATGAGGTTATTGGCCGTATTGACGTAGGCGAGGTGGTGTTTGTCGTGATGATATTCCAGCGTTTCACGCGACATGTAGGGCGCGAGCGCGTCGTACTGATAGGGAAGATCGGGCAGCGTGAAAGACATCGGCTTACTCCTAAATGATCAAACGGTCTGGGACGAGGTAGCGTCTGTCCACGGCTAACCGGTGCACGCCAGCCTCGGTTCCGGTTAACTCCTTAGGCCGGCGCGGGCGCCGGGGCAACGGATCAACGCTCGATCGTGATCAGGCGGCCTGCGCTCTGCGTTGGGAGGGACGCCGCGGAACCGAACTGGACGAAAGCCTCGCAGTCCTTTCGAGCGCTCATCACTGCGTGTCCCCGCGGTTCCATCCGGGCTGAGGGTCACGCCCTGCCTATTAATCACGATGGGATTAGGCCGCTGCAGTGCCACATTAGTTATTGCGATCGGGGCGGAACGGGGCCTAAATTCTTTGCTAACCATAGCACCATGGCTGCTGCCGAGAACGGCGGGCCGGGCGGGGCGTACAACATGTCTGTCATCTTATCGTTATTGGGCATCGCGATCGCTGCAGCGGGCGTCGCCGCAATTGGATTCGGTATTCCCATCAACGAGTTCACGCTGGGCACGACGCTCATTGTGGCGGGCGTCAGCGCGCTGACCGGGGGCTTGGTCCTGATCGGCCTTGCGGCTGTGGTGGCTGAGCTTGGCCGTTTGGGCGAAGCGATACGTACGCGGCTTGTCGTTCGCGCGCCCGGTCGTTCTGTCGAGCCGCCCGAACTCGCGCCGCCCGCGGCCGGTCCCACGCCGGCCTCGATAACGCCTGCCCGTCCAGTCCCGTCCTCTGCCCGGCCGAGGCCGGAAACGCCGCAGGTTCGTGCCGCCGAATCCCCTGCAACGGCCGGTGCTCCGCTGGGCGAGATTTCGGCCGCAGCAGATCGGTTGGAGCGAGCGCGAGCGGAGCAAGGCGAACCTTCGATCGTCGCTGAGGAGGAGGAGGTTCCGTTGTCTCCCAACGGGACCGCGCATGTTCAGACGCATCGCCCGAGCGGCGTCGAAGCTGCGCCACCCGAGCCCAAGGTTTCGTCGGAAGATCGCGCCGGCGGTACGGCCGTCGAGGCGTTGAAGGCGTCACGTCTCGATTTTCTATTCCGCTCGAAGCCGGCCCGTCCCGCGCCCCAACGCGGGAACTTCGATGCCGTATGGCCTGCTGACACGCGCCCGGGCAGGCGCGTCGAGAGCGGCTCTTCGCCAGCGGTCGAGGCGGCTCAACGCCAAGCAGATAATTCCGCCGAGGATAGCCGACAGCAGGCTGCCGATCTCGCGGAGCCGCGGGCAGCCGCCGTTCTCAAGTCCGGGGTTGTCGACGGCATGGCCTACACGCTTTATGCGGATGGATCGATCGAGGCCAAGCTGCCGCACGGAACAGTCAAGTTCGGCTCGATCGCCGAACTGCGCGCGCATATCGAAAGCAACTCGTAAACCACGCTCACGCACGCACGCGAGAACGACGCTCGCGCATGCATGCGAGCCTTTCCTCATTCGCCTCCGCCGCGCGTCCGCACGATTGAGTCTCCCCGGTCGCGCCGAGCGCCGGCCGCCGACCTCAATCGCGCAGGACAAAGTCCGGCCGCTCCAGGCGGGGTGGGGTGTCCGCCAGAACACCGCCAGTATTCGCCAAGGTTTATCTTGCTCGATACTCCAAGCTTCTTGCCTTTGCGGAATTCTAACAATAGAACGGCATTGAATGCGCAGAAGTACGGCTTCCACTGCGCGACGCCGAAAATAAAGCGGCAGGAAACCCTGGTCGATGGGCAACACTACGTCAGGCGCGACATTCATCGAGCTGACGGCGACCATCGTGTCGGCATATGTCAGCAACAATTCGGTCCCGGCCTCGGACCTGCCTGCCTTGATCGATCAGGTGCACACCGCCTTGACTCGCGTGTTGACCGGCCACGGCGATGCGCCCGCCGCACCGCCGAAACCCGCGGTTTCGGTCAAGAAATCGGTCATGCCGGAGTACATCGTCTGTTTAGAAGACGGAAAAAAGTTCAAGTCACTCAAGCGTCACCTGCGCGCGCAATACAACATGACCCCGGAGCAGTATCGGGAAAAGTGGGGGTTAGCCGCGGACTACCCAATGGTGGCGCCGAACTATGCGGCCGCGCGTTCCCGGCTCGCCAAACAAATGGGACTCGGCCAGCAACGCCGGCGGCGCAAATAGCTGACGGTTTGCGCTCGAGGAGATGGCGAAATCCTGGTTTCGCTGGGCGCAAGCGGCACGAGACACGGGAGAAACGCGCAGGCTTAGAACTCCCGCTTGTCGGTCTCCTCGGCCAGCCTTCTCCATTGGTCGGCCATCTCGATCAGTGACGCACGGTGCGCTTCAGACTCGACTTGCCCAGCTAGGCGATCGCACGTGTCCGCGAATTCTCGGTATAGGCTCGGGGTTTCCATATCGACCAACGGAGCGTTTTTACCCACTCGCGCCTACTCCGTCACGCCGCAAAGTAATTTTCAAGCGAAGTAACGCCTTCTCCATGACCCGATGCGGATCTGACTCGCCTTGCTCGACCGCCGCGATAGTAAATTTGGCGAGCAATTCCCGCATCGATGCCGCCTGCCTTTGGTCAGCAGGCACTGTGTTGGTGGCCTCTATTCTCTCCCATGCAGCGTCGAACGCTGAACCTAAGACGTGCGTCGTGTCAGCATCAAAGGCTTTCTCCGCGAGCAGGGAATCCATTGGCGTCAATTTCTCCGGGGCCACGGTCTCGGTTTGCACCGCGTCGCAGTGGTTACATACGTAAGTTAGCAAATCAGTCCGGCCGATCGTGGGATGAGACTCGATTCCGAAGAGTCTCATCGCGGCACCACAATCGCTGCATTTCGGGCAGCTACGCCTTTCGGCGCTGATCGGGGCAAATTGGCTCATGTTGCGGCTCTCTGTTTTGGATGTTGTGCGGTCAGCAAGAAACCTCTGCGTCCAGGTTCTCTCGACAGTCGAGAAATTCTGCAATCGTGTGTGCTGGGCGGAGGTCTGCGGCTTCCGTTTGAGATTTCTGACTCGCGTTCTGAGGCGCCGCATTTGAAGTAAAGCTGCGCCCTTCTACTGTCACTTGTCAATATTAACTCTGACAAGCCGGGTCTAATACCTGAGTTACATCACTCTGTTACTTAGAAGGACTTTTATACACTAGTATAAACACCCAACTTTATGAAATCCGTCCCATATGCGCTCTGTGTCACGTGCGCGAAATGTCGGCTGCCTCAGATATTGGCTAAAATTGCTCCATCACCGCCCAATAAGTGGTTGACTAATAGACCGTTGATTACTAACACTGCTAATGTTACGCAGGAGGAAAGGATGGCTCGATCACCACAAAGGCTGCGCGCTGAGCGCCTTCAGATCATGCTCGACGGCGAGGAATTGCTCGCGCTCGACGACTTTCGCTTTAAGCAGCGCATGCCGAGCAGGGCGGCGGCAGTGCGCGAACTGCTCAAACGGGGATTGGCAGCCGAAGGGTTTTTGTCGGCGACAGCTGGTACAAAATCATCCGAGTACGGCGTCATCGGCAAAACGCCTGCGGGACGCCAATAATCGTTGGTCAGCACAATCCCGCCGTTCGCGGGCATTCCCTTCACCGATCACACGCGCGAAGGCCCCGGGGAGGTTGTCGCCGGGGCCTAGCAGCCTCTTTCGTTCCTTTGGGGGGTTCGATCGAGACCACCGGAAGCAACCGAGCAAATGCCGCGCCAGCAGGGCTGCGCGCGCATCCATGCGAATGCGCTCGACCATCGAGCGGAATCCGTTCGAGCGCTGTGGGGTGAGATGCTCGCGCAGGCCCAGCCGGTTGAACACGGCGATGGCATCCGTGGAAAGAATGTCGCCGGCCCGCTTGCCGGAGAACATCGCGAACAAGATGGCGATCAGGCCGCGCACGATATGGGCATCGCTGTCGCCAATGAAGGTGAGTATGGGTCCGCTTTGGCCATCCGGATGCACGGTGGTTGCTAGCCAGACCTGGCTCGCGCAGCCCTGCACCTTGTTTGCGTCGATGCGCTGGCGCTCGGGGAGTGGGTTAAGCGTGCGGCCAAGCTCGATGACATAACGGTAGCGGTCGTCCCACTCCTCGAGCAGCGAAAAGTTGTCGACGATCTCGTCGAGCGTCGTAAGCGTGTCGGTTGAGGCTGCAGTCATGGCCTTGGGCATAAGACATATATAGGCAGATCATAGAACGGACGAACGCCGGCCGCTGAAAAAGATCGGTGCCGAGCGGCGTCGGCCGCGCGGATTTCGGTGGGGTTGGTTCCGCTGCGATGCGGGAGGGCGGCGCCAAAACGAGGTCTTACGCCGGCCGATCGCTCCGGCCCTCCTTGCGCGCCGGCGGGGGATGCCAGGCCGGCGCCAGGTCATTTGGCGAGAGGGTGTGCTGCGACGGCCGCGCGAGTGGCAATGGAGTGGCCTCGGCGGACGCGCCATCCGCGACTCCGGCACTATGCGGCCCAAGATGTTGGTTGAGATATTCGTAGACCATCTTGGCTCCGGCTTGCGCGCGCTGCCCGATCGCAACCGCTGCTTGCGATCCGAGCGTGCACGCGTCGCGCTGGCGGTCGCAGAATGACTGCACATCCGTGACGGTCGCCTTCGCCGCCGACATCGCGTCGATCGCACTCACGTTGAGTTTCGGCGTGGGCTGCGAGCCGCCGCTCGGCAGCAATGCCAGAATGACGGTGAGCCAAAACGCCATCCGCAGGAGGAATCGCATGCGTTGCCTTGAGCTCCCGTACCATCAATGGGCGCAGCTTTGGCGATCCTACCAGCAAGTGCTGAAACCCTGGTTTTTAGGGAGCGATGCTTTTTGTCGATATTCGACGCGAATCAGCCGCAGTTTCTTTACCAATTTCCAACGATCCGCATTTGGCTAGTGCGGCAGCACATGGCCCTTCGCTCTACCGCCGGCATGTCGGCAACCGACCGTTCACCATGCCCGGGAGAATGCGCCGGGGACATCGTGCCCAAGGACGCGGAAACACCCCGTGCGCCGCATACAGTTCCGGCTTTAGTGTTCGCTTAAGCGGCCTCTGACACGATCCCGGCAGACAGGACAGGGAGCGCGCCCAAAATTTCTCGGCGCAAGGGAACGTGGTGCTCGATCCGAGGGCGTTTTGCCCGTTCGATAAGCGCGTCGGTGCGGCCGGAGCGGCTGCCATGGCGCAGCGTCGCGGCGGAACCGGCCGTTCCGAGATTGCGGCCGCGAGCGATACGGCGCGGTGCATAAGCCTATGACACGCGCGGATCGAGAAAAACGTGCGCCACGCGATGGCAACCGCGTGACCCGCGTGTTGCGGGCGTTGGGTTGGACGGCGCGGGATGCCGTCGGTTTCGGTCTCGGCGCCTTTGTCGCGATCGCCATCGTGGTCAACGTGGTGTTCCTGCAGTCCGGGTCGCATCCGGCGCCGATGTTCCGAGGCGCAGCTGCGCAGGTCAAACCGGCGGTGATGGCCGACGGCGGCCCGACAGCCGTGCCGCGCCCACGGCGGATCGAGCCTGTTGCTCTCCCGGTGGCCACGAAATCCGCCGCCCCGTCCGCGCCGCGTCCGCCAGGCGACATCATCAACGACATTCAGCGCGAACTGGCCCGCCGCGGCTACTACGACGGCGTGCTCGATGGGCTCTATGGCCCGAAGACGGATGCCGCGATCCGGGACTTTGAACAGGCTGCCGCGTTCAAGCCGAGCACGGAGCCCAACGAGGCACTGCTGCAGTCCATCCAGCGGGCGCCAGCCAAGCTGGTGCGGGCAAGCACCGCAGTCACGGCCGGCGCGCGTCCGACGCAGGGGCCCAGCGAGGCCGCTGGCGAACGCTCGGCTGCCTCGAAACGCGTGGTCGCGCTACAGCGGGCACTTGCCGAATACGGTTACGGTCAAATCAAGCCGAGCGGCACCATCGATGCCGAGACCCAGGCCGCGATCGAGAAGTTCGAGCGCGAGCGCCGGCTGCCGATCACGGGCCAGGCCTCCGACCGGCTCGTGCGCGAGCTGGCGGCGATGACCGGCCGACCTCTGGAATAGACCTCCTCGCGGACGCACGCCCCCGCGGATGCATCGAAGAAAAAATGCCGTCCGGCTCTCGTCGGGCTGGCGCAGGTCGTGAATACTTGCCTCGGGCGACGACGAGCGAGAGCGGGAATGCGCCTGAAATCTGCGATCTGGGTCGCAGCCTACATCCGCCGCTGCCACATCGAAGGCGCGTTCGCCGCCGTGCGGCGGCGCGGAGCCGAGGAGGCCGGGGCCATTTTCGTCAAGCTCAATCGACTAGACGGCACGGCGGAATTGTTCGGCCCCGCGCCCCAGAGTGTGTTCGACGATGCGCGTCCAGCGGATCGGCTGTTCAGCCGCTGCCTCGGCGAAGTACCGGCTCCCGAGGCTAAGATCGAGGAACGCCTCGCGCGAGAATTGCGCTTCGACCCCGACGCCTGGATCCTCGAGGTGGAGGACCGCGCCGGACGTCATTTCCTCGATCAAGTTGTCGCCTGAATCGTCCCCATTCTCAGCGGCCTGCGAGCTTCGCCAACGCAAGCTCGACGAATGCCGCCTGGAGCCGCCTTTTTGGTACTGCGCCTTTGCTGCAACACTTTGGATTTGAGTGCTGCAACACGTTGGATTGAGCTTGCCTACGAGGCCGGCGTTAGGGGAGCGTTAACCTTGTGAGACTCAAATCGCGCAAGGAGCCGCATCGCGGCTGCGGCCGTCGGGGGCGGGGGGCAGCGACATGGGCACGGTGATCCATTTTCGGCCGGCGGGACGCGCCGCGCGGGACTCAGGTTCGATGGCGGGCGCGTCCGAACCGGCTGTGGTCATCATTCTTCCGGTGATCCGCATCGAGCGGTATGACGAGGCGCCGAACGGGAGCCTGCAGCCCGAGGCGGGCAGCACTGCACGTCGCCGTCGCCGGCGTCGTACCCAGCGCTCCTGAGCGCGCGTATCGCCCTTCAACGCAAGGACCCACGCTCGGTGGTCGGCCAGATCTCAGCCGCGCCAGTTCGGCTCAGAATCCGGATTTCATTGCGGGCGGCATTGCGCTGAAGCCAAGGCAGTCCGCACCGCAGGCACCCAC
>VAZM01000351.1:0-10255 GCA_005883135.1 Alphaproteobacteria bacterium
TCCTATTACTCCCGTTGCAGGGTCCAATCTGCTGAGATCGGACCATCTTGGCAAGCCGTCTTTCCCTCGCCTTGGGTCCACGCGTGAGCAGTACAACGCGGCGAGATTTGTCTGCGCGGCTTGGCAAGGGCCGCCATTTCCGCTTTGCTCCGGCCCATCGATCGCTTCTGTTCCAGAGCAGAAAAGCCGTGCCCGATAACCTGTCCGACGCCCGTTATGAGGTCGCCTTGGCCAATCGTATATTGGCCAACGAAGGCGTGCTCGATGCGTTCGGGCATGTAAGCCTGCGCCATCCGTCCGATCCGAGCCGCTATCTCCTCTCGCGCTCCCGCTCGCCAGGACTGATCGAGCCGGATGATGTTCTCGAATTTACCCTTGATTCCGAACCGGTAGCGACGCCGTCCGTCCAGCTCTATGCGGAGCGCGTCATCCACGGCTGCATCTATGAGGCCCGGCCTGATGTGACGGCGGTGTGTCATCACCACGCCCCGTCGGTCATGCCGTTCTGCATTGCCGGCGTTCCCATTGTTCCGGTTTTCATTTGGGGGCTGCCGGGGGTGAAACGCTGCCGTTCTGGAATCAGCGCGACGAGTTCGGCGACACGAATCTGCTGGTGGTCAAGCCGGAGGAGGGCCGCTCGCTCGCTCGCGCGCTCGGATCGCACGGCGCGGTGCTCATGAATCATCACGGCGCGAGCGTGGTCGGGCGCGACCTGCGCGAGTTGGTGTCGCGCTCGATCTTCATGTGTCAGAACGCCGACTATCAGCTCCGTGCGCACCTGCTCGGCAAGGTCGCGACGCTCACCGCCGGCGAAACGAAGCTCGCGGGCGTACTCAATGCCATGCCCAACGTGACCAACCGTACTTGGGAATACTGGACGCTGCGCCTGGCGCGTACGGGCGGCCTTCCGCCGCGCGCGACCGGTTCCAAGGCGCGGCCGCAGGCCGCATCGAAGGCGCGCACGAGTTCGCCTAGAACGCCCGCGCGTGGTCAGGGGCTGCGAAAGAACAGGAGGAGGAGATGAAGTTCAACTTCGCGAGCAACGCGCTGAGCGGTTGCCTTGGTCTTTCACTCGTCGTGCTCGCGGCGAGCGGACTCATCTCGGCAGCGCGCGCCGAAGATCAGCTCAAGGTCGCAATCGGACAGATCAATAATTGGGAAAACCAGGCGCCCACGCTCGGCCAGGATGCGGGAATTTTCAAGCGCCACAACCTCGTGCTCGAGAACGTCGGCACCCAGGGGGCGGGGGAGACGATGCAGCCCGTCATCGCGGGCAGCGCCGATCTCGGTGCCGGCGTTGGCGTCGCCGGGGTCTTGCGTGCTTTCGCCAGGGGCGCGCCGGTGCGCATCCTGCTGCCCGCGTTTACGGGGACGGGGGATTTGTACTGGTACGTGAAAGCAGATTCGCCGCTGAAGACCATCAAGGACATCGGCGCCAACAACACGATCGCCTATTCCACGAGCGGGTCGAGCTCCAACAACCTGGTCCTTGCGTTCGCCGACGAGCTCGGCGTCAAGGCCAAACCGACCGCGACCGGCGGCCCCGCCGGCACGCTGACCCAGGTCATGTCGGGCCAGATCGACATTGGATGGGCCGCCCCGCCGTTCGGCATGAAGGAACTCAAGGAGGGAAAAATCCGCATCTTGATCCGCGGCAGCGACGCCCCTTCGCTGCGCGGCCAGACCGTGCGCACGATCATCGTCAATGCCGACGCCTTGAAGTCAAAACGGGACGCGATCATGCGTTTCGCCCAGGGCTATCGCGAAGCGGTGGACTGGATGTACGCGGATCCCAGGGCGATCGACATGTATGCCGAGAAAATGCACCTCGATCGGGACCTGATCGCAGATTCGATCAAGGAGTTTCATCCCAAGCAGGCGCTGCAAACGGACGAAATGAAGGACATCGCGGGAATCCAGAGAGATGCGGTCAAGCTCAAATTCATCGACGCGCCCTTGAGCAAGGAGCAACTCGCCGAGCTCATCCAGATCCAGCCGCGTAACAAGTGATTGCGCTCGCCCGGTCGTGCGGGACCTGACGAGCCCATTCTAGAGCCGCCTGCGGCCGGCGAAGACCGGCGGGCGCTTTTGCAGGAATGCGTAAACGCCTTCGGCGTAGTCGGGCGAAAGGCTCGCCTCGCGCTGTGCCTCGCGCTCGAGATCGAGTTGTGTGTCGAGATCATTGCTCCAGGATTCGTCAAGGAGACGCTTGATCAAGGCAAGAGCAACCGCTGGGGCGGCGGCGAACCGGGCGCACAGCCCGTGTGCTTGCGCCATCAGCTCGCTGTCGTCGTGCGCCTTCCAAATGAGTCCCCAGGTTTCGGCCTGATCGGCGGAGATCGGCTCGGCCGTGAGCGCGAGCGCGCGGGCGCGGGCGGGGCCGAGTAGTCGCGGCAATACCCAGGTGCCGCCGCAGTCGGGAACGAGGCCGATCTTGGCGAAGGCCTGCAGGAAGGTTGCCGAACGCGCCGCCAATACGATGTCGCAGGCGAGCGCGATGTTGGCGCCGGCGCCGGCAGCGACACCGTTCACCGCGGCAACGACCGGAAACGGCAAAGCGCGCAACTTGCGCACCAGCGGATTGTAATAGGTTTCGAGCGCCTCGCCGAGCACGGTCGTCTTGCCCTCAGCGGTGACACGCTCCCGTAAGTCCTGCCCCGCGCAGAAGGCACCGCCGGTGCCCGTGAGCAACAGCGCGCGGCAGTCGCCATCCTCCTCGGCCTCGACGAGCGCGCCCTGAGCGCTCGATGCATCGCTTCATTGAACGCGTTGAGATACCGCGGCCGGTTGAGCGTAATCACGCGGTAGCCCGCTCGCCGCTCGGTAAGGACAGGTGCGTCGTCCATGGGCGCCTCCTCCTGCGATGCCGATCGCTATGCTAGCGCGCCTCGAGGGGGAAAATCGCGCCCGGCCGACGCGGCTTCTGCCACCTCGCGAACACTGAATGCGGAATTGCGTCCGGCGCGCGGCCCTCTCCCTAGCGCGCTATCATGGCCCATTGCGTCCGGAAGGGAACTATAAGAAAAAACCGGGCAAGCGAGCCTCGAGCCACCTTGGGAGGAGAGAATGATCCCTACAACAACCAATTCTTCCGGCCTCACCCGCCGCGGCTTTGCCGTAGGCGCCGGGGCCGCCGGATTGCTCGCCACCGCGGCGGGCGACTTCGCGCGTGCACAGGGTGGACCGCTCAAGGTCGGCGTTCTGCTGCCGCGCTCGGGAGCCCAGGCGGGCATCGGGCAGGATTGTCAGCGCGGCGTCGAGTTGGCGCCGGCGATCTTCAAGGAGCTCGGCCTTCCCGAGCTCGCTATCATGAACGCCGATACCGAAACCAACGTGGAGGTGGCGCGAGCGCGGGCCGAAAAACTGATCAGCGATGGTGCGCAGCTTTTGGTAGGCGCTTTCGACTCCGGCCAGACCACCGCGATCGCGCAGGTCGCCGAGCAGAAGGGCATTCCTTTCGTCATCAATATTGCGGCGGCGCCGCAGATCACCGAGCAAGGCTACAAGTTCGTCTTCCGGAATTTCCCGACCGCGGCCATGATCTTGAGCGATGCTTTCGCCAATCAGAAGGAGCTGTTCGAAGCGACGGGCGTTGCGCCGAAATCGGTCGTGTTCATGCACGTGAACGACACCTTCGGCACCTCGATGCAGCAGGGGATCAACGCCGTGCTGCCCCGCTTCAGCATGCCCTACCAGATCGTTGAGCAGATCGCCTACGATCCGACGGCGCGCGACCTCTCCGTCGAAGTGGCCAAAGCGAAAGCGACCGGAGCGCAGGCGCTGCTGCTGGTCAGCCGCCTCAATGACGCGATCCTAATCACGCGCGAACTGGTGAAGCAGCGCTGGTCGCCGATGGCCGTGCTGAGCATGGGGCCGGGCTGGTACGAGGATCAGTACCTCAAGACGTTGGGCAAGCTGTCCGATGGCCCGATGAGCTTCGTGCCCTGGTACGACCCGCACAAACGATTGAGCAAACAGCTCGAAGCCGCTCTCGCCAAGGCCTACCCAGGCATCAACATGAACACCAACCATGTCTTCACGTTCGAGGCGCTGCTGGTTGCCGCCGACGCCTACAAGCGGGCGCGCTCTAGCGACCCGAAGGCCCTCGCCGATGCCATCCGGACGACCAACATCACCGACAACGTCAGCATCGGCCCCGGGATCCAGTTCAATGACAAGGGCCAGAACGACAAGCTCAAGAACGCCGCGATCCAGAATCGCGGCGGCAAGCTTCTCACCATAGCGCCGAAAGAGGCGTCGAATGCGAAGCCCGAATTGCCGATGAGCGCCTATGATCGGCGCGGCTGAGACGGGCGGGCCCTGATCTCGCTCGGACCCGGCTGATTTGGCGCAGCCACATGGACGGGCATAGGCGCCCTTGGGGCAGGACTGATCGGTGGCCGCAGAGATCTATCTGAACGTCGCGGTCAGCGGTCTCTTGACCGGCCTTGTCTACGGACTGATGGCGGTCGGGCTCTCGGTCATCTTCGGGGTCGTGCGCGTGGTCAATTTCGCCCATGGCGAGATGATGACCATAGCGATGTACCTCGCCATTGTGTTGTTCAACGGCTTCGGCCTCGACCCCTTGATCATGGTGGTGCCGCTGGCGGCGGTGCTGTTCGCACTCGGCTACGCGATGCAGGCCGGTATCATCAACCCGTTCATCACCCGCCCCGAGCACAGCCAATTCATCTTGCTGGTCGCGATGGCGCTCATCATCGCCAACGTCCTGCTGATCGTCTTCGGCCCCGATGCGCGCAGCGTGCAGACGCCGTACTCCTTCGACAGTTTCCTCGTTGGGCCACTGATCATCGATGCCACCAAGGCCTATGCCGGCGCGGCAACAGTTGTCATCACCGCGGCGCTGTTCGGCTTCTTTCGCTTCGCTCCGTTGGGCAAGGCGATCCGTGCGTGCGCCGACAACTATACCGGCGCGCTGGTGGTGGGACTGAACGTCAAGCGCCTCTACGCGCTGACGTTCGGCCTCGGCGCTGCCTGCGTGGGGGCGGCAGGTTCCATGCTCGTGCTGCTGGTTGACGTCACGCCCGCCCTGGGACCTGCCTTGACGCTGCTGGCCTTCATCATCGTCATCACCGGCGGGCTCGGCTCGATGCCCGGCGCGGTGCTCGGCGGGGTGCTGATCGGGCTCACCGAGGCGATGGCCGGACTGTTCTTCACACCATCCGCCAAGAGCATGTTCTCGTTCGCTCTGCTGGTGTTGGTGCTGCTGTTCCGGCCGCAGGGCATTCTGGGCAAGAGGCCGTCATGATCGCGCGGATGCTCGACGGAGTACCGGGCCGAGGTCTTGCAGTGTTGGCGGGTTTGCTCGCGGTGCTGCTGGCGGCACCGTGGGTAGCCAACGATTATGTGCTCACGGTCCTCATCATCGTGCTCTATTCCGCCTATACCGGACAGGCCTGGAACGTGATGATGGGCTTCGCCGGCCAGCTCTCGCTCGGTCACGCCATCTATGTCGGGCTCGGCGGCTATGCGGCCGCGGCGCTCTACGTGCATTTCGGCGTCGCTCCGTGGCTCGGGTTGGTCGCCGCCGTCGCGATCGCTGCGGCTTGCGGCGCCGTCATCGGCTTCCTCGCGTTCCGCTTCGGCGTCGGCGGAGTCTACTTCGCGATTCTCACCATTGCGTTTGCCGAGTTCGCGCGCATCGGCTTCGATCATTTCCGCTGGGTCGGCGCGTCGAGCGGTTTCTTTCTGCCGGTTGCCAACTACACGCGCAACGACTTGTGGAACCTGCGCGGCGATCCAACCATGTTCTACTACGTGATGCTCGCGCTGACGGTCGCCGCATTCGCGATTTGCCACGTTCTGCTCAAGAGCCGCATCGGTTATTACTGGCAGGCGATCCGCGAGGACGAAGTCGCCGCGCGCTCGCTCGGCATCGATACGTTCCGCTACAAGATGTACGCGATCGTCCTCTCCGCCGGGATGACGGCGGTTGCCGGCGTGTTCTTCGCGTTCTACTACAACAATCTGTTCCCGGAGCAGGTCTTTCACATCTCGCGCTCGATCGAGATGATCCTGGGGCCGATCATCGGCGGGATCGGCACCTTGTTCGGGCCGCTCGTCGGCGCGCTGCTGCTGACCGGCCTGTCCGAGGCGATGCAGGAGCTTTTGACGGCACTGCGCCTCGACGTGCCTGGCGCCAAACAGGTCTTTTATGGGCTCTGCCTGCTCGTGGTGGTGATGGCGCTTCCGGGTGGCGTGTGGCCGTGGGTTGCCGGCAAGCTCGGCCTGACAGGGCCACGATCGTGACGGTGCTCCTTGCAGTCGAGGGGGTCAGCAAGCGCTTTCGCGGGTTGCTCGCGGTCGACGGCGTGAGCTTTCAGATCGCGCGCGGCTCGATTTTCGCGGTTATCGGCCCGAATGGGGCCGGCAAGACCACCCTGTTCAACATCATTGCCGGCGCCTTCGCACCGAACGGTGGTTCGATCGCTTTCGGCGGGGAACGTATCGACGGATTGACGCCTGACGAGATCTGTCGCCGCGGGATTGGCCGCACCTTTCAAGTCGTGCGGCCGTTCCCCGCGCTCTCCGTCGAGGACAATGTGCTGATCGGGGCGATGTTGCGCCGGCACGATCCGGCGTCGGCGCGCCGCCACGCACACGAAGTGCTGGCTCGGCTCGAGCTGTTCGGCAAACGTCATCAGCCCGCGTCCACGCTGACGCTGCCGGACCGCAAGCGTCTCGAAGTTGCGCGCGCGCTAGCGACAGATCCGAAACTTCTGTTGCTCGACGAGGTGATGGCTGGCCTGCGCCCGGCCGAGACCGACCGCATGGTCTCCATCCTAAGGGAGCTCAACCGCGACTTCGGGCTGACCATCCTTCTCATCGAGCATGTCATGCGGGCGGTCATGGCGCTCGCCGCGCGCGTCCTGGTGCTGCACCATGGCGCTGCGATCTCCGAAGGCGCGCCAGACGCCGTGGTGCGCGACCCCGCGGTGGTGCAATCCTATCTCGGTGCTGAGGCGGTCGATTGATGCTGCGGATCGAGAATCTCGATGTCTTTCACGGCGACGCCCAGGCGCTCGACGACGTGTCGCTCGAGATCGACGAAGGAGCGATCGTTGCCATCGTCGGGGCGAACGGCGCGGGCAAGACCTCTCTCATTCGCACCATCGCCGGCATGCTTCGCCCGGCGCGCGGACGCATCGCGTTCCGCGATACCGACATCACTGGATGGGAAAGCTACCGGGTTTGCAATCTCGGCATCGGCCAGGTGGCGGAGGGCCGCCAGGTGTTTCCGACCTTGTCGGTCGCCGAAAACCTCGACGTGGGTGCGATGCTCCCGCGCGCGCGAGGTGCACAGACGGCAAATCTGCAACGGGTGTTCGGCTTGTTTCCCGTGCTCGCCGAGCGCTTGGCACAGCCGGCGGGCACGCTCTCGGGCGGCGAGCAGCAGATGCTTGCGATCGGCCGCTGCCTCATGGGGGCGCCGGAGCTCGTCATGTTCGATGAGCCATCGCTTGGGCTCGCGCCGGCGGTCGTGCAGCAGCTGTTGCGCACCATCCGCGATCTCAACCGCGAAGGCCTCACCTGCGTCCTCGTCGAGCAGAACGTTGCAGTCTCGCTCAAGCTCGCCGCTCACGCCTATGTGCTCGAGAACGGGCGCATCACGCTCGCCGGCCCCGGCGAGGAGCTCTTGGCCGACGACCGCGTGCGGCGCGCCTATCTCGGACTGTGAGGTGGCGCCGCTCTACGCCGGCGGTGGGGCGATCGTCACCGTCAATCTGCCGACACCCTCGATTTCGCATTCGAGCTTGTCGCCGGGCACGGTGGCGGCCACGCCGGAGGGCGTTCCGGTCATGATGATGTCCCCGGCGGCGAGCTCGACCATTTCTGAGAGCTTGACGATGATCTCCGGCACGTTCCAGATCATCTGCGCCAGATCGCCGTCCTGCCGCACTTCGCCGTTTGCAGTGAGCGCAATGCGCCCTTTGCTGGGATGGCCGATCTTGCTGGTGGGCTGGAGCGGGCCACACGGCGCGGACGCGTCGAAGGCCTTGCCGATCTCCCACGGCCGCTTCATGTCGCGTGAAGCAATCTGCAGATCGCGCCGCGTCAAGTCGATGCCCACGCCGTAGCCGTAGATGCAGTCGAGCGCTCGATCGAGCGCGATATTGCGCCCGCCGGATTTGAGCGCGACCACCAGTTCCACCTCGTGGTGCATATCCTTGGTGAGCGATGGATAGGGCACGCGCGTTCCGTCCGGAACGATCGCATCTGCGGGCTTGGCGAAGAAGAACGGCGGGTCGCGCACGTCGTGACCCATTTCGCGGATGTGTTCTTCATAATTGCGACCGACACACCAGATCCGGCGCACCGGAAACGTTTTATCGCTGCCGGCGACTGCGATGGCGGGGCGGGGCGGCGGCGGGATGACGTAGCTGTCGGCGAGGGCGGGCATGATCTCTCTTACACTTATTGCACTTCAAGCAGATGATGCGATGGCGACCGGCGGCACGCTCGGCTCCTGCTCGCGCAGTTGCAGGCGATAGAACGACGTATACCGTCCGCCCCTACGCAACAGCTCGTCGTGGCGCCCGGATTCGACGACCGCGCCATCCTCAATGACGAAGATGCGATGGGCATCCACGACGGTATGCAAACGATGCGCGATCACGATCGTCGTTCGTCCCTGGCAAAGGTGCTCGATCGCGCCCTGAACCTGCCGCTCGGATACGGAATCGAGCGAGGCGGTGGCTTCGTCGAGCAAGATCAGCGGCGCGTCCTTGAGCAGCGCGCGGGCGATCGCGATGCGCTGGCGCTCGCCGCCCGCGAGCTGCAGCCCGTGTTCTCCGACCGGCGTGTCGTATCCGCGCGGGAACGCCATGATGAAATCGTGCGCGTAAGCGGCCCGCGCGGCTGCGATGATCTCGGCCTCGGTCGCACCCAATCGACCGAGCGCGATGTTTTCGCGCACCGAGCCGCGAAACAGGAAAACGTCCTGCCCAACATACGCGATTTGGCTGCGCAGCGAGCGGCGTGACACGGCCGCGATATTCTGCCCGTCGATGACGATCGTACCGCCGTCCACTTCATAGAAGTGCAGCATCAAATTCAGGATCGTCGATTTGCCGCCGCCGGAGGGGCCGACCAATGCACTGACCTTTCCAGGCTCGGCGACGAAGGACAGGTTTCTGATCACCTTCTCGCCCGCGCGGTATGCGAACTGCACGTTCGCGAATTCGACCCGCGCGCTCGACAGGCGCAGGGGCGGCTTGCCGGCGTCGTCCGGTTCGGTGGCCGGATGGTCGATCACGTCGAATAGGATACGCACGCCGACCAATCCGCTGTTGAGGTCGAGGTTGAGGCGCGCAAGGCGCTTGGCCGGCTCGTAGGCCAGCATGAAGGCTGCCAGGAAGGAAAAGAATTGACCGGGTGTTGCCCCGGTCTCGATCACGCGGAAGCCGCCGTAAATCAGCGCGCCGGCGATGGCAAATCCACCGAGTGCCTCCATCAGTGGACCCGAGCGATAGGCGACGCGCGCCCACTTGTTGGACTCGTTCTCCAACTCGGCGACGCGAGAATTAAAGCGGGCGCTCATTGCGTCTTCAAGGTTGAACGCCTTGAGGATGCGCATCCCTTGCAGGGTCTCCTGCAGCGTTTCGAGAATGCGCGCGCTGCCCGTGAACTGATGATACGCAATCGTCTTGATGCGGCGGATCATCTTGCGCAAGATCAGCATCGCCGGCGGCACAACGATGATGCTCAGCGTCGAGAGCACCGGGTCTTGCACCGCCATCACCGCCAGCAACCCAACGAGCGAAAGCAGATCGCGACCGAAGGAAGTGATGAGCAGGTTGAGCACCTGGCTCGCCGCCGCGGCTCCGGTGTTGAGTCGCGCCATGAACTCAGAGCTGTGGCGGTCGGCAAAAAAACCGACGTTATGGTGGAGGAGCTTGGCGAACATGCGACGCTGGTTCTCGGCGATGATCCCGTTGCCGATGCGCGCGAGCATCACTGCCTGCCCATAGGTGGCTATTCCCTTGATCATGAAGATCACGGCGGTCACGAGGGCGAGGACGACGATTCCCGGAAGGTTCTTGTGAACGTAAGCCTGATTGATCACGTCGCCGACCAAATAGGCGCCGAGCGCCGTGCTTGCCGCGGCTATTCCCATCAGAGCAAAAGCGAGAGCATAGCGCCGCCATTGGCCGGCGGCCTGCTCCATGAGCAACCGGCGCACTAAAGCGGGCGTGCCGCTGGGGTCCGCAAACAATCTTTGTAAATACGATTT
>VAZM01000351.1:10277-13626 GCA_005883135.1 Alphaproteobacteria bacterium
GACGCGGCGGCGCTGCAGGCGAGCCTTTTTGCCCAGCTGAGCGCGGTTTTCAAGCGCAAATCGGCGATTAGCTGGCGTGGGTCAAAAGCTTGCGCTCCCATGCCAGCGCATGGCACACGATGCTTTCCAGGTCGTCGAAATGCGGCTGCCATTTGAGCACAGCGCGGGCGCGGTCGGAAGCCGCGACAACCCATGCGGGATCTCCCAACCGCCGGCCGACGAGCTCGACCTTGAAGTCTGCGCCGGACGCGCGCTTGACCGTGTCGATCACTTCGAGCACCGAGAAGCCGCGGCCGTAACCGCAGTTGAGGGTGACGGGATCGCCGCCCGTGCGCAGATATGCCAGCGCATCGGAATGCGCGCGCACGAGATCGCAGACGTGAATATAGTCCCGGACGCAGGTGCCGTCCGGCGTCGGGTAGTCGGTACCGAAGACCTCCACTTTCGGCCGCAGGCCGAGCGCGGCTTCCACCGCGACTTTGATGAGGTGGGTGGCCCCTTTGGTTGACTGCCCGGCGCGACCGAGGGGGTCGGCGCCCGCGACGTTGAAATAACGCAAGATCACGTGGCGCAGGCCATGCGCGACGGTGGCGTCGCGCAGCATGGTCTCGGTCATGAGTTTGGATGAGCCATAAGGCGAGGTCGGCACGGTGGCGTCGCCTTCGCAGACCGGCACCCGCTCGGGATTGCCATAGACCGCCGCGGTCGAAGAGAAGATGAAATGGCGCACGCCTCCCTTGACGGCAGCCTCGATCAAAGCCCGCGAGTTCACGGTATTGTTGCGATAGTAGCCGAGCGGATCACGAACCGAGTCGGGAACCACGACCGAGGCGGCAAAATGGACAATAGCCTCGATGCGATGCTCGGCAATCAAGCGCGCCACGCGTGTTTGGTCCCCGGCGTCACCGACGACAAAGGAGGCACCCTGCGGCAGCGCCCAATCGAAACCGGTGCTGAGATCATCGAGCACCACGACGCGCTCGCCGGCATCGAGGAGCGCGTGAACCATGTGGCTTCCGATGTAGCCGGCGCCGCCGGTGACCAGGACAGTCATGCGGGAGGCTCGCTCATGTCTTTTGGCGTTGCTGTGTGCGCTGGCGTGAACATCCGCCTGCACGCGTGAATGCCCGCGTTTGCGCCCCCTGACAAGCCGCCAGCCGTCGTGCAGAAGCGCTAGGCTCTTCCCAGATGTCCGACATCCTCTTCATCAAGACCTCCTCGTTAGGCGATGTGATCCATCACATGCCCGCGCTGACCGAGGCGCGGCGGCACCGCCCGCAGGTGCGGTTCTCCTGGGTCGTTGAGGAAGCCTTCGCGCCGCTGGTTCGCATTCATCCGGCGGTCTCCGCCGTCATCCCGATTGCATCACGCCGTTGGCGGCGAACGCTGGCTGCGCCTTCAACCTGGCGCGACATCGCCGGCTTCGCCCGCGCGGTGCGTGCGCGCTCTTACGACGAGGTCATCGATACTCAGGGTCTCCTGCGCTCCGCCGTCGTTGCGCGCCTCGCCCATGGCCGCCGGCACGGCTATGACGCAAGCAGCATCCGCGAGCCGGCGGCGGCGTGGTTCTACGACGTCAAGCATCGCGTCGCGCGCGATCTGCACGCGATCACGCGCAACCGCACGCTCGCTGGCCTTGCGCTCGGCTACATGCCGGATGGTAGCACCGACTTCGGCCTGTCGCGCAACGCGATTCGGCAAACGAGCGCAGCGCCTTACGGCATCTTGTTCCACGCCACCGCACGAGCGGAAAAGGAATGGCCCGAGGCCGCCTGGATCGCGCTCGGCCGCGCGCTGGCGGCACGCGGCGGTTCCTTGTTGCTGCCGTGGGGCACCGAGGCAGAACACGCGCGCAGCAAGCGGATTGCCGCGCAGCTCGCGAATGCTCGCGTGCCCGAGCGGCAGCCCCTCGACCGGATGGCAGCGCTGGTTGCGGGCGCGTCCTTCGTCATCGGCGTCGATACCGGCCTCATTCATCTTGCCGCGGCGCTCGGCGTGCCGCTCGTTGCGATCTTCACCGCGAGCGAGCCCGGCCTCACCGGCCCGATGGGCTCCGGGCCGATCGCGGTGGTCGGCGGAAAGCATAAGCAGCCGTCCGTAGCCGATGTGGTGGGGGCATTCGAACAACTGACCTAGCGCTCTGCCGCCTGCATCAGGGGCAAGTCGCCGACGCAGGGTTTAGATCGACGTGCGCTGGAGCGGACCGGCAATCGTCCGTCGGATCGCCGTGGCGACCCGGTCCACGGAAATGTCGCGCATGCAGCGATGGTGCCCGAGCCGGCAGACCGGCTTATGGCAGGGCCGGCACGCCAATGTGTCAGTGGTCTCGACGACGGCGGCGATCGGATTGAGCGGAGCCCAGTGCCAGGCGCTGGTCGGGCCGAAGATCCCGATGGCCGGCGTGCCAAGCGCGGCCGCGACGTGCAGCAGACCGGAATCGTTCGATACCGCGACGTCCGCCAGGGCGAGCGCGAGAATGGCGTTGCGCAAGTCGGGTCCAGTGAGGTCGCGGATCTGCGCGCGGGCGGCGATTTCCGCGCCGAGGTCCTTTTCGTTCGGACCGCCGATCACCCATACCCAGTGGCCTTCGGCACAAAGGCGGCGCGCGAGCTCGACATAAGATTCGCCCGGCCAGCGCTTTGACGGTCCGACCGCCCCCGGCGCGAGTGCGACGACGGGGCGGCCGTCGGCCGCGAGCTCCAGCCGCTGGCGCCAGTTGGCGCAATCAGCCGCCGGCACCTTGAGTTCGGGTAGGGGCCAGGCGGACGGTGTGCGTTCATCCTTGGCCAAGGCGAGGGCGGCGCATCGATCGGCCATGCGCGGGAGCCGGCGCTCGCCGAACCGCAGGTCGTTGATGAGACCAAAGCGGCCTTCGCCGACAAAACCTGTGCGCCGGGGAATTCCCGCCAGGAAAGGGGCCACGGCGGCTTTCCAAGTCCGCGGCATGACCAGGGCGTGGCCGTAATTCTCCGCCCGCAGCCTGCGGGCAAGGGCGCGATGCTGGTTCAGCGCGAGACGTTTGCGCGGCAGATCGACGACGATTCCCTTGCGTACGCCCGGCATGTAATCGAGGAGCGGGGCCACCATCGAGGTGGTCAATACGTCGATCGCGGCGGTCGGCGAGCGTTCACGTAGCAACCTCACCACCGTATGGCAGCGCACGAAGTCCCCAATCCACATGTAGGGAATGATGAGGATTGGCGGTTCGGACATGTCCGGTGATACCGTTGATATTGAAGCGCTGTTCATTTCTAATGAATTGAATATTCCCTCATTTCTATAGGGACGCTGGTCTGGCTAGCCACAGCGCCGTTAGCTCGCCGCTTGGTGGCTGTCCAGTGGGCGCAGA
>VAZM01000351.1:13688-14109 GCA_005883135.1 Alphaproteobacteria bacterium
GCGGAGCCGGCTTCATCGGGTCCAATCTGGTCGCCGGCCTCAACGAGGCGGGGCGCACCGACATTGTGGTCAATGACGCGCTCGGCGCAGAGGGTAAATGGCGCAATCTCGGCAAACGGCAAGTCGCTGACGTGGTGCCGCCGGGCGAGCTCATCGCTTGGCTCGATGGCCGCAAGCTTGAGGCGGTCATCCATCTCGGCGCCGTGACCGATACCACCGCAACTGACGCCGACCTTGTCCTCGCCACCAATTTTCGTCTTTCGCTCAAGCTTCTGGATTGGTGCACGGCGACATGTACCCCGTTCATCTATGCATCTTCGGCTGCGACTTACGGCGATGGCGCAGCGGGCTTTGATGACGATTGGTCGCTCGCTGCGCTGCGGCGGCTCAAGCCAATGAATCTGTACGGCTTCAGCAAACA
>VAZM01000479.1 GCA_005883135.1 Alphaproteobacteria bacterium
AACAGTGATGGAATGATGGCAACCCCCTGCCCGGCTTCGGCGAGCGCGAGCAAGGTGTGCGGCGCGCGGCTCTCGAGCAGGATATTGGGCTCGATGCCGGCGATGCGGCAGGCGGCGTTGAATAGGCGGCGCACCGAATAGCCCCCATCCGGCAGCAACAATGGATGGGCGGCAAGCGCGACGATATCGATCATTCCGCCGCGGCCGAGTGGCAGCGATGGCGGGCACGCCGCCAGTACATCGTCCGGCGGCATCGTGAGGCTGTCGAACCACGGGTTGGCGCCCTGGTCGTGCCGGATGCCGACATCGACCTCGCCGCGCTCGATGAGCGGCACCTGGTCCATGCCCAGCGCTTCGGTCAGTTTCACCCGCACATTGGGGAAGCGTTCGGCATAGCGCGGCAGAAATTTCGACAGCACGCTTTCGATGGTCTGCGGCGGCGCTGCGACCTTGATCACGCCGGAGTCCCCGCGCTTGAGCAGTTCGATCCGCTCGCCGAGCGAGCCCATCTGCCCCAGCACTCCGCGGCAATCGCCGAGGAGTTGCTCGCCCCGTGTCGTCAGGAACAGACGGCGGCCGATCCGGTCGAACAGCCTGAACCCGCATTCTTGTTCGAGATCGGCGATCTGCCGGGACAGTGCGGACTGGCTGATGCGCAGACGCAGCGCTGCCTTCGACACCGTGCCGAGGTCAGCGACCGTAACAAACGTCCGCAGGCGCTTGATGTCCATGTTACCTTATCTCCTTATTGCATAAGGAATAGTACAATTATGTATTGGACGGCAAAGCAGCCTTGTTCTTAGCCTCCGGACCGAAAGCATCAATCAGTGACCTTCCCCCTGGTGAAATCCGGGGCCGGCCGCAGCCGGTTCCGGAGGTGGCGGACCGGCATTGTCGGCGTCATGGGAGGCGAACCATGAAAGCGAGACCGCTTGTTCTCCTCAGTGCCCTTTCCATCATGCTGCTCGCGCTCGCCGGTGATTTGTGCGCGCAGCAGCCGGACGCATCCGCCAAGCGGCGGGTGATCGTCTTCGTCTGGGACGGGCTGCGGGCCGACGACCTGACGCCGGAGATCACGCCGAACTACTTCGCGCTCGCGCGAACCGCCGTCGTCTTCTCCGACCATCACGCGGTCTATCCGACCTTCACGATGATGAATTCTGCCTCCATCGCCACTGGCACCTATCCGGGCGCGCATGGATTCTACGGCAACGTAGTGTACGCGCCGCGCGCGAGCGGAAGAAACGCCAAAGGCGCCGAGATCGACTTTTCGGCACCCGCCTTCATCGAAGATTTCGGCGTGGTGGAGGCGGTGCGCGAAGCCTACCAAGGCAGGTTGACGCTGGTTCCGACACTGCTGCAGGCGGCACAGGCCAAGGGCCTGACTACCGCAGCGGTTGGCAAGTTCGGCGCCGCCTTCATCCAGGACTACCGACGCGGCGGCATCATCCTCGACGAGGATGCGGCGATACCGCTCGCCTTCGCCAAGGAACTGCAGAACGCCGGCTACGCGCTGCCGCGCAACAGCGCCAATGCCCATCCGGCGGGTGCATTGACGCTCGCCAAGGACAACGGCGATCCCACCGCGCCGATCCCGATCCAGCGGCTGAAGGACGGGCAGACCGCCAATCCGCTCGATCGCAGCGGCGCGCTGTCGCGGCGCGGCTTCCGCTACCTGACCGACGTGTTCGTCGACTACATCCTGCCAGTCAAGCAACCGGACCTAACCGTGTTCTGGTCGAAGGAGCCGGATGCCACAAATCACGCGTATGGACCGGGGACCTACAATTCGATCGACGCCACCCGGATGAACGACGAGATCCTCGGCCGCGTCATGGACAAGCTTCGCCAGCTCGGCTGGGAGCAGTCGACCGACATCATCATCACTCAGGACCACAATCACAGCACGGTTTCCGGCGACGTCGGGCACTTCCCGCTGCGCGACATCGCTGACGGCGGCGCCGGCGCACCCGATCCGCACGGTTATTCGGTGTCGGGCTTCGTGCGCACGGCCGAGCTGCTGACACGCGACGGACTCAAGGCATACGACGGCGCCGGCTGCCGCGCGATCCCGATCCTGTCGGGGATCCTCGCCGACGGCACGCACCTGCAGCCGCTGCGGCATGACGAGGACGGAAGCGTTTGCGGCAAACCGCAAGAGCTTACCTCGTCGCCTTTCGTGGTGCCGAGGCCAGTCCCGGCGGGCGTGGTCGTCGTCGCCGCCAACGCCGGCAGCGACTACCTGTTCGTTCCGGACGGCAACCGCGACGTGGTGAAGGCCGCTGTCACCAGCCTGCAGAGCCGCCAGCAATTCGGCGCGATCTTCGTGAGCGACCGCTACGGCGAGATCGCGGGGACGCTGCCGATGAGCCTCATCAACACCGAACCCAAAGTGACCGGACGGGCGCCGGACATCATCGTCAGTTTCACTTACGACGAAACCACCACGGTGGCCGGCAAGCCGGGCATCAGCTACGCGAGCTCGGTCAACCGCCGAGGGGATCACGGCAGCTTCTCGCCGACTGACACGCGCATCTCCCTGCTGGCGCGGGGGCCCGACTTCAACGCCGGCCTTTACGACACGCTCCCCACTTCCAATGTCGACATCGCGCCGACCGTTGCGCACATCCTCAAGCTCAATATGCCGGACGTGCAGGGGCGCGTGCTCGAGGAGGCACTGCAGGGCGGCCCGCCGGTCACCGACTTCAGCGTCTTGCCTAAGACGCACCGCTCTTCGATTCGGACCGGCTTGACCGCAAAGTTGCCGACCGATCTCGACGGCGGCGGTATCGATGCGAGACTCACCACCTATGCGGTCGAGCTGCAGACCAAGGTGCTGAGCCGCGGCGGCAGGAGCTACACCTATTTTGATTACGCGAGAGCGATTCGGGACTAGGACGACTCAGTCCGTATGGCTCATTCGCAACCTACCGATGCGTCGCCGGCGCTCGCGGCATGTCCGCTTCGCGACGAGAGTCGCCAGACATCTCGCTAAGTCCACTTTGTGTAATGTTTTGCTTGCAGCAGTGGGGTATGAGGCTAAGCGTCGGCCGCTCGGCGCGAGGGCTTCATTTGCGCGGTTTGCTTGTCAACTTTGATTG
>VAZM01000480.1 GCA_005883135.1 Alphaproteobacteria bacterium
TGGGCGCCGCCTCGGCCTGCTCGACGGTTTTCACCGAGAGGCCGAGCAGCGCGTGGGGCCCCAGTAGGCGCCGCGCATCCTCCACCGCCATGTCCTCCTGCCCCACATGCGCGCCGTCGGCGCCGGCGGCGAGCGCGACGTCGATGCGGTCATTGATGAGGAGTGGCACGTTGAGCGGCGCGAGCGCCGCCTTGATGGCGCACGCGCGGGCGACCATCGCCCGCGTGTCGCTGTGCTTGTCGCGCAACTGGACCAGGGTCGCCCCGCCCTGGGCAACCAGCCGCGCAAGAACGGCGAGATCGCGTCCGACGGAGCGTTCGGGATCGACCAGGGCATAGAGGCGAAGGTCAACGCGCATACGCTTAGTCCTGACGCAGGATGCAATGATCAGTCAATCAGAGCGACATGCTGGACAGGCCGGCCCTTGCCTCGCGCAGCCGTATTTGCTGGATTGCGCCCCGCGGCCCGAGGTCGCACGGAGGCGCGAATGGTCCCCTTCTTCGTTCAGATCAAATGCCAACTCGGCAAATCGTACGAAGTCGCCAACAAGCTCGCGGATGCCGAGCTCGCCTCCGAGATCTATTCGACTGCCGGCGATTTCGACCTGCTGGTGAAGTTTTACGTCGAGGAGAAGACGGACATCGGCCACTTCGTCAACGAGAAGGTGCAGACCATAGCGGGCATCCAGGACACGCGCACGATCATCACCTTCAAGGCGTTCTAAGACGCGATCCTCTCCCTTCGTTCGACATCACATCGGCCACCGTTGTCCCCACGAAAAAGGTTTTTTCCCAAGAGATGGATGCGCGGGTCATAAGCGCGTCTGCGCGCGTCTTCGACGCTCTTCTGCCCGCGCATGACGGGTTGGGCAAGCTACTCCCGCCTCACGGACGTTTCGGTCCTTTGACCGGCGGCAGCGATTTGAGGTAAGCCGCGATCGCCGCGCGATCCTCGTTTGAGAGTTTAGAGATCTCGCTCACCACGGCGGCCATGGGTCCGCCTACGGAATCGCCATTGGGCATCTCTCCGGTTTCGAGAATGCGCTCGATGTCGCGCTGCGAGTAATCGCCGATTCCGGCCGGCGTGATGTTGGGAATCCATCCGTCCCCGCCTTCCGGATCCGGACCGCCGGCGAACCGCTCGCTGACGATGACGCCGCCGAGGGGGTTGCGGGGGCTGTGGCACTCGGCGCAATGACCGGGGCCGTTGACCAGATAGGCGCCACGATTTTCCTCCGCCGATTTGGCGGGATCCGGCTGGAATTGCCGGCCGTTGAGATAAAGGAATTTCCAGCCTCCGAGCAGGCGGCGGATTTTGAGATAGAACGGCAGATCGTGGTCGCGCGGCTTGCCCTCGACCGGCGGCAGCGTCTTGAGATAGGCGAAGAGATCGCGCACGTCTTCCATCTTCATGCGCTGGTACGACGTGTAGGGAAAAGCCGGATAGTAGTGGCTGCCGTCGGGCGAGGTGCCCTTCCACATGGCGGTGAGGAAATCCGCCTCGCTCCAGTTGCCGATGCCGTCTTTGCCGTCGGGCGAGATGTTCGGGGTGAAAAATGTGCCGAACGGCGATTTGAGCGCGAGGCCGCCGCCGAGCCTCGTCTTGTCCTCCTGCTTGGGGGTCGCATGGCACGATGCGCAACCGCCTGCGTGAAACATCCTCGCGCCGTTTTCCAGATTGGGCGCATAGGGCGCGAGCGCGCTCGCGGGCACGCTCGCCGGCATGGTGATGAGCCAGAACGCGGCGGCACCGATCACCGCAAGGATCACGGCGAATATTACGAGCTTGCGCAGCATCGGCGTCCTTTCCGATCAGGGCGCTGTTAGAGCGCGTGCCGCAGCAAAAATGAAAGGGCGGCCATCGCGCCGACGGCCGCCCTGCGCGCGCAGGCGGGAAACGATTACGAGGTCCGCTTGCGGTAGGTCTGGTGGCAGCCGCCGCAGTTCTTGCGCACCTCGGTGATTTGAATTTTGAAGCTGTCGAGATCGTTGGTCGCGTTGCTGGCCGCCTTGGACTCTTGGGCGAACTTGGCGAGCTTCGCCTGGAAGTCGGCTTTGTTCTCCCAGATCGCCGGCAGCGCGGCGGTATCGCCGCCGGTCTTGGAATCGTCCGGGAACAGGGCCGGCGCCTTCTCGCCTGCCTCGGCGAAGGTCGCCAGGACCTTCTTTGCCTCATCGACATTGAAGGGCCGCTTGCCCTCCAGCATCTCGGTGGCGACCTTGTTCTGGTCGCCGTTGGCCTTCATGAGGGCCTTGCGGGCCGCGATCGGATCGCTTTGCGCGACCAGCGCGGTGGCGGCAAACGCGAGCACTGCAACGGCTAACCCGGTACGGATCATTTCTCTTGCTCCCTCCATGGACTGAATGTCCCTCTATGAACTGATTTCCGCGTGCGGTTGACGCGGCGTGGGTGGGCATCGCGTAAACACCCCCCACATTTTGTTATTCCGGGCGAGGCGAAAACTCGAAATTCGGCCGGGTGATCACGATTTCGTGAACTTACAGGGTGTGCAGCCGCCTGCCCTCGGCGATGGCCGCCCAAATGCGCTCCGACGTCGCCGGCATGTCCAGGTGGCGGATGCGGTAGGCCCGCCAGAGCGCGTCGAGCACGGCATTCATGACCGCCGGGCACGACCCGATCGCCCCCGCCTCCCCCGCGCCCTTCACGCCCAGCGGATTGTTGCGGCATGGGACGTTGCAGGTCTCGAAGGCGAGAGGCGGGACATCGGCGGCCCGCGGCAGGGCGTAATCCATCAATGAGGCGCTGATGAGCTGACCCGAAACCGCATCGTAGACGGCGTTCTCCATCAGCGCCTGGCCGATCCCTTGCACGGTGCCGCCATGCACCTGCCCTGCCAGCAGCAGGGGATTGAGCGTCACGCCGAAATCGTCGACCACACGATAGTCCATGATCCGTGTCGCACCGGTCTCGGGATCGACCTCGACCTCGGCGAGATGCGTGCCGTTGGGGTAGGTCGCCTCCTGCGGGGTGAAAGCGTCCTCGGCCGAGAGCGCGCGGCGGCGGGTGCGGGCATGCCGGGCGAGATCGGCAAAGGTGATCATGCGGTCCGTGCCGGCCACGCGCACGGCGCCGCCGTCGCCGATCTCAAGATCGCCCGCAGCCGTCTCGAGCGCCTCGGCAGCCATGTCCTTGATCATGCCGGCGAGCTTCTCCGTCGCGCTCGAGCCGCCGGTGCCAGCGCCGGTGGCGATGAGATCCGTGTCGCCCTGGATCGTGCGCACGCGCGCGGGTGCAAGGCCGAGGTGATCGGCGACGATTTGCGCGTAGGCGGTGGCGTGGCCCTGCCCGGTCGACTGGGTGCCGGCCAACACGGTCACGCCGCCGTCATCATCAAGGCGAACGCGCGCGGTGTCGGGACCATTGTTCCCACACGCCTCGACATAGGTGGCAATTCCGATGCCGCGCAGCCGCCCGGCCTCGCGCGATTGCGCCAGCCGCCGCTCGAAACCATTCCAGTCGGCGCCCTCCTGCGCCCGCCGCAGGTGGCGGCCGGGCTCGCCGGAATCGTAGGTCTTGCCGGTTGGCGTCGTGTACGGCATGGCCGTGATGAAATTCCTCCGCCGCAGCTCGTCGGGCGCGATGCCGATCTCGCGTGCGGCAAGATCCACCAGCCGCTCGATCACGTAGGCCGCCTCGGGCCGCCCGGCGCCGCGATAGGCGTCGACCGGTATGGTGTTGGTGAACGCGCCGCGCACGCGGACATGGCAGACCGGAATGTCGTAGAGGCCAGGCGACATGCCGGCGCCGATGAACGGAATGAGCGGCGCATAGAACGAAAGATAGGCGCCCATGTCAGCGATGAGATCGACGTCGAGGGCGAGAAAGCGGCCCTCCGCGTCGAGCGCGAGCCTCGCCCTGGTGAGGTTGTCGCGGCCCTGCGCATCACCGAGAAAGTGCTCGCTGCGGTCCGCAACCCACTTCACCGGCCGCTCGAGGCGTCGCGCGGCGAAGGCGGCGAGCGCATATTCGCGATAGGGAAACAGCTTGGTGCCGAATCCGCCACCGACATCGGGGGTAACGACCCGTATCTTGTCGGCTGGGATCTTCAGCACGTCTCGACACAGCACGTCGCGGACGGCGTGGCTCCCTTGGCTGCTCAGCGTCAGCGTGAGGCGCTCGCCGTCGTATTCGGCGACGACGCCACGCGTATCGAGATAATTGGCCACGAGCCGCTGGTTGACGAGCGAGAGCGACACCGTTCGCGCCGCCGTGGCGAAGGCGCGCGTGGTCGCCGCGGCGTCGCCGATCTCGGTCTCGAACGCGAGGTTACCGCGCGGCGCTATGGTCTTCGGCCACACCGGCGGCGCGTCTGGCTCGAGCGCCGCCGCGGCGCCGATCATGGGCGCAACCGGCTCCCATTCGACGGCGATCGCTTCGGTCGCGTCGCGCGCCTTCTCCGGCGTATCGGCAACGACAAAGGCGATCGCATCGCCCACATGGCGCACCTCATCGCGTGCGAGGACGGGGTACGGCGGCACCACGATGTCGGTCCCGGGTATCTCTCCCTGGCACGGCAGGTCGCCAAGGCTGGCCGTGTCTTGCGCGGTGAGCACCAGCGCGACCCCCGGCATAGCACCGGCTTTGCCGACATCGCTGATGCGAAAGCGGGCATGCGCATGGGGCGAGCGCAACAGCACGGCGTGAAGCGTCCCCTCGGGCGCATGGTCGGCGACGTAACGGC
>VAZM01000352.1:0-5351 GCA_005883135.1 Alphaproteobacteria bacterium
GGATCGGGCCCGATCGCTTCATGACGGCGACGGAGCGCACAAATTATCTGGAAGCCACCGCGGTCGAGCGTCGCCACAAAGCCGAGATCGATCGGCTCTACGACCGCGAACGGCAATCTCGCTGGCAAGGCGAAGCGTTGACCGGCGACGACATTCGCCGCCTGGGGTCGATGCAACAAACATTGACCGAAATGGGCCGCGGCGAGCGTTTCGTGATGGATTACTTGCGCACCCGCGGGCGCGAACGGGAGCGCTGGTACGTCGGCCTGCCCCTCGCGGCGCTCGGCTTTCTCGGCGCGGCCACCATTGCCCGCAAGGCGCGCCGGGGGATGTGAGCTCACGCCATCTCGGCGCGGCCGCCGCGCATTCAGGGCAGGTAACGGAGCGGCACGCTCAGGCGGAGGCCGGATATCGGCGGATAAACTGGCTCTGCCGCACCACCGACTTGACAATCTCGGTCCAGCCCTGCGGGGCAAATCCGCGCGCGCGGTTTTTCTCGCCGATCAGGAAGATGATCCGCTGCTGGTCGACGAGGCGGCGGTAGCGTTCTGTCAGCGGCACCGATGCATCCCAGTCCGGATTGGTTCGGCCGGTAACCCCGGTGATCTCGATCACCGAGAAGTTCTCTCCCTGCATGAGCGCGTCGAGCGAAGCAAAGCGCAGACGGAATCGGCCATAATGGAATTCGCGCATGCTGCGCGCGATGGCGTCGATACGCGCCTCGAGCTCGGGGGTCACGTGGCGCCATGCATCGCGCCAGTGCCCGTCCGCTCGGAAGCTCAGCGAAAGAAGGCGCCCGCTCTGCGCACCGGGTAAGCGCGCATAAAGGGCCGCGGCTTCCCCGCCATACGGCACGCACCGCTGCAAGACGAGTTTCTCGCCGGCAGGGAAATGTCGCAGGTACTCGCGCAGCGCCGGAACATCGTCGATCCGAGTTCCGCCGTGGCGACCGACGTCGGATTTGGCGATCAGAGGAAATTCCAGACCGGCGCCGGATAACAATCGCCGAATGCGCTCCAGGTCGGCGAACAGCGTACGCCGGCCAGGGCTTCGCGTCACGGCGACGAAATCGGCGACGTATCGGCGCTCGCGTCCTGTCACATCGACCAAGTAGCCGCTCTTCGATTCGCCCCACATTCCTCCCGTCGGGTGGCAGGGGTTGGCGATCGTGGGCAAGGTCAAAGACCTGTATCTCGACGCATACGCGATCCAACTCGCGATCAACGGCAGGTAGAACACAACGCGAGGGATGCGATCGATCGTCCCGGTCTTGCGGACCTCGCGGCGTAGAACGCGCGCGGGCCGTTTTCCTGCGGCCGCGTTCGGCTCGCCTTGGAAATTGAACACCTGGCGGCGCAGGAAGCCGATGGCCGCCAGCACGCCGAGCAGCAGCGGCCACGTCCACCAACCCGCGCGGCTGTCGAGGGCATCGCCGAAGAAGACGGCGAAGCAGAGCATCAGCGGCAGATAGAGCGCAGCGCCGATCAGGCTCGCCGCCGTGAAGCGCCCGAGCGGCACGCGCGCCCAGCCGCAGGCGAGAAAGGCAATGGAGACGAGGCCGGGCACCACGCGACAGAGTGCGAGGACGCCGAACAGATTGCGTTCGAGCGAGCGGGCGAAATCGCGCACTCGGTCATCGACGGCGAGACGGCGCAGCCACGGCGAACGCCTTGCGCCCGCGCCGATGGCGTACAAGGCGAAGTCGCTCGCCGCCATGCCGCAATAGATGCACAGCGCCACCAGTCCGGCGGGCATGATGTCGTTCACGACGACATAGGCGCCGACTACGATGGCGAGGTCCTCGTGCGCGAACGGCAGGACCAGAAGCGAAAAGAACTGCGCCAGCCACGAAAAGTCGTGCGCGGAAAGGTGCTGTATAGCTCCGAGGAGGTCGCTCATCTCACGCTCAGACGCATTCTCCCTGCCGGTTTCGGCGCCGGCATCGTCGGGGTCGCGGACCTGCCACCCCGCCGCTCGTTGGCGGCCTTTTTATTCGATCGAACCTACGTCCCTCCGGAAGGCAGGAGAGAAACGCACTGAGCCTGCTTCCGTAAATTTTTCATAAATTTAGCCCGAAGAGAGCCGCGCCGACAAGGAATCTGCGCTGGCCGGCAAAAATTTTTTTGCAGGCTTCCGGGCCAAGCCGGTCGCGCATTACCCCCGCCAAAGCCGCAAACCATTGTTGCAAATGTGCGTTTCGGGTTTTGCTTGAAATCCTCGGCCGCTGCGGCGATAGAGGCAGCGCATTTGCGAGCTCACCGGATGACCGTGACGCGTCAGCAGCCCAAACCAACCGATGATGGCGGCCGGGTGGTCCCGTTCCCATCCCGCGGCGCTCGCACGAGCGGCGGGACACAGCAGCGGCCGCAGTCGTTCTCTTCTCCGGACGAGACGCTTGCAAAATACGAAGGCGGCGAAGAGCGCGACGACACCTATCGACACCGCATGATGGTCAATCTTGCCGCCTTTGCTTTTATCATCGTGTTGGCGCTCGCCGGCGTGTGGCTGGCAATCGAGATCATCCAGATGCGCAAGAACCAGGACTGCATTCTCTCCGGGCGGCGCAACTGCGCGCCGATCGACCTCAACGCGCCGGAGCGCTGAGCGAAGGCGCTATCGATCAGTTTCCAGAGTCACCTGCGCGAGCCCGGAGAATCCCAGGACGCGCGCCGCCGCCGGCGTGACATCGATAACCCGACCGCGCCGGAACGGGCCGCGGTCGTTGATGGTCACGACCGCGGTGCGTCCATTCGTCTTGTTCGTGACCTTGACCTTGCTCCCGAACGGCAGCGTGCGGTGGGCCGCCGTAAGCGCTCCGCCATTCAACTTCTGACCGCTTGCGGTTCCACTGCCGCTTTCGTGGGAATAGACAGAGGCGAGTCCGGTTTCACCTGCAGCGGATGATGTGATGTTGGTTGGAGAGAAGTCGTAGCTCAAGATCGAAGCAGCAAATAGCACCATTCTACCTTTCACCCCGGCCTCCTTTCAGTGCAAGCGACAGCGTTTGGTCGATCGCTGTGCGCAACCGACCGTCGTTCTGAACGCGGCAGTTGATGGGCAGCGAGTACGCCGCTCCCCGATGTTGCGCGACAAACGCCGGGCCTCCTGTTTGGTTCCGGGGCCGGTGTTGGACCACACGAAAGTTCCTTCGCCTCCCGTTGCTCCGCCGCGAGCCGGCGCGTATCGTTTAACCGCAAAACTTGCAGCGCGACGCGACCCTCACGCGGGGAGGACAAAATGACCGATCTGTGGCGCCGTCTTGCGCGGACGGGATTGAATGCGGTCGTTGCATCGATCCTGGCCGGCGGTGCGACCGCAGTCGCTGAGGAATGCACGAATCGCGGTCAACTCGACACGCTCTATTGCGATGCCGATAACGACCTCGTCGCCGATGTACCGGCCGATCCGAAGAAGCTTAGAGATCCCTCGACGCTAATTTTTGCCTATACGCCCGTCGAGGATCCCGCCGTCTATCAGAACGTGTTCAAGCCATTCACCGACTTTCTCGCCCAGTGCACCGGGAAGCGCGTGGTGTACTACCCCGTGCAGTCGAACGCGGCAGAAATCGAAGCGATGCGCTCTGGCCGCCTGCACATCGCCGGCTTTTCGACCGGCCCGACCGGGTTCGCCGTGAATTTGGCTGGCGCGGTGCCGTTCGCCGCTAAGGGCAGCGAGAAAGGAGCACACGGATACCATCTCATCTCGATCGTGAGAAAAGACAGCCCCTATCAGAAGCTCGCCGATCTGAAGGGCAAACGCGTCGCCCACACTTCGCCGTCATCGAATTCAGGCCATCTCGCGCCGCTCGTGCTTTATCCGCCCGAAGGGCTCAAGCCGAACGAGGACTACAAGCCCGTGATGTCCGGCGGCCACGACAAATCGGCGCTCGGCGTAGCTTCCGGCGATTATGACATGGCCGGCGTGGCCTCCGATGTGTTCGAGCGAATGGTCAGCCGTGGAACGCTCAAGGCGGACGATTTCCGCATAATCTTCACCAGTCCGCTTTTCCCAACCTCCTCCTTCGCCTACGCGCACGACTTGCATCCGGATCTCGCCAGGAAAATCCGCGGCTGTTTCTTCGCCTTCGACTTCCCGCCGTCGATGCGCAAGGAATTCAACGACGACGACCGCTTCGTTCCCATCACCTACAAGAATACATGGAAGGTGGTGCGCGAGATCGCCGAGGCCTCCGGTACGCCCTACAACAAGGCGGCCTATGATGCCGAATCGAAACGCGAGGCCGAGGCGCTGGCGAAAAAGCAACAACAGCAGCCGGCGGCGAAGCAGTAATTTTCCCGGGCGGGGGCATGGACGCCTCGACACCATTCAAGCCGGCGGCGGCCGACGCCGAGCGCTCGCTCGTCATCCGCAAGCTGCGCAAGGAGTACCGCGCGGGCCAACCGGTCCTCAAAGACGTTTCCCTTACGGTCGAGGGCCGCGGCATGACTGCAATCATCGGGCCGTCCGGCACGGGCAAATCGACATTGATCCGCTGCATCAACAGGCTGGTCGATCCGACCGCCGGCGAGATCCTGTTTCGCGGCCAAGATTTGGCGCGTCTCAACGGCCGGCAACTACGGCTTGCGCGGCGGCGCATGGGCATGGTGTTCCAGGAATACAATCTGGTGGAGCGCCTCTCGGTCATCGAGAACGTGCTTTGCGGACGGCTCGGCTATGTGCCGGTGTGGCGTGCGTGGCTGCGCAAGTTTCCGGCGCAGGACGTGGAGCGCGCCTTCCAACTGCTCGATGCGGTCGGGCTCGGGGATTTTGCCACTCAACGCGCCGACCAGCTTTCCGGCGGACAACGCCAGCGCGTCGGCATTGCACGCGCGCTGATGCAGGAGCCGGATCTCGTCCTGGCGGACGAGCCGACGTCGTCGCTCGACCCCAAGACCTCGGTCGAGATCATGGAGCTGATCGCCCGCCGCGCCGGAGAGCGCGACATCCCAGTCATCGTCAACATCCACAACGTCGATCTGGCCCGGCGCTTCGCCGATCGCATCGTCGGCATGGCGAAAGGCGAAATCGTGTTCGACGGCCCGCCGCGGGCACTGCAAGACGCACACCTGCTGCAGATCTACGGCGGTGAAGGCTGGCTCGAGTGATAAGACGCAGACGAGCCGCACACCAACATGACCCACCTCTCACCCCGCCCGCCCGCTCCTTCTTCCGCCGCCCGGCGCGTCGCGTTTCCGCCGAACTGGCCGACGCGGATCGCCTGCATCGCGCTCGCGCTTTCCGTCGTCTATGCCTGCTCGATTCTCGACATCAGCCGCGAGCGGCTTATTGCCGGCTTTGCCCATGCGGCGCGGTTCGTGTCGCGAATGTTCCCCCCGAACTTCGCGCCCGAC
>VAZM01000352.1:5424-20158 GCA_005883135.1 Alphaproteobacteria bacterium
ACTCGGACTCATCGCCGCACGCAACCTTTCGCCCTTGCCGCTCGCATGGGCGGCGCGCGCGCTCATCGTCCTGTTCCACACGTTTCACCCGGTGATCATCGCCATCCTGTTCGTCAAGGCGGTCGGCTTCGGCGCGCTTGCCGGGGTGCTGGCGCTGATCGTCGCTTCGCTCGGCTTTCTTTCGAAGCTCGTGGCCGAGGCAGTCGAGGAGATGTCGATGCAGCAAGTCGAGGCGGTACGCGCAACCGGCGCGCCGTTTCTGTCACTCGTGATCATGGGCGTCTTGCCGCAGGTCATGGCGCGCTTCATCGGATTTTCCGCATATCAGCTCGACTCGAACCTACGCAATTCGGCGTTGGTCGGGCTCGTGGGCGGCGGCGGCATCGGCGCAACGCTGTTCACCGCGTTTCAGCGCTTCGACTACGATTTCGTGCTGACGATCGTGCTCGCCATCATCGCCTTGGTCATGGCCGGTGAAGTCGTATCGGGCTGGATGCGCAGGCTGTTCCAATGATCACCGCCGCCCCACCCGCCGCGGCCCGTCTGCGCCGTTGGCAACGCTTCACGTTGGCGCAGCGCGTCACGCGCTCCGTTTTCTATCTGTCGGTGCTGGTCGCCATCGTATGGTCGCTGCGCAGCATCGAGATCATTCCTGAGTTTCTCTACGACGCGCCACAACAGACGGTCGATCTATTCGCGCGCATGTGGCCGATCGACTGGGCGTGGTATCCGAAGGTGGTACACGGCGCGTTGATCGAGACGCTGCATACCGCGACGCTGGGCACAATTCTGGCCGTGATCATGGCGAGCCTCGTCGCGGTCATGGTGGCGCGGAACATCACCCGCTCGGTCGTTCTCAACAGCATCGGCCGCTTCATTCTGGTGGCGACGCGCTCGGTGCATGCAATGATCTGGGCGCTGTTCTTCGTCGCCGTCTTCGGTCCGGGCGCGCTCGCCGGGACCATGGCGATCGCCATACATTCGATCGGGTTCACCGGCAAATTTCTTGCAGAAGCGATCGAAGAGGCCAAGCCAGGTCCTATCGAGGCGCTCGTCGCTGCCGGGGCGCCGCCGCTCGCGGTCCTGCTCAAAGGATACTGGCCGCAGGTCAAACCCGCGTTCCTGTCGATCTCGGTGTTCCGTTGGGACATCAACGTGCGCGAGTCGGCCGTGCTCGGCCTTGTCGGCGGCGGCGGTCTCGGCATGGCGCTCGATACCGCCCTTTCCAACCTCTACTGGGATCAAGTGGGCTTGGTGCTGTTCGTGATCTTCGTCGTGGTGATGGCCGCGGAGATCGTAACCGCCTTGACGCGCTCGAGGATCATTTAGGGCAGCCCAGCGCGGCGTGGCCCCCGGCGCCGTCCTGCACCGTCGGAAAGCACGCTAATGCCTTCAACCGCCGAAAATTTCCGCGCCATTGAACTTGCGCTGCCTCTTCGCTATACGGGCAAACCGACCTCAGGCGGGGGAGACGGGCCGCTCCGGGGGCGTCCGACCCGCAATCGCAAACACGTCCGCGGCGGTCGCTCGAAACGCGTGACCGATCAGGGATTTACTGATGCCTTCGACTTTCGATACCGTGGCCAATATCATCTCCGAGACGTGCGACATTCCGCGTGACACGATCAAGCCGGAAAGCCACGCGATCAACGACCTCGGGATCGACAGCCTCGACTTTCTCGATATTGCGTTTGCCATCGACAAGGCGTTCGGAATCAAAATGCCCCTCGAGCAGTGGACGCAGGAGGTCAACGACGGCAAGGCGACGACCGAGCAATATTTCCAGCTGAACAATCTGTGCACCCGCATCGACGAACTTGTCGCTGCCAAGGGTGCCTGACGCGCTCGCATGCGCCTCGAGTACTTTCAGCTTATCGACCGCATCGTCGATCTCGATCTGGCCCAGCAAACGATCCGTACCGAAGCGCGCGTTCCGGACGCGTCGACCATTTTCGAAGGGCACTTTCCCGGCCATCCGCTGATGCCGGGCGTGCTGCTCATCGAGGCGATGGCGCAGACCTCGGGCTGGCTCGTCATCGCGGTGACCAAGTTCTCGCGCATGCCGTTCTTCGCCGCGTTGAAAGAGGCGAAGCTGCGCTCGTTTGTGCCCCCCGGCCAGGATCTTTCGCTCTCGGCCAAGTTGCTGCACGAAGGCTCCGGCTACGCCGTCACCAAGGCCGATATCTGCTGCGAAGGCAAGCTCACCTGCAACGCCGAGATCACGTTCCGGCTGGTTGAATTTCCCAACGCGGAGTTCCGCGCCAACATGGAGAAAATGGCGGCGGTCCTCGAATTTCCCATGGAGAGCCTCGCTCATGGCTGATGCGCCACGCGAGGTTTGGATCACCGGCATCGGTATCGTGTCCTGCCTCGGCGAAGGCGACGAGGCGCACTGGCAGGGATTCGCCGAAGGGCGAATCAAGATCGACGCCGAGCGCTTTGCTCCCTACTTGGTGCACCCGCTCGCGCCGCTCGATCTCCGAAAAAGGGCGACCAGCGGCAAATGGAGCCGTGGCAGCGGGTCGGCACCTATGCCGCGGGGCTTGCTCTCGCCGGTGCCGGCGTGAAGGGCAATGCCGAGTTGCTCGCGCGCACGGACATGATCGTGGCGGCCGGCGGCGGCGAGCGCGACGTCGCCGTCGATGCGGCGATCCTGACCAACAAGCCCAAATCCGCCAACCCCGAAGCCTTCCTCAACGAACGGCTGATGAGCGACCTGCGGCCGACGTTGTTCCTGGCGCAGCTCTCCAACCTGCTCGCCGGCAATATTTCCATTGTCCACGGGGTCACCGGCTCCTCGCGCACGTTCATGGGCGAGGAGGCAGCCGGCGTCGACGCGGTGCGCGTTGCGCTCGCGCGCATCGAAGCGGGGCAGAGCGAGTTGGCGCTGGTCGGCGGCTCGCATAACGGGGAGCGCGAGGACTTGCTGCTGCTCTACGACGCGGGCGGACACATGTTGCACGCGCCGTTCCAGCCCGTGTGGGAGCGCAGATCGGGCATGGTGCTCGGCTCGCTCGGCGCATTTCTCGTTCTGGAGGCGCGTGGACACGCCGAGGCGCGCAATGCCAAGCCGCTGGCGCGGCTGGCGCGGGTGTTGTCAGAGCGCTCCGCCCGACCCCCCGGCGCGGTCAGCGCCGCGCTCACGCGCATGTGGCAAACTCTGACGCCACACGGCGCGCGCGCCGGCATGGCGGTGATCTCCGGCGCAACCGGCGCGCAGCCTGCTACTAACGAGGAGCGCGCCTGGCTCAAGAGCCTGGCGGAGGTGCCGGTGCGGGCGACCGGCAGCCGCGTCGGGCACGGGCTCGAGCCGCAATTTTCCATGAACATCGCGCTTGCCACGCTTGCACTCGGTCGCGAAAAGTTGTTTCCGCCCGCGGACTCCTCGGGAGTCGAACGGGAGTATGAAGGCCCGCTCGAGCGCGTCGCGGTAACCGCCGTCGGTCACTGGCGCGGCGAGGGCATGGCACTGGTCGAGGCGGTCACCTGAAGGAGGCTTGCATGGCAGCTGCGGGCGGCAACAACGGACGGCCGGTCGTGGTGGTCACCGGCATGGGCGTGATCACCTCATTGGGCGCTGGCAAGGCCGAGAATTGGACCAAGCTCACGGCCGGGGAATCCGGCATCCACCGCATCACCCGTTTTCCCAACGAAGGCCTCAAGACGACGATCGCCGGCAGCGTCGATTTCGTCCCGGTCGAGCCGTTCTGCTCGACCGAACTGGGCGAGCGCATGGCCACAATGGTCGCGGAGGAGGCGATCGGCGAGTCTGGCATCGGCAGCAAAAGCGACTTTCCCGGCCCGCTCTTCCTTGCCGTCGCGCCGGTCGAGATCGAATGGCCGCATCGCGACGTGCTGGCGGCCGGCTCGGGCGCCAATGACACGGTCGGTTACGGCGATCTCTGGCGGGCGAGCGCGTCGGGCCGCTTTCGCGCCATTCACGAACGCTGCCAGTTCGCCTCGGTGGCCGAACATCTCGCCGAGCGCTTCGGCACCAAGGGCTCGCCCATTTCGGTGTCGACCGCCTGTTCGTCGGGAGCGAGCGCGATTCAACTCGGCGTCGAGGCGATCCGGCGCGGCGAGGCGGACGCCGCGCTCTGCATCGGCACCGACGGCTCGGTGAACGCGGAATCGCTGATCCGCTTCTCGCTGCTATCGGCGCTATCGACCGCCAACGACCCGCCGCAAGCGGCGGCAAAGCCCTTTTCCAAGAACCGCGACGGCTTCGTGATGGCCGAGGGCGCCGCCGCGCTGGTGCTCGAGAGCTACGCGGCCGCGACCGCGCGCGGGGCGAAAATCCTCGGCGTGTTGGCGGGTTGCGGGGAGATGGCGGATTCGTTCCACCGCACCCGCTCGAGCCCCGACGGCAAGGCCATCATCGGCTGCATCCGCAACGCGATCGCCGACGCCGGCCTCACCCCCGATGACATCGACTACATCAATCCGCACGGCACCGGCACGCCCGAGAACGACAAGATGGAATATCTCGGCGTGTCCTCGGTATTCGGCGAGCGCGCGCGCTCGATTCCGATTTCCTCCAACAAGTCGATGGTCGGGCACACGCTCTCGGCAGCCGGCACGGTGGAAGCCGTGTTCACGCTGCTGACATTGCAGCATCAACGGTTGCCGCCGACCATCAACTACAAAGTTCCCGATCCGGCCATACCGCTCGACGTCGTGCCGAACACGGCGCGCGACGCCAAGGTGCGTCATGCGCTGTCGAACTCGTTTGGTTTCGGCGGCCAGAACGTCTCGCTGCTGATGAGCCGCGAGCCCGCGTGACGCATGCGGGCGCTCACGCTCGTCGCCGACCGTAAACTCGAGGTTGCCGACCTGCCCCCGCTTGCCGCACCGGCGCCGGGCGAGGTGCAGATCAGGATCAAGGCGGTCGCGCTCAACCACCTCGACCTGTGGGGCTACCGCGGCATGGCTTTTGCGAGGCGCAAGCTGCCTATCGTGGTTGGCGTCGAGGCTGCGGGCGAGATCGTCGCCGTCGGGCCCGAGACCGCCGCGTTCAAGCCCGGCGACCGCGTCGTGATGTACGGCGCCCTGACCTGCGGCGCGTGCAAAGCCTGCCGCGAGGGCCGCGACAACCTGTGCGAAAACGTCGGCGGCATCATGGGCTTCCATCTCGACGGCTTCGCCCGCGATCTCGTCAACATGCCGGCGCGCCTGGTGATCCCGGTTCCGAGCGGCGTCGCGCTCCGCGACGCCGCCTGCGCGCCGATCGCCTTTGCAACGGTGCAGCACATGCTGTTCGACAATGCCGGGCTGCAACCGGGCGAAAGCGTGCTCGTGCATGCCGGCGGCTCCGGCATCGGCTCGGTCGCGATCAAAATGGCAAAGGCCATCGGCTGCACAGTCATCACGACGGTGGGCGACGATGCCAAGGCGGAAAAGGCCAAGGCCTTGGGCGCCGATCATGTCGTCAATTACCGCACCGACCGCTTCGAAGGGGCGGTGCGCAAGATCACCGCCAAGAAAGGCGTCGACGTGGTGTTCGAGCACGTAGGCGCGGAGACTTTCAACGGTTCGCTCCTGTGCCTCAAGCGCGGCGGACGGCTGGTCACGTGCGGCTCTACTTCGGGGCCGTCGACGACCATCAACCTGATGCAGCTCTTCCAGCAGCAATATCGCATTATCGGCTCGTTCGGCGCCTCCATGCGCAATATCCGCGAGAGCCTCGCCAAGATGGCGAATGGCCTGCTGCCGGTGATCGACACCGAGGTTGCGCTTGCCGACTTCGAGCGCGGACTGGCGCGGCTAGAAAGCCGCCAGGTGTTCGGAAAGATCATAGTCGGATTTTGACCATCCGCTCCAAGCACGCATGAGCTTCCCGCGAACGCTCGCCTATCGGATGCAACGACATGCCAAGGCCGGCATCGACGCCGCGCTCGGATCGCTCGCGGTCGCGATGTTACGGATGATTCGCGCAACCAACCGAAAACGGATGGCGGATTTCGCCGGCGGCTTCATGCGCACGCTCGGTCCGCGGCTGAAGGAACATACAATCGGCCGCGACAATCTCGCCGCCGCCTTTCCGGAAAAATCCCCGGCCGAGATCGAAGCAATTCTGCGCGGCGTTTGGGACAATCTCGGCCGCGTTGCGGCCGAGTTCGCGCACATCGATCGTCTGCGGATGTTCGATCCCGATCCGCTGGAAATGGGGGACATCGTCTACAGCAAGGAGGTCGATGCGCGTTTTCGGCGCCTGCGATGCGACGGCAAGCCTGCTCTGGTCTTCGCCACCCATCTCGCCAACTGGGAATTGCCGGCGCTGATCGCGGCCAAATACCGGCTCGACGCGACGGTGCTCTACCGCCGACCCAATATCGGCGCGGTGAGCGACGCAATCATCAAACTTCGCAAGGGCAGCATGGGAAATCTCGTCCCGACTGGCCTCGACGCGCCGTTCAAGCTCCTGCGCGTGCTCGAGGTCGGCGGCCACGTCGCCATGCTCGTCGATCAGCACTATGTCAACGGCGTCGACGTGACCTTCTTCGGCCGCCGCTGCAAAGCCAACCCCTTCATCGCCCGTCTCGCCCGCCACATCGAGTGCCCGATTCACGGCACGCGCATCATCCGTCTGCCGGACCAGCATCGCTTCCGCGTCGATCTCAGCGAAGCCATCGAGCCCCGGCGCGACGAGGCCGGTAAGATCGATATTGCCGGGACCATGCAGGCGATCACGTCGGTCGTCGAAGGGTGGATCCGCGAGCACCCCGAGCAATGGCTATGGGTGCACCGGCGTTGGCGCTGACGCGCCGCGGGAACTGGGCGAACGTCGGGCCTATCTGCCGGTTTTGATCCTGGTCCACAGCCGATTCATCAACCGCTGCGTCTTCGGGTCATGCGCGCTGATGGTGTAAAGCCGGCGCATGGTCGCCTCGTCCGGATAGATCGTTTTGTCGTCGAGGATCGCCTTGTCGATGAATTTCTGGCTAGCCAAATTGCCATTGGCGTAGGATATGAAGTTCGTATTCCTCGCCGCCACCTCCGGCCGCTGCAAGTAATTGATGAACTCGTTCGCTTCCGCCACGTTCTTGGCGTCGCGCGGGATGCCGAGATTGTCGAACCACAGTTGCGCCCCTTCCTTCGGGATCGCGTAAGCGATCTCGACTCCGTTCTTGGCTTCCGCCGCGCGCTTTTGCGCTTGCTTGACGTCGCCAGAGAACCCGAGAACCAGACAGATCTCGCCGGCGGCGAGCGCGTTGAGGTATTCGGACGAGTGGAATTTGCGGACATAGGGCCTGATCTTCATGACGAGATCGGCGGCCTTCTGCAGATCGGCCTCGTTGCTGCTGTTGGGATCGAGCCCGAGATAGTGCAACGCCGCCGCTAGGACGTCGTCGGAGGAATCGAGCAGATGCACGCCGCAGTCCTTGAACTTGGCCAGGTTCTCGGGCTTGAACACGATGTCCCAGCTGTCGACTGTGCCGTTCGATCCCAGGATCGCGCGCGCTTTCCGGGCGTTGTATCCGATGCCCGTCGTGCCCCACATGTAGTTGACCGCGTACTGATTGCCGGGATCATACGCCGCCAATCGCTGGGTGATCTCCGGCCACATGTTCGCGAGGTTCGGCAGCTTCTCCTTGTCCAGCTTTTGGAAAACACCGGCCTTGATCTGCCGCTCGAGAAAATAGGCCGTGGGCACCACCACGTCGTAACCGGATTTGCCGGCCAGAAGCTTGGTCTCCAGTGTATCGTTGGAATCGAAAGTGTCGTAGCGAACCTTGATTCCCGTGGCCTTGGTGAAGTCCTCGACCACGCTCGGGGCGATGTAGTCAGACCAATTGTAGGCGTTGACGACCCGTTCCCGCTTCGGTTGAGCGGCAGCGGGCGTGATCGCCGCGCAGACGGCTGCGACCAGGACGAGCCGGATCGGTAGGCGCATCGAAAATCTCCGTGGAAGCATTGCAGAGGCGGGCAGGCGTAGGACCGGCGGCGGGAGACGGTTCGCGCTTGGCTGCGGAGCGCGTCAGGTCGCGGTGGGCAAGCCGAGTTCCTTCCACGCCTTCATGCCGCCGGCAAGATGCGCGTCGTAGGGCAGCCCTGCGGCCTGTGCGATCAGCGAAGCGGTGACCGAGCGGTTGCCGGAGCGGCACGCGAACACGACCCGGCGCCCCGCCGGATCGGGAATTGCGGCCGGATCGAATTCCGACATCGGCAGGTAGAACGCCTCCGGATAGCGCTCGACGTCTGTCTCGTTCGGCTCGCGCACGTCGACCAGCAAAATTGTGCCTTCGACGAGCCCTCGGGCCACTTCCTCCGGCGGCAGATCGTGCACGTTCTCTCGGCCAAGTTGGGCGGACATGGGTATAAAGCTCCTTTCCAGGGCGCGTCGCGGCGAGACACAACTCGCGCGTCAGCCTTCAAGAATCAAGAGCGTACGCTGACGTTCTGACCCACGAACGCAGTCCCAGATCATTCCGGCGCGGTAGATACGCGGCACCGCGCGGGTCAGATCGTCACCTGCGTTCCCACTTCCACCACGCGCCCGGTGGGGATCTGGAAATAGTCGGTGGCGTCGTTGGCGATGCGGGTGAGCATGATGAACAGACGATCCTGCCAGCGCGGCATGCCGGAATGGGCGGCCGGCTTGAGCGACCGTCGTGACAGAAAAAACGAGGTCGACATGATGTCGAAGGTCCAACCCAGCTTGCGGGCGATTGCGAGAGCTTTCGGCACGTTCGGAGTTTCCATGAAGCCGAAGCGCAACGTCACGCAGGCGAAGGTCTGACCCAGCTTCTTCATCCGCACGCGCTCGGCCGCCTCCACGCGCGGCGTGTTCGCGGTCTCGATCGTCAATATGACGTTCTGTTCGTGCAGCACCTTGTAATGCTTCAGGCTGTGCATGAGGGCGGTCGGCGCGGCGTGGGGCGTGCTGGTGAGAAAGACAGCGGTGCCCGGCACGCGGGTCGGCGGCTTTTTCTCCAGGATACGCACGAGGTCGTCGAGGGACATTTCCTGCCGCCGCGTCTTCTCGAGCAACAGGCGGCTGCCGCGCCGCCACGTATACATCACCACCATCACCAGGCCGCCGAACGCGAGCGGCACCCAGCCGCCCTCGACCACCTTGAGCAGATTGGCGCCGAGGAAAGTGACGTCGATGAACAGGAAAGGCGCGATCAACGCGGCCGCCGCGAGCGGCGGCCAGCGCCATGCCTTCCAGATCACGACGAAGGCCATGGTGACGGTGACCACCATGGTTCCGGTCACCGCGATGCCGTAGGCGGAGGCGAGCGCGCTCGAGGAACGGAACAGCGCCACGAGCAGCAAGACACCGATCAGCAGCAGCAGATTGACCCGGGGCATGTAGATTTGCCCGAACAGCGACTCTGACGTATGCCGAATTTCGAGCCGCGGCAGCAACCCAAGCTGGATCGCTTGCCGAGTGAGCGAATAAGCGCCGGTAATGACCGCTTGGCTCGCGATCACGGTCGCCGCGGTGGCCAAAACCACCATCGGCAACAACGCCCAGTCGGGATAAAGCAGGAAGAACGGATTCTCGATGCTCTTGGGATCCGCCAGCACCAGCGCGCCCTGGCCGAGATAGTTGATGGTGAGCGCGGGCACCACAATGCTGAGCCAAGCGGTTTGGATCGGCCCACGCCCGAAATGTCCGAGATCGGCGTAGAGCGCTTCCGAGCCGGTGACCACCAGAAACACCGCCCCCAGCGTGACCAGCCCGATGATCCCGTGGCTGGCGAGAAACGCGAGCCCATAGCTCGGATTGAACGCCCACAGCACGGCGGGATTTGCCATCACGTGCCAAAGCCCGCCAAGGGCGATGGTCACGAACCAGACCAGCATGATTGGACCGAAGAATGCCGCCACCTTGGCCGTGCCGTGCGACTGGAACGCAAACAGCACCACGAGGATGAGCGCGGTCAACGCCACCACGTAGTGGTCGAATGCCGGAGTGGCGACCTTGAGGCCCTCGATCGCGGAGAGCACCGACAGCGCCGGCGTGATCATGGCGTCGCCGTAGAACAGCGCGGCGCTGATGACGCCGCACAGCACGATGGCGCCGGCACGCTTTGCCAACGAGCGCTGCGCCAGCGCCATCAGCGCGAGCGTACCGCCTTCCCCGTTGTTGTCCGCGCGCAGCAAAATGACCACGTATTTCAGCGTGACGATGAGAATGAGCGCCCAAATGATCAGCGAGAGAATTCCGAAGATCGCGGTTTCATTCGCCGGATTTCCCGGCCCGACCGCCGCCAGCACCGACTCGCGCATCGCATAGAGCGGGCTCGTGCCGATGTCGCCGTAAACGACGCCGATGCTGCCGACCGTGAGCGCCCAGAATGCGGCACCGGCCCCCACCTTGGCCTGGGGTTTGGCCGCAACGGCGCCGCCGCGGTGAGCGACGGCAACCGTCCTAAGTAGAGGTATCATGGAATGGACCTAAATGTTGCGGTGCAACATAGAAGGCCGCGCTTATAGCAGAGGCCAAACGGCCGGTCTGTTCCTCCTCTTGCGGCGGGGACAAGGCAGCCCGGCTATAAATGCAATACTGCCGGCCGCCTGCTTCGAATTTCCGGGGGTTTTCCGAGCGAATTGCGTCAAGGGCTCAAACCGCGACTTGGGTTCCAACCTCGACCACGCGCCCCGTCGGAATGTGGAAGAAATCGGTGGCGTCGCTGGCGGATTTTGCCAGACCGATGAACAACCGGTCCTGCCAGCGCGGCATGCCGGAATGCGTCGCCGGCTTGAGCGCACGGCGCGAGAGGAAGAACGACGTCGACATGATGTCGAACGGCCAGCCCTGCTTGCGCGCAAGCGCAAGCCCCTTGGGCACGTTGGGCGATTCCATATAACCGAATTTCAGCGCCATTAGACTGAAGTGGGGCGAGCGCGCCGTGATCTTCACCCGCTCGTCGTCGGCCACCCGCGGCGTGTCGGTGGTGACGATGGTGAGGATGAGGTTGCGCTCGTGCAGGACCTTATTGTGTTTGAGATTGTGCAGCAGCGCGGTGGGGGCGAATTCCGGCTGGCTGGTGAGAAAGACCGCGGTGCCCGGCACGATGTGCGGGGGATGTTTTTGCAGGCTCCCCAGCAACGTATCGAGCGGCACTTCGCTGCGCCGCGTCTTGCGGGCGAGGATGTGGGTGCCTCGTCGCCAGGTCAGGATCAATAGCACCATCGAGGCGCCGAACAGGATCGGCGCCCAAGCGCCCTCGAACAACTTCAGCAAGTTGGCGGAGAAAAAGACGACATCGACCACCACGAGGGGTGCAATCAGCACGCCGACCCGCCACAGCGGCCAATGCCAGAATTTCCAGATCACGATGAAGCCGAGCAGACCGTCGACCACCATGGTGGTTGCGACGGCGATGCCATAGGCCGATGCAAGCGCGCTTGAGGTGCGGAATAGACCGACCAACAATAGGACTCCGAGCAGCAGCGCGCCGGTGACGCGCGGAATATAGATTTGGCCGGCCTGCGACTCCGACGTGTGCCGGATGTCAAGACGCGGCAATAACCCGAGCTGAATGGCCTGACGCACGAGCGAGTAGGCGCCGGTGATCACGGCCTGGCTGGCGATCACCGTCGCGACGGTTGCGAGCGCGACCATGGGCAGCAGCAACGCCTCGGGCACGAGCCGATAAAACGGATTTTCGATCGCCGCGGGGTCGGCGAGCACCTTTGCGCCTTGGCCGAAATAGTTGAGCAGCAGCGCCGGCAGCACCAGACCGAACCAAGCGGTCCGGATCGACTGGCGCCCGAAATGGCCGAGGTCGGCGTAAAGCGCCTCCGCGCCAGTGACGACGAGGAAGACGAGGCCGAGCGTCACCAGACCGATGTGGCCGTGACCATAGAGAAACGCCAGCGCATAGGCCGGATTAATGGCCGCGAGAACGCCGGGGTCATCGTGAATATGGAGAACCCCGGCGACTGCGATCGCGATGAACCAGACCACCATGACCGGTGCGAACAAACTCGCGACCCGCGCGGTCCCGCGGCTTTGCCCGGCGAACAAGCCGAGGAGGATGGCGATGGTCATGGGCGCCACATAGTGCTCGAAGGCCGGCGTGACCAGCGTCAGTCCCTCGACCGCGGACAGCACGGAAATGGCCGGCGTGATCACGGCGTCGCCCAAGAACATGGAGGCGCCGACGACGCCGAGCAAAAATACCACTGCCGTGCGCCGCCCCAACGCGCGGCTTGCCAGCGCGGTCAAGGACAGGGTGCCGCCCTCCCCATTGTTGTCGGCCCGCAGCAGGATGAGGACGTATTTGATCGCCACGACCACGATTAGCGCCCACAGGATGAGCGAGAGGACGCCGAGCACGATGTCGCGCCGGATCGGCCCGTCCTCGAGGGCCGCGGTGACCGCCACGCGAAACGCGTAGAGCGGGCTCGTACCGATGTCGCCGTAAACCACGCCGAGGCTGCCCAGCGCCAACGCCCACCGGTTCGATTTCTGATGCGACGCGTGGCGGATAGGCGAAGGAGCGGCGTCGGAGGCGGTGGGATCGTTGGCTACCTGGGCCATGGGCTGGGTCAGTCTCGACGCACCGCAAGCGAGCGGGGCGGCTTATACCACCGCCCACCGCCGGATAACATGTCCTCGCAAGAGGAGTTCCGCCTGCAGCGCGTGCGCATTGCGCCGCGTGGCCATGGAACGTTTCGAGCCCGGGATTGCGGGTGCGCCGGCCTTGCGCCCTATCGGCCTTAGGGTCCGCGGCTGTCGTCGTCAATGCTTGCCGCCGTCAGAACATCCTGCGGCGACGTGCCGGCAGCGAGCGCGGCGGTAGCCAAGTCGGCGCCTGCGCCGCCGCTGCCGCCGCCGAAGCCCGCCATCGCTTGCACGAGTTGGGCAACGTCATCCATCGACGCGGCCGATCCGGTAGGCGGATCAACGGCGAAGCCGCCCAGCTGCCAATCCAATCCAACCGCACCCAAGCTGACGGCCGACGTAATCGCATTGTTGGCGATGTCGTAGACTTCAAACGCGCCGCTGTTGACGTTGCGCAAGACGAGGTCGGACCTGCCGGCGCCACTGACCGGGGCGACGCCGGCGAACTGCCAGTCCAAGCCGACCGTGCCCAGGAAGGCCGCGCCGGTGATTTGATTGTTGGCGATGTCGTAGACCTCCAATCCGCCGGTATTGGAGTTGCGCAGCAGCATGTCGCTTTCGCCGAGACTGCTGAAATTGCCGAAGCCTTCGACCTGCCAATCCAAGCCCACGGTGCCCAGGAATGCGGTGCCGGTGATCTGATTGTTGCTGATGTTGTAGACCTCGAAGCCGCCCGTGCTGTTGTTGCGCAACATCATGTCGGTCATGGTGTCGTGATTGAAGTCGGCGAAGCCGGCGACCTGCCAATTCAAGCCGACCGTGCCCAACGCCGCGGCATTGGTGATGTTGTTGTTGCTGATGTCGTAGACCTCGAATGTGCCCGTGTTCGTGTTGCGCAAGATCATGTCGGTGGTGTCGCTGCCGAAAAAGCCGCCCAGGCCGGCAAACTGCCAATCGGTTCCGACTTGGCCCAAGGAATAGCCCGCGAGGATTGCGTTGTTGCCGATGTCGTAGATCTCGTACTGGCCGGCGTAGGCCGAACTGTTCGCGCCGCGCAGAATCATGTCGGCCGTGGTGCCGGCGGGCGGCGGCGGGTTGGGTGTGATCGTAAGGAGGAAGCCGTGGAGGGCGATGGCGTTCTGGTAATACCCGACGATCTGGCCCATGTCGTTGATGCCAAACGCAGAGGTACTGCCGGTGGCCAAGGGATCGTCGATCGTGGTGTAAGTGCCGCCGCTGTAGAGGAAGCCGTGGGTGCCGCCGGTGTCCTGATAATAATAGCCGACGATCTGGCCCGAAGCGTTGATGCCTGCCGTTGCCGCCAATGGCTAAGGGATCATCGAGGGTGGTGTAGGTACCATTGCTATAGAGGAAGCCGTGGCTCCTGGAGTTCGCGTCGGTGTAATACCCGACGATCTGGCCTGTATCGTTGATGCCTATAGCAACGGTGCCGGCGGAGCCCGCCGAGGGATCGTCGACGGGGGCGTAAAGACCGTTGCTCAAGAAGAAGCCGTGGGTGCTGGAGTTCGCGTCGATGTAATACCCGACGATCTGGCCGTTGTTGTTGATTCCATTTGGCACCGTGCCTTGGACGCCCAAGGGATCGTCGAAGGTGGTGTAGCTGCCGCCGCTGTAAAGGAAGCCGCGGTTCTTTAAGTTCGCGTCAAAGTAATACCCGACGATCTGGCCCGAAGCGTTGATGCCTATGGCAACGGTGCCGGCGGAGCCCGCCGAGGGATCGTTGAGGGTAGTGTAGGCACCATTGCTATAGAGGAAGCCGTGGTAGGACGCGTCGATGTAATACCCGACGATCTGGCCATTGTCGTTGATGCCGTAAGCCCCGGTGATATCGGGGGCCAAAGGATCCTCGAGTGTGGTGTAGGTGTACACTGGCATGCTGCGACTCCTGCGTGATCCTTCGCCCTCCGTTCGGTTGGCTTGTGAGTCCAATCTGCGATGATCCCGCCAGAAAGCCAAATACCGATAACTCATCACTTCGATGCGCGGCGGTTATCGGGGTGGAGGCGGACATGGAGATGCATGAAATCAAGTATTTTCTCGCGGCGTGCCGAACCCTGAATTTCCACCGCGCTGCAGAGCTCAGTCACGTGTCGCAGCCGGCCCTCACCCGCGCCGTCCAGAAGCTCGAGGCCGAGCTCGGCGGGCACCTGTTCCACCGCGAGCACAATCAAATTCGGGTGACGGATTTCG
>VAZM01000353.1 GCA_005883135.1 Alphaproteobacteria bacterium
AAACGATCCGGCGCAAATGCCGGTGCGAGAAGCGCGGCCCCGGAGCCCAAAAGCGCCACGGTGGAGCGCCGAGAGGCGAGCGTCCCGCGTCATGGGACGCAAGGCGCCTCGCTAGGCGCCTGGCGTGCGGCGTCACAAGCGCGTTGACGCGCGTCTTTGACGCAAGAGGGCACGCCGAACGGGTGCCGCTGCACCCGAACGTCTCTCGGCGCTCCGCCACCCCGCGGCTGGGGATGATCGGAGCAAGGTTGCAAAAACCCGGGCGCAGAAATTGCGCCGCGGGAACGAAGAAGAGTGGCTGTTTGACAAGTGAATAGGGGGTGAGAACGCGTCCGAGGCTTGTGTGTCCCGGATGCGATGCAGCGCGAGCGAGAGCGAGTGGTGCATCGCTGATCCGGGACCGCCACAGACTGGAACGGTCCACGCAAGTCGGGCTTGCCCGACTTGCGCACATTTGTGCGCCGATCTCGGGTAAACCCGAGATCGGTGTCTGCAGCGCACCGCAATGCAATCAAGTGTACGCAGATTGCGCAAACTTATCTGCGTGCGCTGCGCTGCGCCCGGGACACGAGAGCGCGAAGGACCAACCTGCGGGTGCAGAAAAATGGCGCGGAGGAGGGCTCCCTGTTTCCGGCCTGTTCTTTACAGGGAGCTGTGCAACTGCAGCGCGTGGTGCGGATACGGGAATCGAAATCCGGCGTGTGCCCTCATGCTTCGAGACGCCGCGCAGCGCGGACGAGCTGGCGCGCGTTTGCGTGAGCTTGCGTGCTGCGCGACTCCTCAGCATGAGGGCAAGCGGGGACGACGCGTTTTGGCCGAGCGAAGGACTAACCCGTGGTTGTAGAAAACGGGCGCGCAGGAGCGCTCCCTGTTTCCGGCCTGTTCTTTACAGGGAGCTGTACAACTGCAGCGCGTGGCGCGTGTGGCACGTCACCCGCGGGTCCATCATTCTTCGCAAAATCTTCTTCCGAAGCGGATGGATTGCCGGGTCAAGCCCGGCAATGACGGCGGAGGGTCGCTTATGGACGCGCGTGACCCCGCTGAACGCACTGCTCCGCAGCACAAGGGCGAGGATCGGTTTCGCTGATTTACAGGAATTTACAGGCGAGCCCTGCCCCGAGGACGGGTCAGGCGCCGTGGATGCACCGTTCGCACCGCGGCTTATCTACCCATCGATGCGGACGGGCCGCGCGCTCATCGCTCGCGCAGGCTCTCCTGCTTGTACCGCAGCAAGGGCGAGAGCAGGTAGTTGAGGACGGTGCGCGAGCCGGTCTTGATTTCGACCGTCACCGCCATGCCGGGCGAGAGGTTTACGAGCTTGTTCTCGACTTCCATCTGGGTGCGGTCGAGCGACACGCGCGCGGCGTAAACGAGCTCGTCCGGCTTGGGATCGGTGTTGCTGTCCGACCCTTGCGGTTTGCCGCCAGATTTGTCCTGGGATTTCTCGCGGGTGATGGCGTCCTGCGACACGTGCATCACTCGCCCATGCAGCAGTCCGTATCTGGTGAAATTGAATGTTTCCACCTTTATTTCGGCCTCTTCGCCCGGATGTACGAAGCCGATGTCGCGGTTCGACACCATGGCCTCGACCTCCAGATGCGTCCCGACCGGCACGACCACCAGCAATGTCTGCGCGGGCGTGACGACCCCACCCACCGTGTGCACCGCAAGTTGCTGCACGACCCCATCTTCCGGAGCGGTGAGCTCTTGCAGCTTGGTCTTCTGCTCGGCCCTGATCAGATCTTGAGTGAGGCCGCCAGCTTTCGCCTCGGCCTTTGCCAGGTCATCGTGGATGGTGCGGCTGAATTCGGCGGCAGCCTGCACCCGCGCTTCCTTCAGCGCTGCAATGGCCGCTTCCGTCTCACGCTGGCGGCTCTGTTGAACCGCGAGTTCCTTCTGGGTTTCGATGAGCTGCTGGAGGTTTTCGAGATATTGCAGCTTCGAGCTGAATTCCCGATTGTAAAGCGCGCCGCGGACGTCGACTTTCTGCTGCACCACCGGAACGACCGCTTCGAGCTTGCTGACGGTGGCAGCCACGGTGGCGCTCTCGGCTTCTTTCTGCGCGCGCTGACGATCGAGGCCGGCGAGCTTGGCTCGATACTCGCCGATTTGACTCAACAAAAACTGCCGGTGCGTTGCGACGAGCGAGGGGCTCGCGGTCTCCGGCGGGTGAAAGTCCGCGAGCGGATCGGTACCCTCGCTGAGCGCCGCGCGCAGCCGGGCGATGTCGAGCTGCGCTGCCGTGAGATCGCTCTGAATGTGTTCGCGTTCCGCCGCGTTTATCGTCGGGTCGAGTTCGATGAGAATGTCACCGGCTTTGACATTCTGCCCGTCGCGCACACGAATGGCGCGGATGACCCCGGTCTCGAACGGCTGAATCACTTTCGTGCGGCCGCTTGGAATGATCTTGCCTGGCGCCGACGCGATGATGTCGATCTTGCCGAAATACGCCCAGCCGAGCGCGACGCAGAACAGGGTCGCGATGAGGATGGCGATCGCGCGGCCGATCGGCGATGCCGGCGTCTCGACAATCTCCAGCGCCGCCGGCAGAAATGCCAGCTCCTCTTTCTTGCGCCGCTCGCTGGGACGGAATGGGACGACGACGTTCTTAGCCAACTTCATGGATTCCACTCTGCAAGCGATAGACCGAGGCGTAGCGCCCGCCGGTCCGGATCAATTCATCGTGACTGCCGTCCTCGACCAGCCGGCCGCGTTCGATGGTCATGATGCGGTCGGTCGTCCGTACGGTCGACAGGCGATGCGCGATGATAAAGACCGTGCGCCCCTTGGCGATCCGCTGCATGTTCTCCTGGATCACGCGCTCACTCTCGTAGTCGAGGGCGCTCGTTGCCTCGTCGAAGATCAGGATGCGGGGATTGGAGACGAGCGCGCGCGCGATGGCGATGCGCTGACGCTGCCCGCCTGAAAGGCTGCTACCGCGCTCGCCTATGATGGTGTCATAGCCCTCGGGCAACTCCAAAATGAAGTCGTGCGCGCCCGCCAGCGCGGCCGCCGCAATGATTCGCTCCATCGACATGGCCGGTTCGGCAAGCGCGATGTTGTCGCGCACTGACCGATTGAACAGAACGTTCTCCTGCAGCACGACGCCTATTTGCCGTCGTAACCAGGCGATGTCGACCATGGAGAGATCGGCGCCGTCGATGAGGACGCGCCCGCTCTCCGGCACGTAAAGACGCTGGACCAATTTAGCGAGCGTGCTCTTGCCCGAGCCCGAAGGGCCGACGATGCCGACGACCTGCCCGGCCGGCACGCTGAAACTGACGTCGTGCAGCACCTCAGCTCCATCGACCCGGTAGCGGAAGGTGACGTGCTCGAGCGTGACATCGCCGCGAATTGGCGGCAGCGCGGCGCGCGCCGGGTTGAACGTGGGCTCAGGCGCGGTGTTGAGGATGTCGCCGAGGCGCGCAATCGACAGCCGCGCTTGATGGAAGTCCTGCCAGATCTGCGCCAAGCGCAGCACCGGCGCGCTCACTCGCCCGGCCAGCATGTTGAAAGCAACCAGCTCGCCCACGCTCAGATTGCCGTCGATGACGAGCTGCGCCCCGAAATACAGGGTACCGGCAATCACAAGCTTATTGACGAGCTGCACGGTCTGGCTTGCCGTGTTGCCCAAGCTGATCACGCGGAAGCTCGCCGCAACATAGCCCGCGAGCTGCTCCTCCCAGCGGCGTTGCATCTGCGGCTCGACCGCCATTGCCTTGAGCGTCTCGACGCCGGTCACGCTTTCGACCAGGAACGCCTGGTTCTCCGCCCCGCGTTGAAACTTCTCGTCCAACCGCCGGCGGAACAGGGGCGTCGCCCCCGCCGAGATGGCGATGTACAGCGGAAAAGCCCCCAGCACGATCCACGTCAACAGCGGCGAGTAGAAGAACATGACCGCCAGAAACACGAAGGTGAACAGCAGGTCGATGACGAGCGTGAGCGCCGAGCTCGTCAGAAAATTTCGGATGTTCTCCAGCTCCCGGACGCGCGCGACCGAATCGCCAACACGTCTCGCCTGGAAGTAGGCAATCGGCAGCGCAAGCAGATGACGGAACAGCCGCGCCCCCAGTTCGACGTCGATGCGATTGGTGGTGTGGGAAAAGAGATAAGTGCGAAGAACGCCGAGCACCGTTTCGAAAATGGAAATCGCCACCAGGCCGATGACCAGCACGTCGAGCGTGCTCAGGCTGCGGTGCACCAGCACCTTGTCGATGACGACCTGAAAGAACAGCGGGGAGACGAGCGCGAAGATCTGGAGGAAAAACGAGGCAACCATTACCTCGCCGAGCATATGGCGGTATTTATGAATCGCGCCCAGGAACCAGGTGACGTCGAATCGGCGCGAGAGCTCCGACAGACTCGCCCGACGCGCCATCAAGACGAGCTGGCCGTCCCAAACCGCCTCGAGCTCGCTCCGCGTCATCAGCGTGGGCCGCGGTGACAGCGGAGCTTGAACGAGCACCTTGTCTTCGCCCGCCTTGGCGAGGAGGAGAAAGCCGCCGTCCCGGAGAACCGCGATCCCGGGCAGCGGGGTCTTCTCGAGCCGTTTCCAGCTCGATCTGCAGGCTCGCGCCTTGAGGCCGAAGCCCCTGGCGATCCGAAGCATCTCGGCGACGCCGACCGCCGCCCTCCCGACCTGATGCCGAATCTGTTCCGCACCGGCGCCGATGCCATGGAACCGCAGCAGCGTGACCAGCGCCGCCAGGCCGACGTCCTCCCCACCCTCCTTGCCATTCCCAGCGTTCATGTGATCAAGCAATCGCAATCATATGTGACAATTCGGTAAGGTGCTGTGCCGCCGTGCTCGTAGCCTATTATATGCCCTGCCCTCTTTCCGGACCAGGGCGACCGCATTTACCATTACCAGGACCGAGAACCGGGTAAAGTGACGCGGCACACAGAGCCGGAAAGTTCCCGCCGAGCAATGGGGGAGAATGCGGACGCCGCAGAGCTTGCAGGACCGTCCTAGCGATCCTGCTTCCATCTCCCAGCCATTGGTCGACGCCTTGCCGAGAAAGGTTCAACCCAACTGGCAGGCGGGGCTGCACGGCCCGGGACGGCTTTGCGTCGCTCCCCGGGAACTTCGCCGCTCGAGCCAAAGGAGCCATTCATGGCGGACATACAGCAGAAACCGAAGATCGAAGACGATCCTTCGGTCTTGGAGATTTACGGGAATAAGCTCGTCAGCACCTCGTTCGACGGCGGCGCCGTGGTCGTCACCATGGGGACAGCACGCATTTTTCCTGAACGGGTCGACGAGATGCCGCAGCAGGGACAACAGCCCGTCATTCATGTGACGGCACGCCTGGCACTTTCGCCCTCGGCCGCCGTCGAGCTCAGAAATGCCCTCGATAATATCTTGGGCGCGATGAGGAGGGCGGCCTCGGCGCCCGCAGCTGGCACCTCGCCACAAAAAATGAGCTAGCGCGCGGATTCGACCGAATCGAGCCTGCCGCGTCGCTCGCTCCATGTCTCATCGTTCCGAGAGCGACCGCGCCGCGGGCGGGCCGAGAGGCGAGGAGTCGCACGCGTCGCCCACCGGTGAGGCCAGGGGCAGGCCGAGACTGCGTCCCCGGCAGATCGACCCCCCGCACCCGGGCTTCACCGACGCAGAGTTCCATGACAAAATCAAGAAAACTTCCAGGTGCGGGTCCCCCAATGGTTTGCGGAGCATTTTATGCCGTTGTTCAGTGAACGGGTTTCGATGCTGGAAGTGCAGAACCGCGCGTTGAAAAAGACGGCGCGCGAGCGCGCGGAGCGAATTGACGAGCTCGAACGCGAGCTGCAGCAACTGGCGCCAAAGGCGGAGCAGCACATCGGCAGACGGCAAGGCGAGCAGCTGGAGCAGGCGCAGCACATCGCCAAACTCGAGGGCGAGCTGCAGCAAAAGACGAGCGAGCTGCAGCAAAAGACCGGCGAGCTGCAGCAAAAGACCCGGGAACTGGAGCGGGTGAAAGCAGAGCGCGAATTCTATTGCAAACAGATGGCGGAATTAGAGGAACACAACCGCCTCGTCACCGACGCGGCGACCAAATATTCGTTGTGGGGGCAGAAGCTGTTTCGCGAGCTCGCCACGCTCGATCCGGACGGCGCGCCGAGGCGCGCGTTCGACACGGGAAGCTGGATGTAGAAGGCGTCCTTAGGAGCGAGCTGTCGCTTGCGCCAATGGGTCGGCTGAGTTTGCCCGGCGAGCGTTCCGGCCTTGCGCCGCGCCTCAATGCCCTGCGAAGGAAATGAGCGTGCGTACCGGCACGTCGAGGTGGCGCAGCTTGGCGGCGCCGCCGAGGTCCGGCAAGTCGATGATGAAGCAGCAGGCGAGCACCTGCGCGCCGAGCTGGCGCAGTAGCTTGACCGCGCCCTCCGCCGTGCCGCCGGTGGCGATGAGATCGTCGACCACGATGACGCGGTCGCCCTTCTCCACCGCGTCCTCGTGCATCTCGATCTCGTCGAGCCCGTATTCCAGCGAATAGGCGATCGACACCCGCTTGTGCGGCAGCTTGCCCTTCTTGCGGATCGGCACGAAGCCGGCCGAGACCTGGTGCGCCACCGCTCCGCCGAGGATGAAGCCGCGCGCCTCGATGCCGGCAACCTTGTCGATCTTCATCCCCGCCCAGGGCTGCACCATCTCGTCGACGGCGCGGCGGAAGGCGCGCGCGTTGCCGAGCAGCGTGGTGATATCGCGGAACACGATCCCCGGCTTGGGATAGTCCGGAATGGCGCGGATCGAAGATTGGAGATCGTTCTCGAGTTGAGTCGAGGTCATGGATTATCCGTCGATGCTTGTGCTATCCAGCTTGACGCCTTCACTTTGACCAACGGCGCAAACTTTTGTCAAAGCAAAAGCACCACAGCAGGGTGAAACATGCCTGAAGCCGATGAAGAAGGAAAACGATACGAAGTCGGACAGCCGCAGCTTGCGCCGGGATTTTATCTGAAAGGCTCCCACCAACTCGACTGGGGCATGAAGAATCGCCTCGCGCGCGTCTTCGACCCGGCCAGTGGCCGGACGGTGATGCTGGCGATCGATCACGGCTACTTCCAAGGCCCAACCACCGGGCTCGAGCGCATCGATCTGAGCATCGTGCCGTTGCTACCGGCTTGCGACGCCCTGTTCTGTACGCGCGGAATTCTGCGCTCGGTGATTCCGGCCCAATGCACGAAGCCCATGGTGCTGCGCGCGAGCGGCGGGCCGAGCATTCTCCGGGAGGAACTATCCGACGAACAGATCGCCATGGACATGGAGGATGCGGTTCGCCTCAATGCCGCCGGCGTCGGCATCCAGGTGTTTATCGGCGGCGATTTCGAGACGCGTTCGATTCACAACATGACCAAGCTGGTCGACGCTGGGCTGCGTTACGGCATGCCTGTCATGGGCGTCACCGCCGTGGGCAAGAACATGGTGCGCAACGCCAAATACTTCCGCCTCGCGTGCCGCATGATCGCCGAGCTGGGTGCCCAATACGTCAAAACCTATTACGTGGAGGAAGGCTTCGAGACCGTCACGGCTTCGTGCCCGGTGCCGATCGTCATGGCCGGGGGCAAGAAGCTTCCCGAGCTCGACGCGCTCACCATGGCCTACAACGCGGTGCAGGAGGGCGCTGCCGGTGTCGACATGGGGCGCAACATTTTCCAATCCGAGGCGCCGACAGCCATGATCGCCGCCGTTCATGCGGTCGTGCACAAAAACCTCAAACCGGCCCAGGCGTTCGAAGTCTTCAAATCGCTCAAGTCGAAGGGATAAGGACGGCGCGCGTCAAGGTTTCGCTGCGTTGCCCGGCGCCGGATGAGTCGCCGCTTGCCCGGCGGGAGGGATGGCCTGCGAGGAATCCCGCGAAGGCGCATCGAGCGGCAATTCCCGTCGCAGGACGTCGATCAATGCGGTGGCCCAGGCCCGGTGCCCGTCGTAATTCAGATGGCCTGCTCCCCTATGGATGCCGAAGCCATGCAGCTGCGGAAGATTGGCCGGTCCACCTGCGACTTCGGCAACTAGCGCAGACCAATCGATCAGACCGATTCCACGGCTGGTAAACTCGCGCTGCATGTGCACGAGCAGATCGGCGCGTGCGGAAGCCGCGGCGCAATCGGCGGGCGGCAGCGGTATGTCGCGGACGGCATAGAGCACGCGAACGCCATGGCTGCGCGCGCTCTGCGCCAGATCGTCCAAGAACCGCGCGGTGGCCGCCCAAAGCAGCTCCGGACGATGGTCGCGCCAAAGATCGATCATCGGCTGGAGCGCCGCGGTGGCCCGCTCGCAAGCGACGCGCGCGGCATCGGATGCGGGGGGCGCGACCGGCGCGGGACCTTGTGCGGCGGAAGCGGCGGATGGTAGCCCCAACAGCACAGACCATGGCTCCTTGCTGCGCAAGTAGAGCATGCGGGCGACGGGTGAGCTCTGATAGAGAGCAACAAACAGTCGTCCAAGCAAATCCTCGGCGTGACGATGCGAGAAACGCTCACGGAAGCCATAGCCGATCGCGAGTTGGCCGTTTGCCGTGGGGACATACGCAGGGTTCTCGCTGTCATCGAGCAGCGCGCCGGAGAGAAAGCTGCCGGCAGCGCTGTTGGCCAGCACAAGGTCGAGGTTCAGCGGATAACCGCGCCGCTCCAACCGCCAGAGCTGGCGGATTGGACTCGGACCCGCGATCGCCAAGTTGATCAGCTCGACCTTGTACCCGTCCGCGCGCAGCCGGCGCTCGGCCAGGGCTCCGAAATTCGCCTTTTGGCTGACTTGCGCGCCCTCGACCATGGAGTCCCCGAGGAGGCCGATCCGAAGGGTCCCCGCGGGCTTTGCCAGCTCGCGCTCGACATCGCGCAGACCAAGCGAGTTGATTTGCAGGGGCGCCCGATGCTCTGTCGTCCAGATCCCACGCGCGCCGGGGGTCGATTCGAAACCGAAGTCCTTATCCGGCTGACCCGGGATCGGCTGGACCACGGGCAGGATGCGCCACAGCGGCGTCAGCTCGATCACTCGCAGCCCAACCTCCACCACGAGCAACGCCAATATCCCGCCCAACAGGAAGCGGCCGATATCAGCAATTCTCGGGAATGACAGGCGAGCAGACATGCGCCGTCCTAGAACCGGAAGTATATGAACGGATTCACGTTAGTAACGGGAATCAGGATGAGCAGCAGCGCGAGGGCCGACAGAAAGCCTCGGCTGACCGGCCCCTCGACGCGGCGCATGACACGCAGAACGCGCGTCTCTTGCAACCGGAACTCGACCCAATGCAGCGCGAACAATGCCGCCACGCCTGCCGCAACTTCCCAGGGCGGCGCGGCGTCGTCCACTGCCGCCGGCCAACCGCCGCCGAACGATAGCATGGTGCCGAGATAATTGAACGCATAGTCCAGATTTGGCGAGCGGAAGAAGACCAGCGTCGTGACGAAAAATATGATTGTCACGGCCCAACCAATCGGCGCGGGCGGCGACGGAAGGTGCCTCGACCACAGCGCCGCGAACACCATCGCAACACCCTGCAGCGCGCCCCACAGCACGAAATTCCAGCCTGCGCCGTGCCACAGGCCACACAATGCCATGGTCAGAACCATGGCGCAAAAATGCTGCGCCACGCGGTAGCGCCGAGCCGCGATCCGCATATCGGCGAGCGGGAGAAACACATAATCGCGCAGGAACAGCGTGAGCGTGATGTGCCAGCGCTGCCACAGCTGCTGAATGTTGGGGGCCAGAAAGGGGGTCGCGAAATTTCGGGGAAGGCGCACCCCCAACAGATAGGCCGATCCGATGGCGATATCCGAATAACCAGAGAAATCAAAATAGATCTGAAACATGAACAGCACGGCGCCGAGCCACGCAAAATAGGCGCTGCTCGGTCGGGCATAAAAAATATCGTCGACGACGGGAGCGAGGCTGTCCGCCAGCACCACCTTCTTCACGAGCCCCAATACGATGAGCCCGAGCCCGAACACGAGCAGCCGATGCCGCCGCCATTTGTTGTCGAAGATGCGTTGGATCTGCGGCAGCGTCTGATTGGGCCGGACGATGGGGCCGGCAATCAGTTGCGGAAAGAACGCCTTGAACAGGAGGAACTCGGGGAACGAGCGTGCCGGCGGGTTGCGCCCGCGCACGACGTCGATGTGGTAGGCCAAGGCCTGAAAGCTGTAGAAGGAGATGCCGAGCGGCAACGCCGTATTGACAAAACTGCCGGTTACGTTGACGTCCCCAAGCAGCATGATGCGCCGCCGGTCGGCGGGAACGGCGATCTGGACCAGCCAATTGAGTATGACCGCACCCAGGAATACGGCCATGTCGAATGGTCCAGCCGCCGCATAGAAGATCAAGCTCGCAACAATCAGCATTAATGCGCGCCATGGACCGATTGCCATCCAGGCGACGCAGCAGGTCAGCAGCAGTGCGTAGGCGAGTGAATTAAACGGCATTCCGCCCTGCTCGTCGTATCGAAGTTGTGGGCAAGATCAGCCAACCCCAACCACGCCGGGGAACGAAGTCGCCCCACGGGCGCATGGTTTGCCCGCGGCATCTGCCGCGCGGTGTCGGCCCATGCCGCCCGAGCCGTGCGGCGCGACCCGCCGTAACGCCCAGATCAGATCGACAATGCGTCAACTGTGTCGAACGAATTCTGCAGCCACATCCGTCGGGCGGCGCTGCGCTGGATCTTGCCGCTCGTCGTCTTCGGAATGCTACCGGGGCGAATGAGCACGATCGAGTCGAGCGCGATCTCGTGCTCGTTTGCGACCGCCTCGCGGATGCAAGCGACGATTTCCTCGATCTCGATGTCGCGGCGATGGGTGCGTTCCACCTCTTGGACCAAGACCACTTTTTCTTGGTTCTCTTCTGTGAGCACCGAGAATGCAGCCCCGCAGTTCCGCCGCAGCGCCGGATGGCTGTCATAGACCGTGTTCTCGATGTCCTGTGGATAGTAGTTGATGCCGCGCACGATGATGAGGTCCTTGATGCGGCCCGTGATGAACAACTCCCCCGCTTCGTCCATGAAGCCGAGATCGCCGGTGCGCAGCCACGGTTCGTCTTCCCCCTCGATGCGCGCCTGGAACGTCGATGTGGTCGCCTCCGGATTGTGCCAATAGCCCTTGCAGACATGGGGTCCGCCCACCCACACCTCGCCGATCTGGTCGGCGGCGAGCCGCCGCCGGCTCTCCGGATCGACAATCGCGATGCGCTGGCCGATGAGGTTGCGGCCGCAGCCCACCACGCGATGCGCATCATCCGCGCCGGCGGCAGGAGCGAGTTCATGACGTTGAAATGCGTCGCGGCTGACGGTGCGTATGACCGGACCGCTACCCCTGGGGGCTCCGGAGATCAGCAATGTCGCTTCTGCCATGCCGTAGAGTGGATTGGTGGCGCGTGGATCGAAGCCATAGGGACGGAACGTCGCGGTAAACCGCTCGATGGTGTCCGCTCGCACCGGCTCGGCGCCGTTGATTGCGACTTTCCAGCATGACAAATCGAGATCCTTCACCTGGTCGGCGCGAAATCGCTGGACGCAAAGGTCGAATGCGAAGTTTGGTCCTCCGGCGACCTCGGCGCCGTAGTGATGGATCGCGCGCAACCATCGCAGCGGGCGCTGAATGAACGTGACCGGCGCCAACAGCAGACAAGCCGCGCCGATATAAAGCGACTGCAGCACATTCAGAATGAGACCCATATCGTGATAGAGCGGCACCCAACTGGCATAAGTGGACCGTGCGGTGTTGTCCAAGGTCACCCGTATCATCTCGAGGTTTTCAATGAGATTGCGGTGAGTGACCATCACGCCCTTGGGGTCCGAGCTCGAGCCCGACGTGTACTGCAGAAAGGCGATGTCGTCGGGTCCAGGAGTTCGTAACTGGTGATCTCGGCCAGGTATCGACTTCCGTTCCGAATCGACAATGAGCCATTCCATTTTGAGTTTCTCGAATCGCTCGACCACATCCGGTCGAGCGCGGCTCACCTGCGCATTCGTGATCGCAAAGCGAGGGGAACAATTGGCAACAATGCTGGCGCTCGAATCGAGCGAGCTGTTGCGCCGAGGAAGCATCATCGGGACGGCGATGACGCCCGCAAGGAGGCAGCCGAAATAGGCAACGATGAAATCGAGCCCGGGGCCGAACAACAGCAGCGCCCGATCGCCTATTTGACTGTGGGCGAGCCGTGCCGCAACTTCGCCCGCACCACGAGCAAGATCCGCGAAGGTTAGAACGGCTTCTTCGTTGCCTTGATCCGATAAGAATATGTAGGCGCGGTCGTCCGGCTGCTTCGCGGCCCGGTGATGCAGCAGATCGACCAGCGAGGTGAAACTCGGGAACCGAGGCGAGTCGAGCATCAACCGACCCGCCCTCTTGTGTCGGCTCCCGACATATGATGCTCGGCGACGTACCGCGCGAGTTCAGCGGGTGTTGGATGTGCGAATACGACTTCAGTCGGGAGTTCGATCCCGAGCCACTCTTCGAGCTCCACCAGGAAGAAAACCGACGCGGCGGAATCCATCCCGAGGCGAGCGAACTTCGCGTGCGGGAGGATGCGCTCGGGCGGCGTGTTGAAGGTTTTGGCCAGATAGGCCATGCACCAAGCGAGGATCTCGGATTCGCTGGGAGTTGAGCTCACAACCGAGTTCACCGCTGAAGATCAATGACCTAGCGTCGGCTCACGATCGTAAGCCGAGGATCACGCTGGCGTCGCCGTTCGCGCGTCTCATTCCGCGGCGAAGCGGGTCGTCTTGATCTGATAGGCCGCCGCCGCGGCATCGCGATAGAATGCCTGCACCGTTTCGCGCGAGTATTCCGCCAGATCCTTGCCGACAAGATCGAGCTTGGTCAGGAACTCGTTCGGCACCGTGACGATCTCGCAGCCGCTCTCCTCGGCATGGAAGATGTTCAACAGCTCGCGGGTGCTCGCCCAAAGCAGCTCTGCCTTCGGCCGCGCGGCCGTGATCTGCTTGCACGCACGCATGTGCGGGATCGGATCGACGCCGGTATCGGCGATGCGACCGGCGAAAACCGAGACAATCGCCGCGGTCGCCGGGTCGAGCGCGTCGGTCACCGTGCGGACCTGATCGAGCGTGAAAATCGCGGTCACGTTGAGCACGACGCCTTCCGACGACAGTGCGCGGATGAGCTCGGCTGCCGACTGGCCCTTGGTGTTGGTGACGGGAATTTTGACGTTCACGTTGGGGCCCCACGCCGCGATCGTGCGCGCCTGCTCGGCCATGCTCGCGAAATCGTCCGCGAACACCTCGAACGAGACCGGCCGGTCCGGAATAGCAGCCAGGACTTTGCGCGCAAACGCTTCGTAATCGCTGACGCCGGCCTTGCGCATCAACGTCGGATTGGTGGTGAATCCCTTGATCGCGGGGTTCTTCGCCATTTTCACGATGCCTTCGTAGTCGGCACCGTCGGCGAAAATCTTTACCTTGAGATCGGCGATCCGGCTCATGGCCCCTCCTGCGCGGTTAGAACGGTTTCGATGATGAGGTCGGCGGCTTCGGCGATCGAACGCGCGACGTAGTCGGGAGAATCCGGCGGCGGCAAGGCATAGCCGAGATCGATAAAAACGGTGGCGCATCCGGCCGCGCGGCCCGCTTCGACGTCGCTCTTGCGATCACCCACCATGAAGCTCTTCGTCAAGTCCGCGCCGACCTCGCCGGCCGCCTCGAGAATCATGCCAGGCTTCGGCTTGCGGCAGTTGCAATCGTCGATCTGCCGGTGGAAGCAGGCCTTGATCGCATCGACCGGCAGCTCGCGCGTTATGATCTCGTGCATGGCGTCCACTTCCGAGCGGTCAACCAAGCCGTTTCCCACGTCCGGCTGGTTCGTCACCACCGCCAAGAGAAACCCCGCCTGCTTAAGCTTCTTGAGACTGGCCGCCGCCTCGGGGTAGAGCCTGAAATCCTCCAGCCGTCTCGGCGCGAAACTTCGCCCGTCACGGAATTGCGGAACGACGATCACCCCGTCGCGATCGAGGAACACGGCCGGTCTTAACCCGTGGGCCCGGCTTACCATTTCGTCTGCCTGCGCTGCAAGGCTGGATGGCTGACCAGGCAGTGCCAGACCACCGCCTGGAAAGCCTCGGACAGGGGGGTCACCCAGCTTGGATTGACCTGGGGGATGAGGACGACCACATCGCCGTGCTTGGCGGTATATCCGCTGTCGCGACCCACGATGCCGAATACTTTTGCCGAGCGCGCTTTGGCCAGATCGATCGCCTGAACGATGTTGGCGCTGATCTTGCGCTCGGCATCACCGCCGCCGACGGAATAGATCAGGATTGCGTCCTTATCGCCGAGATGACTGGTGTCGAGCCAGGCCGCAAACACCGTGTCCCATCCCTCGTCGTTGGTGCGCGCGGTAAGCTCCGACACGTTGTCGATCGGGCTGTAGGTCTCGATCCCGCAGAGCTTGCGAAAGTCGTTGACGGCGTGGCTGCAGTTTGCCGCGCTGCCGCCGACGCCGAGCAGAAACAACCGTCCCCGCCGGTCGCGCAGCCGGTCGAGCTCGGATGCGAGGGCCTCGATGGAACCAAATGAAATATCACGACAAATCTGCGCGGCCGCAGCAAAAAAACTTTCCGCGTGATTCATGCGCCCAACCGCCTCCGAACCCTGAACTGGCGCGAACTCTTGGCACATCCACCCGCCCATTTGAAGTGCCCCCGCCGGGAACTTGCGGGCCTATCACCGGCGGTTTGCGGCGAGCGATTCGTAAAGCTCCACATGGGCTTGGACGGCGTGGCGCATCGAAAAATTCTCGACAATGCGCTCCCGCGCCCTCCTCCCGCGGTCCGCCCGCAGGGGTGCTGATTCGGCCGCCAGTGTCCGGATCGCCGCCGCGAGCGTCTCGGGGCTTTGCGCCGGCACCACGACCCCCGTGTCGCCGACGATGAGCCTCGCATCGCCGATATCGGTGGCAACCGCCGGCAGGCCGCAGGCCATGCCTTCAGCCAGCACGTTGGAAAATCCTTCGCCCCGGCACGAGCTCGAGACGACGACGTCCGCGGCGGCAAACAGGCGCGCCACATCGCAGCGGCGGCCGAGGCGAAAAAGGTTGGGCGCGGCGGCAAGCCTTTCAGTGCCGGCGCCGACCAGCAATGCGCACACATCGGGCAGCGCCGCCATCGCAGCGAGGAAGCTGCCATGATCCTTCATTGCATCGACACGCGCGACGTGGGCGAGCACTATTGCTTTTTCGGGAATGCCGAGCTCGGTGCGCACCGCGGCGCGCGCGGCTGCGTCGGGTCGGAAATGGTCGACGTCGATGCCGTTGGCAAGCACCTGCGTGCGCCTCGGATGATACCCGAGCGCCAGATGCGATTTCACGCCGGCGACCGAGTTGGCCGTCACCACATCGGGCCATCGCGATAGCAGCGCACAGCCTTTCACCACCAGCGACAGGGCGAGCCCATAGCTGCGCCAATCCATTGCCGAGCAGCGGATGCTCCAAATGAGATGCGTCTCTTTGCGCCGCCGCGATAGGGCGAGCGCGAGCAGCGCGGCAAGGTCGCCGTAATACATCCAACCCTGAACGATCTCCGGCCGGCTTTCGGCGATGAGGCGCGCGAGCTTGAACAGACCCGTCGCAATGCCTGCCGGTTTATCGAATCGCAGCTCGACCACATCGACGCCTGCTGCGTTCAGCCGTTGCATATGGGCCTCGGCGGGGAGAAGACTTGCGATGGTGATTTCGTCGGCGACCCCGGGCCGCGCCGTGGCGAGGCGCGCCAGCATCCCCTCGGCACCGCCGCCCCGCAGACCCGCCGTGACATAGAGGATCTTTCGCGGCCGCGAGCTCACGCCCACCTCGCGCGCCAGGCCTGCAGCATCAGCACCGTCCACAACGGGTATTGCCAGTTGCGGCTGCCCGCGAGGTGCTCCTGCCAGGCCCGGCGCACGGGCTCGACCCGCACCAGCCCATCCCCCGCAAGCCGCGCCGGGGACAGCAGCGATTCCGCCCATTCCCGCAGAGGACCTCGCAACCATGCATCAA
>VAZM01000481.1 GCA_005883135.1 Alphaproteobacteria bacterium
TGGCGCCGCCACCGCAAGGACCGCCGAGTTCACTCGGCCGGTCGAGCAGGTGTACTGGCGGCCGTATCGCCACCGGCACTGGTGGCGGCACCATTGGCATCATCGCTGGTGGTACTGAGCGCCTTGGCGGGCCGGGCACAGTTCCGGCCCGCTCTCCTCATCCGACGGCCATGGCCGGGCGGACGTTGCGACCGAGCGCGGCAATGAAGCTTGCGCGTGCTTCGGCAAGGCTGAGCCCGCGCGGCTCGAGCACGCGATGTGCCAGGAAGAAACCCGTCAGCGCGAACCCGTCAGCGATGTCTTGCGGCGAAGGCTCGTCCGCGGAGCTCTCGCGCAAGAACGCCGGCAACGCGAACAGCCTGTCGCGCCAAGGCTCGCCCGCCTGCCGCGAGACCGCGCGTCCGGATTTCGGCGACACATAGACGAGATCCGTCTCTTGTCCATTGGCCGCGCAAGCGGAAAGATCGAGTCCAAAGCCCAGCTCTGCCAAAAGCGTGAGTTCGAAGCGGACCATGTCGGGTGCAGCGCGGCGCGGATCGATGAGCCCGTCGAGCACCTGCGCAAGACCGGCGTGGATCTGCGGATGCGGGTCGCGCTCGGGCAGGAGCCGGCAGAGGGCGGCGAGGTGCGTCATGCCGTAGAGCGCGTGCGCAACGGGTAGAAACGCGGCCGCCCGCGCATCGAGTGCCTCGACGGCATAATGACCGAGATGCTCGTCGAGCCGCGCCCGCCAGGTGCAGCCGACGCGATTACCCGGCTGCAGCACCGGGCGTAACCGCGAGCCCGCCCCGCCCCGCACCAGGCCGAGGTGGCGTCCGTGCGCGCGCGTCATCAATTCGAGGATGGCGTTGGCCTCCCCGTGGCGCCTGCTGCCGAGCACGATCCCTTCATCGCTCCACTGCATCTAGCCCTCCGGGAACTCGAGCCCCATCCCGCTGTAGCGTTCCGGGTCCTCGCCCCAGCGCTCGCGCACCTTGACGAACAAAAATAGGTGCACCGGAGCCTCGATCATGTCGGCGATTTCCCGCCGTGCATCGGCGCCGATCGCCTTGATGGTCTGACCGCCCTTGCCGAGCACGATCTTACGCTGGCTCTCGCGCTCGACATAGATCGTCTGCTCGATTCGGGTCGATCCGTCCTCGAGCTCCTTCCAGACATCGGTCTCGACCGTCGACTGATATGGCAGCTCCTGATGCAGGCGCAAATAGAGCTTCTCCCGCGTGATCTCGGCCGCCAGTTGCCGCAGCGGCGCGTCGGTGACCTGGTCGGCGGGATAGTGCCATGGTCCTTCCGGCACATTCCGGGCAAGCCATTCTTGGACGTCCTCAACACCATTGCCGCTGAGCGCCGAGATCATGAAAGTCGCGGCGAACCGCGCGCGCTCGTTGGCCGTCTTGGTGATGCCGAGCAGCACCGGCTTCTCGACCAAATCGACCTTGTTGATAAGCAGGATTTTGCTGGGGCGAAGGGCAGCAAGCCGCTCCAAGATCGCCTGCGCCTCTTCGTCGAGGCCGCGCTTGGCATCAATCAGCACGGCTGCAATATCGGCGTTTTCCGCTCCCGCCCATGCCGCGGTCACCATCGCCCGATCGAGCCGGCGCTTGGGTGCGAAAATGCCGGGAGTATCTATGAGTACAAGCTGCGCGCCATCGACGACGGCGATGCCGCGCAGCAACGCCCGCGTCGTCTGCACCTTGTGGGACACGATGGCGACCTTCGTTCCGACCAGCGCATTGACCAGCGTCGATTTGCCGACGTTGGGGGCGCCGATCAGCGCGACGAACCCGCAGCGCGTCTGCGCTACTGCGCCTTGCGCAGGAGCGCCTTCGCCCGTCTTGTGCTCCCGCGAGGAGGTGCAAGCGCGGGCGCCGCCTTTGGTGTTAGCCATCGCGGCGGTCGGATTTCACGCCGGCCCGGGTCAGCATCGCGGCGGCGGCTGCCTGCTCGGCTGCGCGCTTCGAGCGGCCAAGCCCCTCGGCGGGCGCCAAGTCGGGAAGCTCGACACTGACGCGGAATTCGGGATCATGGTCGGGACCTTTGCGCTCGACCTCACGATAGGCCGGAGTCGGCAGCCCGCGCGCCTGCGCCCATTCCTGCAGCACCGTTTTCGAATCGCGCAGCGGCCGCGCCGGCTGGTGCATGCGTTCGCTCCACAGCCGTTCGACGAGCGCGGCCGCGGCCGGATATCCGCCGTCGATGAAGACAGCGCCGATCATCGCCTCGCAAGCATCGGCGAGAATGGCAGTGCGGCCGCGGCCGCCGGCATTGGCCTCCGATGCGCCGAGCCTAATGACGGCACCAAGCTCGATCGCGCGGCCGACATCCGCGCACGCCTCCTTGCGTACGAGGTCGGCGAGGCGCCGCGACATTTCCCCTTCGTCGGCTTTGGCGAAGGCGTGGAAGAGCATGTCGGAGACGACGAGCCCGAGCACGTGATCACCGAGAAACTCGAGCCTCTGATACGAGGCGGCCCGGTTGCGCGCCCCGCTGAGCGCGGAAATGTGCGTCAGCGCTTGCTCGAGCAAGGCGGCATCTTTGAACCTGTAGCCGATGCGATGCTCGAGCGCGGCCAGTTCGCGGCGACGGCGCTCCTTTGCATTGGACTTCGGACCGTGACCGGGGGCGGCCGGATCCGGCGGCTTGCCGGCGGTGGATGGGTTGGGCGCTTCGCTGGAAGCCGGTTTTCCTGCTCGCCCGCCGCTCATCTGACGATCGTGAACAGCCGGTTCCAGCGCACGGCCCACGGCCAGCGCCATATCATCCAGGCGTGCTCGCCCTCCCGGATGGAAAAGAAGATGATCTGCGCGCGCCCGACGATGTTCTCGAACGGCACATAGCCGACCTGGCTGAGCACGCGGCTGTCGGTGGAATTGTCGCGATTGTCGCCCATCATGAAGTAGTGGCCGGCGGGCACCTGATAGACCGGAGTATTGTCGTAGAAGCCGCTGTCGACGAGATCGAGCGTCGTGTAGGTCACGCCGTTCGGCAACGTCTCCCGCCACCGCTTGACCCGCGTTGCGCGCGTGCCTTCCTCGGTCTCGATGAAGTCATCGATACGCTCGCGCTTGACCGGCTCCCCGTTGATGTGCAGCACGCCGTCGATCATCTGGATTCTGTCGCCGGGCAACCCAATCACCCGCTTGATGTAATCGGTCGAGTCATCCTTCGGCAGGCGCCGCGCGCGGGCGGCGAGGCCCAGATGCGTCCAGAAAACAGCGGCGGCGAGAACGGCAATGAATAGTGGCTGTAGCCGTAGGAATATTTCGAGACGAAAAGATAGTCGCCGACCAGCAGTGTCGCTTTCATCGAGCCAGATGGAATATTGAAGGGCTGGAACAGGAAGGTGCGGATGACGAGCGCAATGATGAGAGCGTGAAAGATCACGCGCCCGGTCTCGGCAATACCGCCCTCTTTTCTCTTTGTTCCTGCTGTCACGCTCATCTGCCTCTGCGTCCTTTTGGTGCCAAGCGCCCCCGGCGGCCGCCGACTCGACAACCACGTCCGCCGCCATATGGAAATAAGTTTGTTTTCAGCGTGTTAGTCCTTAGGGACGCGCCCAGCCCGATCGCCGCCACCCTTTTCGCCGCGCCGTTGTAGCCGCTCGCAAGCCAAGGCGCAAACGTTGGCAAATATGGGG
>VAZM01000498.1:0-5758 GCA_005883135.1 Alphaproteobacteria bacterium
CGATCTCAAGGGCGCGGCGGCATTCGGCATCGATGCCCTGTTCGTGACCGCAGGCATTCACGCCGAGGAACTCGGCGACCGTAGCGATCCCGATGCCGCCACACTGTCGGGCATCTTCGCGGCGGCAGGCGTGGCGCCGAAAGCCGTCATGCACCGGCTGCGCTGGTAGACCGAATTGCGCCGCGGCCGCACCGGCTTGCTTGAACTCGCGCGGTAACCTTGCGATGACAGGCGCGAGCGTGATCAAGCTTGGATCGAGGCCCATTCGGCCACCGCCATGCCGGACCAACCCCAGCCAGCAAAGCCGCTCATCGTCGTCCGCGGCGAAACGTCCGCAAATCACGCGCTCGACGGTGCGGTCCTCGCCATCGGCAATTTCGACGGCGTGCATCGCGGCCATCGCGCGGTGATCGCGGCGGCGCTGGCGCGCGCGAAGGCGCTGTGCCGCCCGGCGGCCGCGCTCACCTTTGAACCGCATCCGCGGAGTTTCTTCCAACCCAACGCGCCGTTGTTCCGCCTCACCGACGAGCGCGCGAAGCTGCGGCTTCTCGCCGCGACCGGCCTCGACGGCACGATCGTGCTGCGTTTCGACGCGGCGCTGGCGGGGCTGTCCGCGCACGACTTCATAACGCGCATTCTGGTGTCGCGCTTTGCCGTGGCCGGCGTCGCCATCGGCTTCGATTTTCATTTCGGCCTCAATCGCGCGGGCTCTCCCGACTATCTCTCTGCGGAGGGCGCGAAGCTTGGTTTTGCCGTCGACGTTGTGCCGCGCTTCGAGGACGCCGGACGGCCGGTGCGTTCCGGCCCGATCCGCGCGGCGCTGGCCGCCGGGCAAATTGCGGAAGCCAATGCGCTCCTCGGCTATCCCTGGTTCGTGAGCGCAAAGGTCGTCCACGGCGACAAGCGCGGCCGTGACCTCGGCTTTCCCACCGCCAACCTGCAACTCGATCCGGCCTGCAGCCTCAAGCATGGCATCTACGCGGTGCGGGTCGGCGTGGGCGGGCGCCGCTACGACGGCGTCGCCAGCTTCGGACGGCGCCCGATGTTCGATGCCGGCACCGTGCTGCTCGAAGTATTCCTGTTCGATTTTTCCGGCGACCTCTATGGCGAGATGATCGACGTCGCCTTCGTCGACTGGATCAGGCCCGAGCTCAAGTTCGATAGCGTCGAGGATCTCGTGCGGCGCATGCGCGAGGATGCAAAGCTCGCGCGCGCGGCGCTTGCAGCCGCGCCGGATACTTTCCCCAAGCTCGGACAAGTGACGGGCTAGTGTGGCGGTTCAGAAGTCCGCATCATTCTTGCAGCGAGTCCGAAATGCGGACTTCTGAACCAAAGCCACACTAGATCAATAAGTTGCTAGTGTCCTTCGATTCCGAAGTTCGCAAATGAGCCTGCGGCACAATGATGCGAACTTCGGAATCGGGACACTAGCCTTCGGACGATGGCTCGTCCTCGTCCTCGTCCTTGTCCTCGTCCTTGGCGCCGCGGGCGGACCACTCTCTAGCCACGCCGGCCGCGAGCAATCCGGCCCCGACGAGCGAAATGACCCGGCGCCAGCCGATCTGCTGGGCGATCTGCACGCCCACTCGGAATCGGGACACTAGCCTTCGGACGATGGCTCGTCCTCGTCCTCGTCCTTGTCCTCGTCCTTGGCGCCGCGGGCGGACCACTCTCTAGCCACGCCGGCCGCGAGCAATCCGGCCCCGACGAGCGAAATGACCCGGCGCCAGCCGATCTGCTGGGCGATCTGCACGCCCACCGTCATGAGCCGGGGATCAAACCAGTTGCTACTGCGGGCGGCGAGCTCGAGCCGCGCGCGCTGCATATTGCTGCGGCGGGTCATGAGCGCCACCGCGAGCGCGATCAGCGCGATGAGCATGAAGGCGCAGCCCAGCGCGACCGCGGCGATCAAGGCGCCGTAAAGCTGTGTGAGCCAGACGAACAGCGCGGCGAGGAGAAAGATCACCGCGCCGACGGCGGCCGCTGCGGCGACGATGCCCGAGATGAGGACCCCCGCGCTGAGCCCGGTGCGGACTTGGGCGTTCAGGGCGAAGTACCGGAGCCAGCCGCTCATGCGTTCCACTCATCGGCGCCGCAAACGGCGCGGCACCGTCGGCGCGGCGTCACCTGCGCCACATCGCGCCGAACAGGAATCCGATGCCGAGCGCCATCGCCAGCGTGGTGTAGGGCCGCGTTCGGAGCGACTCGTCGATCGCATCGACCACTTGGTCGCGGACCTCTTGCACGGCATCGACGGCGTCTTGGCCCTTGGCGCTGACGTCGGACACCACGCCCTCGACGTTCGATCTCGCGCGCGCCCACGCCGCGTTACCCTTGGAGGTGAAGATTTCGGTGAGTTGCGAGGCAAGCCGCGTCACGTCGTCCCGCAGCGCCTGCAGATCCGCTTGGATATCGCTGCTCGCCGCCGAGGCGGCGTTGCCGCTCTCGCGCACCGCGTCTTTGGCGTCCCGCGTCGTCTCCCGAACCGTGTCTCGAACCGTGTCCCTGATCGTGCCGGATGTGCTGGACATTGGCTTTGCTCCGCTCGAACCCAAGAAATATTCGCCACCGCGCCAACGGAGCGCAAGGGGAAAAGTTCCACTTGCAGCCTCGCGCCGGCTTGTCAGTCCGGCAGCTTACTCTCATCCGGCGGAAATAGGTGCGTCATCGTAACTAAGACGATGATCGTCAGCGGCACGGCGAGAAATGCCCCCATCGGACCCCACAGCCAGGCCCAGAAGGCGAGCGCCAGCAGGACCGCCAGCGGATTGAGCGTGAGGCGGTGGCCCAAGACGGTGGGCGTGATGAATTGGCCTTCGACCGTCGCCACGCCGACGAATGCCGCCGGCGGGACGAGCGCGTATCCAAACGAGGGGAACGTCACGAGACCGACACCGAGCAGGATCACCGTCGTGCAGGCGGCACCGATATACGGGACGTAATTGAGCGCCATGGCGACCAGGCCGAGGATGATCGGGTTGGGCAAGCCGAAAAGCCATGCCCCGATCGCGACCACCACGCCGAGGCCGAAATTGATGATCGTTACCGTGGTGATGTAGGCCGCGAGATACTCCTCGATGTCGTTGGCGATGCGGATGTAGCGCAGCTTGCCCTCGCGCGTGGTGAAGAACGACGCCACGTATCTGCGGAAATTGATCTGCGTGGCGAGAAAGAAGATCAAGGTCACGAAGAACAGGGTGACCTCGACCACCGCCGGCGTGACGAGGGCCACCAACGGCGTCACCATCCCCCATTGCGACGGCTCGACCGCAACAGTGTCGCCCGACGGCATGATGACTTCCTGCAGTTCGCGCAGCGCCGCCAATGGAGGATCGAGCACGTAGAGCTTTTGCTTGATCGCGGCCCTGGTGACCCACTCGCTGACCGGCCGCGCCAGCAACGTCACGGCGGTTCCGGCAAGCGCGAGGAGCAGCGCGCCGAGCGCGATGGCGGTGGCCCAGGGCGAGATGCGACGGCGCGCCGCGGCTTTGACGATCGGCGCGAGCGTCGTGCCGATCACCAACGCCGCCGCCACCGGCAGCAGAACTGGGCGCAAGAAATAAAGGCAAACGCCCAGCAGTAGGACGAAGATGCCGACGGTCGCCATGTGCGCCGCCACCGTCCAGATGTTCTCGATCGACTCGAGCGGTTCTGGAGGGTCACCCTGGTCGCGACTGGCGCGAAGAAAATCCACGTTCGCCTCCCACGGGCCGCCCGCACGGCCGCGTCAAGCTCAACGCGACATTATCATGCCGAGTTCCCTCCGCCTCGCGCCTTCGCACACCGCGGACGGCCGCAGCGGTGGCTCCGCCGGCGCGCGGGCCTTTTCCCCTCTCCGGCGATCTGCTAGGACGGCGCCATGATGGCATGCGTTTCATTTGCTACTTTGCTCGGCGCGGCCGCTCGGCGAATTACGGGCTCGGCCTGCGCTTGACTATTCCCGCGGCGGGACTTGCGTTGCCGAGCCCTTGTTGCCATCCAATTCAACTTCGACCGCCGATAATGCGATCATGACCGACGCCGCCCGCGATTACAGCGAGACTCTATTTCTACCCAAGACCGACTTTCCCATGCGCGCCGGGCTGCCGCAGAAGGAGCCCGAGATCCTCGCGCGCTGGCAGAAGCTCAACCTTTATCGCCGGCTGCGCGCCGCCGCGCGCGGCCGCGCCAAATTCATCCTCCATGACGGCCCGCCCTACGCCAACGGCAACATCCACATCGGCCACGCGCTCAACAAGATCCTCAAGGACGTGGTGACGCGAAGCCAGCAGATGCTCGGCTACGATTCCAACTACGTGCCGGGCTGGGACTGCCATGGCTTGCCGATCGAGTGGAAAATCGAGGAGGAGTACCGCGCCAAGGGGAGAAACAAGGATGCGGTGCCGATCGTCGAATTCCGCCAGGAATGCCGCGCCTTTGCCGCGCATTGGATCGACGTGCAGCGCGAGGAGTTCAAGCGGCTCGGGGTCGAGGGCGATTGGCAGCATCCCTACACCACGATGGACTTTTCCGCCGAGGCGCAGATCGCGCGCGAGCTGATGAAGTTCGCCCACAACGGCACGCTCTATCGCGGCTCGAAGCCGGTGATGTGGTCGGTGGTGGAGAAAACCGCACTAGCCGAAGCCGAGATCGAGTACGAGGATTATGTCTCCGACCAGGTGTGGGTGAAATTTCCACTCGGCGATGCCAGGAAAGGTGAGCTCAAAGGCACCTCCGTCGTCATTTGGACCACGACTCCGTGGACCATTCCTGGCAACCGGGCCGTCAGCTTTTCTCCAAAGATCGCATACGGCCTTTACGCGGTCGTCTATGCGCCGGCGGGGAATTGGGCAAAACCAGGCGATCGGCTCGTGCTCGCCGACAAACTGGCGGCGGAGGTCTTCCAGCACGCGCGCGTCACGAGCTTCAAGAAATTAGCCGCGGTCGCGATCGAGGAGCTGGCAAACATCACATGCGAGCATCCGCTCAAAGGCATTGCCGGCGACTACGCCTTTGCGGTCCCGCTTCTCGCCGGCGACCACGTCAGCGACGACGCGGGCACCGGCTTCGTGCACACCGCGCCGGGCCACGGCCGCGAGGACTTCGACATCTGGACCGAGAACGCGGCAAAGCTCGCCACGCGCGGCATCAACACGACGATTCCCTATACTGTCGACGCCGACGGTCGTTTCACCGAGCAGGCGCCCGGCTTTGCCGGCAAGCGCGTGCTCACCGACGCGGGCGAGAAGGGCGACGCCAACGACGCCGTGATCAAAGCGTTGATCGACGCCGGCATGCTGATCGCGCGCGGCCGGCTCAAGCATCAATACCCGCATTCCTGGCGCTCGAAGAAGCCGGTGATCTTCCGCAACACGCCGCAATGGTTCATCGCGATGGACAAGGACATCGCTGACAAAGCCAGCTCGAAGGCTGGCGACACCTTGCGCGCCCGAGCGCTGCGGGCGATCTCGGTGACGCAATGGGTGCCTGAGTCGGGCCGAAATCGCATCAACGGCATGATCGACAGCAAGCCCGACTGGGTGATCTCGCGCCAGCGCGCCTGGGGCGTGCCGATCGCGGTGTTCGTGCGCGAGAAGGGCGACGGCTCCGCCGAGATCCTGCAGGACGCTGCTGTCAACAAGCGCATCGCGGATGCCTTTGAAAAAGAAGGTGCCGACGCCTGGTACATGGACGGCGCGCGCGAACGCTTCCTCGGCTCGCTCGCCAATGAAGAGTGGAAGAAGGTCGACGACATCTGCGACGTCTGGTTCGATTCCGG
>VAZM01000498.1:5774-8934 GCA_005883135.1 Alphaproteobacteria bacterium
ATCAAGCGCACGGTCGATGGTGGCCGCGATACCGTGATGTATCTCGAAGGGTCCGACCAGCACCGCGGCTGGTTCCAGTCTTCACTACTGGAGAGCTGCGGCACCCGCGGGCGTGCGCCGTTCGATATCGTGCTCACACACGGCTTCACGCTCGACGAGAACGGCCGCAAGATGTCGAAATCGGTCGGCAACACCGTCGAGCCCCAAAAGGTGATGAAGGACTCGGGCGCCGATATTTTGAGGCTCTGGGTCTGCGCCACCGACTATGCCGACGACCAGCGCATCGGGCCGGAGATCCTCAAGAACACCATCGAGACCTATCGCAAGCTGCGCAACTCGATCCGCTGGATGCTCGGCACGCTGCATCATTTCGATCCTGCCGATGCAGTCGCGCATGCCGACATGCCCGAGCTGGAACGCCTGATGCTGCACGAGCTCGCGAAACGCGCCTCCATCGTGCGCCAGGCCTATGCCGAGTTCGACTACAAGACGGTGGTCGCGACGCTTGCGGCGTTCATGAACACCGAATTGTCGGCGTTCTATTTCGATATCCGCAAGGACGCGCTCTACTGCGATCCGTATTCGTCCGGCACGCGCAAGGCGGCGCTCACCGTCATCGACGAGCTGTTCCGCTGCACTGTGGCGTGGCTTGCGCCAATGCTCTGCTTCACCGCCGAAGAGGCTTGGGTCGCGCGCTATCCGGGCGAGGAATCTTCCGTGCATCTGGAACTGTTTCCGGAGGTGCCAGCGAACTGGCGCAACGATGCGCTTGCCGAGAAGTGGCGCAAGGTGCGCACGGTGCGCCGCGTTGTTACCGGCGCGCTGGAACTAGAACGGGCCGCCAAGCGCATAGGCTCGTCGCTGGAAGCAGCGCCCATCGTCTACGTGTCCGACGCGGACCTGTTCGCCGCGCTGGTCGATGTCGACCTCTCCGAGGTTTCGATTACCTCGGCTGCGACCCTGGTCGAAGGCGAGGGGCCGGCGGAAGCCTTTCGACTCGACGATGTGAAGGGGGTCGCCGTCGTGCCGAACCTCGCGGAAGGCACCAAGTGCGCGCGCTCGTGGAAAATCTCCCCCGCGGTCGGGTCCGATCCGGATTATCCGGACGTCACGCCGCGCGACGCGCAGGCGCTGCGCGAGTGGGACGCGATCGCCAAGGCGGCGGAGTAACGTGCTGCGCGAATACTTGTGGGGCCCGCTCACGCGCTTCGGCGTGGCCGTGGCGGTGATCGCCTGCGCGATCGATCAGGCCTCCAAGCTCTGGCTGCTCAACGTGTTCGACCTCGCGAACCGGGGGATCGTTCACGTCACGCCGTTTCTCGATTTCGTGCTGACCTGGAATACCGGCATCAGCTACGGGCTGTTTCCGCAGGACAGCGATTTCGGCCGCTATGTGCTTCTCGCGTTGAAAGCGGCTGCCGTCATGATCCTCTGGGTTTGGCTTTCCCGGGCGGAACTGCGCCTTACCGCCCTTGCGCTGGGCCTGATTATTGGCGGAGCCGTCGGAAACGCGATCGATCGGGTCCTCTATGGGGCGGTGGCCGATTTCGTCCTGTTCCACCTCACCACCAAAACCTTCAATTTCGTCTGGTATGTCTTTAACTTGGCGGATGCCGCCATCGTTGCCGGAGTGATCGGACTCTTGTATGAATACGCCTTGGGGGTGGCGCCGCAAAAGCGCCCCGATCCCCCTTGAAGAATGGGTCAAATTGGCAAGCGGGGCGGCGAAGGTCGCGCAACACCGCGGCATTGGACCGCAGGACGGATGATTGCCATGCGTGATGAGCAGCCCGGAATGAGCCTGCGTGGGCTTTTGACGGCGTGCGTTTGCGGGGCGTTGCTGGCATTTCCGGTCGCGGCGTCGGCGCAGCAGGCGCAGGACGATGACGACGACACGTTCGAGCAGAAGATCATCAAGAACATCCTCGGCGGTATGGGCGTGGACGTTGGCCGCGCCGGTATTGATTACCGCGAGCGCTCGCCGCTGGTGATCCCGCCTACGCGCGATCTGCCGCCGCCGCAGGCGGCAGGTACCACGACCAGCAATCCTGCCTGGCCGCGCGAAGCGGACCATAAGGTTATGGTGCGCAGGACCAAGAACACGCGCGCAACGCCCGACGAACCTGGAAGCGAGTCGGCGCTGACACCTGATGAACTGCGCCGCGGCATCAATCCGCGCGCACCGCGCGTCACCGATCCTTCGCAGACGACCGGCTCCATCGAGGAGGCGAACGTTGGCCGCCCGATGAGTCCAACTCAGCTGAACAACAAGGGAATCTTCAACTGGAATGCCCTGATGGGCACCCATCTCAACGAACAGGCCAAATTCGAGAACGAGCCAACGCGCAACGCCTTGACCCAGCCTCCGGTGGGATATCAGACCCCGTCATCCGCCTATCCTTATGGCGCCGGGACCGATAAGGGCAGCGGATGGAAGATTCCGACCATCCTGGATCGCCCGGCCGGCATAAACGAAGGCAAAGACCAGTAATCGCTGCGCGGTTTGCCGCGCCATAACCGGCCATCTGTGCTAGGCACCGGGGCCTTGAAAGCATCGCCCTTGCCCGCACTGATTCGTCTTCTCGCAGCAGTTGCCATTTGCGCGCTGCCGACCGCCGCGCTCGCCGGCCCTGCGGTGGCAGCCCCGGCCGTCCAGCAGTTCACACTCGACAACGGGATGCTGGTCGTGGTTGTGCCCGATCACCGCACGCCGGTCGTCACCCACATGCTCTGGTATCGCATCGGCGCGGCGGACGATCCGTTCGGAAAATCCGGCATCGCGCACTTCCTCGAGCATCTGATGTTCAAGGGCACGGCGAAACATCCGGCCGGGCGTTTTTCGCAGCAGATCGCCGCCGTCGGCGGGCAGGAAAACGCCTTCACGAGCTACGATTACACCGGTTACTTCCAGCGCGTCTCGCGCGAGAATCTCGGCGCCATGATGGACTTCGAGGCCGATCGCATGACCGGCCTCGTGCTGAGCGAAGACGTCATCGCGTCGGAGCGCAATGTCATTCTGGAGGAGCGCAACCAGCGCATCGACAATGATCCGTCCGCCCGTTTGTCGGAGCAGGTGCAGGCCGCGCAATATCTCAATCACCCGTATCACCGGCCGAGCATCGGCTGGCGTCACGAAATGGAGACGCTCAACCGAGAGGAC
>VAZM01000354.1:0-3964 GCA_005883135.1 Alphaproteobacteria bacterium
TCGATAACCCGTGAACTGCGTGAGGCCATTCATGTGTCGAAATATCCGGACGCTCCATAACTTCAAGCCGCCCGCCACGGACGAGGAAATCCGTGCGTCGTCGCTGCAATTCGTCCGTAAGTTGAGCGGATTTGCACGCCCCTCCAAGGCAAACCAGGCGGCGTTCAGCCGCGCGGTGGAGCAGGTGGCGCAAGCGGCGCACGAATTGCTCGACTCGCTCGTGACCGATGCTCCACCGCGCAATCGCGAAGCCGAGGCTGCGAAGGCGCGCGCCCGCGCGGCAAGCCGTTTCCGCTCCGCGGACACGAGTCGCGGCGCCTAACTCATCGCTTGAGGAAGCAGCACCCCCAAGGGTGGGCCACACGGCGCCATCGAGTGAACCACAGCGAATACGCGGCAGCGCCGATGAACTCCACACGCATGCGCACTAGCGGCGCCGGGAGATCAGCACCAAGGTCCACTCGCCAATGGAGTCCATCATCTCACGCTTGACGGCGGCATCGGCGCGCGCCGGCACCCGAAAAGAATGATCGGCATCTTGCACCAGCCGCAACGATGCGCGCGGCCCCAGCCGTTCCATCAACAACTCGAGCAGGCCAAGGTCGGCCAGCCTGTCGCGCGTGCCCTGAAGAAACAGCATCGGCACCTCGACCTGGAAAAGATGCGTGGCGCGCTCATCGGACGGCCGACCGGCCGGATGGAGCGGAAAGCCAAGAAAAACAAGGCCGCGGACGCCGGGCAACGCGGAGGCAGCCTGCGTCTGCGACGTCATGCGGCCACCGAAGGATTTGCCGCCGGCGATAAGCGGGAGTGTGGGCATGAGCCGCGCCGCTTGCGCCACCGCGGCTCGAACCGTCGCATGTGCGAGCTTGGGAGGGTCGGGCCGTTTTCCCCCCTGCTCCACGTATGGAAACTGATAGCGCAGCGTGGCGATGCCGCGCTGACCGAGTTCCCTCGCAACAACTTGCATGAATGGGTGGAACATTCCCGCTCCCGCCCCATGCGCCAGGACGTAGCAGGCGCGCGCCTGCGACGGGACCAACAGCAGACCGGAGACGGTGTGTGCGTCATCGACCCTGAGCGTCAACGATTCTACATCTGAACGATCCATCGCTCGGCCCGGCGTGCCCATCGGTGGAAAGTGGAGCGAGTTTCGCCTACATTTTCTGGGGTGAACAAGGTGCGCACCGCATCATCGCGCCCTGGCGCGACGAGCGGTCCCCTGCCAGCCGTAGGATGGCGCAATGAGCGCGAAAGACTTCGAGATCCTTCGCCAACATATGCTGGTGGAAATTTCCGCCGGCATACTTCACGTGAGCGACATTCTCGGCAAGGCGACTCTCGACGAACGCGTCATGGCTGCAATGGGCAACGTACCGCGGCATGAGTTCGTGCCGATCGAGCTTCAACCCTACGCCTACGCCAATATTCCACTTCCCATCGGTTTCGAAAAGACGATCTCCCAACCCTTCATTGTCGCATTGATGACCGATCTGCTCGAAATCAGGGCCGACGATGTCGTGCTGGAGATCGGCACCGGGCTTGGCTATCAGGCAGCGATCCTGGCGCAGCTGGCGCGCAAAGTGTACAGCATGGAAATCATCGAAGAGCTTGCCCGACAGGCAAAGCAGCGACTGCGACGGCAGGGCTGCGCCAACATTGAGATCAAGATCGGCAATGGCTATCATGGCTGGTCGGAGCACGCTCCCTTTGACAAGGTGATCTTAACGGCAGCTCCCGACCTCATTCCGCCGCCCCTACTCCATCAGCTCAAAGCCGGCGGGAGAATGGTCGTTCCCGCGGGCTTACCTGACGCGCAACAGCTCGTCCTGGTGGAAAAGAACGGCGACGGGAAAGTGACGACGAAGGAGATCCTTCAGGTCCGGTTCTCGCAGCTGGAAGAGACCGAGCCGGGCATCACGTCCAACTAACCGGGGCAGAACACCGCCATGACGCTCGAATTCACAGTCGGTATAAGCACAGCCGGCAAACATGAGAGCGTGACGGTGGCGGCGGAAGACGCCCTCATCGCCGCGCTCAAGGTCAAATGTGAGCGGCCCGATGCTCTGATCAACTACGTGCGTCGGCGCAACAAGCGCGGCGATCTGCGTCATCCGCACGAGGCGATCGCCGGCAAGCGCGAGTGATCATTGGGCTGATTGGGTTACCTGATGATTGAATGCATCAGCGCGATCACGCTGGCCACTCACGACATGTCGCGCGCCGTCCGGTTCTATCGCATGCTGGGATTCGAGATAATTTACGGCGGCGGCGATGCCGCCTTCACGAGTTTTCGGGCGGGCACCAGCTATCTCAATCTGATCGCCCAACCGATCCAGCGAGAGTGGTCCTGGTGGGGGCGGGTCATCTTCTATCATTCCGACGTCGATTCGCTGCATGCCAGCATGATCGCGGCCGGCTACCCTCCTGATACCGCCCCGCGCGACGCGGAATGGGGCGAGCGGTTCTTCCACGTGACCGATCCGGATGGTCACGAGCTGAGCTTCGCCAAGCCGCTGCGGTGAGATGAAAGCCGCTGATGACTGAGATCGACCAAGCAGCGCCGCTCACCGACTTAAGCTTCCGCTCGATCGGCAAGCCGCTGCCCCGCAATGAAGACGGGCGGCTTACAACCGGACGCGGCCGCTTCAGCGATGACTTCAGCCTCGAGGGCCAAGCCTATGCGGTGATGCTGCGTTCGCAGCATCCGCACGCGCGCATTCTCGGCATCGATGCGGCGCGCGCCAAGATGATGCCGGGCGTGCTCGGCGTGTTCACCGGCGCCGACTGTCGCGCCGACGGGCTCGGCGCCATTCCCCACGATCCGCTACCCAAGACCAAATACGACATGAAACTGCACGCGACGGACGGCGGTGCGGCATTCTTCGGCCCGCACTCGCTGTTGCCTGGCGACAAGGCGCGCCACGTCGGCGAGGCCGTGGTTATGGTCGTGGCCGAGAGCGTGCCGCAGGCGCTCGATGCGGCGGAAGCCATTAGCATCGACTACGAGGTCCTGCCCGGGGTCTATCATTCCGAAGACGCGATGCGGCCGGGCGCCCCTGTGATTTGGAGCGAGGTGCCCAACAACGCTCCGATCGATACGCTTTTCGGCGATCGCGAGGCGACGCAAGAGGCGTTCGCGCGTGCCGACCACGTTGTCGCCCTCGACCTTCATATCGACCGAGTGACCGGGCTCCCGCTCGAACCGCGCGCGGCGCTGGGCGAGTACGACGCCGCGAGCGGACGCTATACCCTGCATGCCGGCAGCGGCGGTGCGGTGCGGCAGAAACGCGAGCTGGCGACCATCCTCGGCGTCGCGCTCGACCGCGTGCGGGTCCTGTCCTACGACGTCGGCGGCAATTTCGGCACCCGCAACCGAGTGTTCGTCGAGTTCGCCCTCGTGCTGTGGGCCGCGCGCAAGCTCGGCCGTCCGGTCAAGTTCACCGCGACGCGATCCGAGGCGTTCTTGAGCGACTATCAGGGACGTGATCTCGTTACCAAGGTCGAATTGGCGCTGGCCCGCGACGGCCGCTTGCTCGCCATGCGCGCGACCAACATCAGCAACGTGGGCGCGTACTGTGTCTCGCTTTCGCCATTGTCCAAGGGCGCGGGCCTCATCGTGGGGCCCTACGCGATCCCTCACGCCTCGTTGCGCGCCATGGCGGTCTTCACCAATACTATGCCAACCAATGCATATCGCAGCTCTGGCCGGCCCGAGGTGACGTTCGCGATCGAGCGCCTTATGGACACGGCGGCGGAGCAACTCGGCGTCGATCGCGTCGAGCTGCGGCGCAAGAATCTCATTCGCCCCGAAGCGATGCCTTACCTCAACGCCGTCGGCATGACCTATGACAGCGGGCGGTACCAGGACAACATGGACCGGGCGATGGAAATCGCCGACTGGAACGGCTTCGAGCAGCGCCGACGCGAAGCTGCAAAGCGCGGCCGGCTGCTCGGCCGCGGG
>VAZM01000354.1:4058-13843 GCA_005883135.1 Alphaproteobacteria bacterium
GTCACGAGACGAGCTTCGCCCAGGTCATTTCCGATCTTCTCCGCGTGCCGGTTGAGAGCGTGAAGATCATCCTCGGTGACACCGACGTGGTGCAGGTGGGCGGCGGATCGCATTCGGGCCGCTCCATGCGCCACGCCGCAACTCTGTTCGCGAAGGCGCTCCCCGATCTCGTTGCGAGGGGGAAGAAGGTGGCGGCGGTGATCTTGGGATCCGTGCAGGAGCATATTGAGTTCAGCGACGGCAGGTTCAGCGCGCGCGCGACCAACCGCACCTTCGATTTTCTCGATCTCGCCGAAGAGGCCGCCCGACACGAGCTTCCGCAGGAACTCAAGGACGGCATTGCCGTGGTCACCGACAATGAGATGCACGATCCGGTATTCCCCAACGGTTGCGCTGTCTGCGAGGTCGAGGTCGACCCACAGACCGGAGACGTGCGGCTCACCCGCTACGCGTCGGTCGATGATGTCGGCCGTTGCATCAATCCGCTGATCGTCGACGGCCAAACCCATGGTGCGATCGCGCAGGGCGTGGGACAGGCCTTGTGGGAGCTGTGCTATGTCGATCGCGAATCCGGCCAGCCGCTTGTCGGTTCGCTCATGGACTATGGTGTGCCGCGCGCCGATACCGTTCCCCCATTCGTCACTGAAATCGCCGAGGTGCTTTCGCCCACGAATCCGCTCGGCATCAAGGCAGGCGGCGAAGGCGGCACCACTGCCGCGCCGGCGGTGGTCATCAGCGCGATCCTGGATGCGCTGCGCGATTACGGCGTGCGCGACATCAATATGCCGGCCACCCCGTACACTGTGTGGAAAGCGATTCAGGACACGAACGCCGAGAGAGAAGCCGGGAAAAAGCCATGCCGAGCGTGACGGCGCAGGCGCGCGGAGGCTGCTCCCTCTGCGCGAACGAGGCGAGGGAGTGCACCGACACGGTCGCGCCGGTCCGGCACTACTCGTGGCGTGATGCGAAAAAGGCGGGTGCGCGGCCTTGTGTTATCGCGCTCGCGTTGCTTGTGCTCGCGTTGGCGCTCGCTTCAGGGTCGGCGCTGGCACAGCTCTCGCAAAAGCCGATGCAGATCATCGTTCCGTTCGCGCCGGGAGCATCGGCCGACGGTGCCGCCCGCATCGTCGCCAACGACCTCGGCCCGCGACTAGGGCGTCAGGTTGTGGTCGAGCACAGGGCCGGCGCCGGCGGCGCGCTCGGTCTGCAGATGCTCGCGAAGTCGCCACCGGACGGCGACACGCTCGGCGTCGGCGCGACCGGCGCGCTCCTGCTCAATCCCAACTTGCCGAGCAATTCCGGGCCCGACCTGTTGCGCGAGCTTGCGCCCGTGGCCAAGCTGATCGAGGTCGCCCTCGTCCTGGTGGCAAATCCATCGACCGGCCCGAAATCCATCCCCGACATGATCGAGCGCTCCAAAACGACGCCCGGCGGACTGACCTATGGCTCGACCGGCACGAATTCCAGCCAGCACCTCTCGATCGAACTGCTCAAGCGCGTGACCGGCGCGAACCTGGTGCACGTGCCGTATCGCGGCAGCGCGCCCGCGGTCATCGATGTCATTGGCGGACAGATCCCGCTCGCATCGGTCGACCTCACCTCCGCCTACCCTCATATCCAGGCCGGGCGCCTGCGCGCGCTCGGGCTCATCGACGGCAAGCGCTTTGCGGTAGCGCCGGAGATCGCGACCATTGCCGAGAGTGTGCCGGGCTTCGGGCGCGCCTCCGGATTCATCGGGCTGTTTGCTCCGGCGGGAACGCCAGCGCCGATCATCAAGAAGCTCTCGCACGAGGTTGCTACCATTCTGGCGACGCCCGGCGCACAAGCAGCCGCCCGCACCCTGACCGCCGCGATTGCCTACGAGGACGATGCAACGTTCGCGCGCTTCCTCGCCGGCGAGTCGGTAAAATGGAAAGAGGCGCTGGCGTCGCTGGATTTGGGCCAGTAGATGCGAGACTGCGTCCGCCCGCGAAGCCCACCCGACAATCCTCTGCCCGTCGTTATGGGTTGCAGCTCTCCCCGCTGGCGCGGGGTGGGGCGGAGCGACAAAGCAAGTTCTACGGGAACCTGGATTTCGAGGCGTGCTATCGCGCGCGGATCGGAAAATCATAGGCCCCTTGGCTGCTGGACCTCGCGTAGGAGAAGTGCCACCACTCGCGATTGTAATTTACAAATCCTTGTTTTCGCATCGCCTCGACGAGGACGTTTCGCCAGCGGCGCTGTTCGGCAGTCGCGGCGGAGCTAGCCGTGTGGCTCGCAGAATCAAAGCAGTCGAAGCTCGTGCCCATGTCGACGCTGTTGTCGGGGCTGCGCCGGGCGGCGGGAGCCGTGCAGGGTCCGTAAGTGGCGGCCGGATCAAATGGCGCAGCCGGCGCCGCGTCGACCTTGGTCAGCGTGAGGTCGATCGTGTTGCCGGTCGAATGCCGGGATTGCGAAGCGATATAGCCGCTGAGCAGCGAGCCTTTCCGCAGCTTCGGGAAGAACCGCTTGGTCGGCGCTTCCGCGCGCCCGTCGTTCACCCACTGCACCATGGCGCGCACGGCGCGCATGGGCCGGTAGCAATCATAAACCTTGAGCGAGAGTCCCCCAGCGCGCAGAGCGGCCTGCACGCGCTGGAGCGCGGCCGCGACCTCCTTTCGGAGAACACATTCCGCGGCACCATAGCCGGGCAGCGGCCGGCCGACGAAATTGTCGGATCCGGCATAGCGCATGTCCTGGGCGATGCTCGGCTCGACGTCGCGCAGGTAAACGAAGCCGGGTGGCAAGGCACCCTGCGCAGCCGCGCCTTGCGCCATGGCGCTAAGCATCATCGCCGCGGCGGGAGCGATCCACGCTCGAATCCCGGCCGCTTCCGCACAACCGAATTGCATCCAATCTCCTAGGAGGACGACCCGCGGTCGAGTATATATCGAATGGTCGAGGCTCGGTTACAGGCTATCTCAGATCCGATGAAACCCGCGGGGCACGCCAGGAAGCGACTCTTAAAGCTTTGGAACGTGCTAGTGCTGGGATTCGTGAGCCTGATTTGCGGATGTGAAAGTCGCCTCACCTCGGATGAAGCGGGTTTGCTTGATGCTGTCGCGTTCGTCATCGGCGGCCAGCAGGAGGGTGATCTCCCTCAGGGATTCGAGACGCGCTGGCGGCGGACTGTCGAGGGCCGAGAGATTCGATATGAATCGACCCGGCAAAATCCCGGTTTTGGCGAGGACAACGACCCGCACCGCGGGAGCCGTCATGTAAAAGTCAGCGTGAGCATCTCCTCGCCGCAAAAATGCGTTTTCAAGACGGTGGTGATGACCGCTTATTCCAGGGGCACCAGCAAAGAAAGCTTCGAGTCGCCTTCGAACGAAACGACGACCTTGGATTTCAACAAAGTACAACGGATCGACATCGAAGACGGCGATCGTCCAAGCGTCGTAATCGATGGCAAAGCGTGGCAATGCAAGGACGGCAAGTGCCAGGATCGGATCATGATCGGAATTTCCGCGCCGCGACCGGAAGACCTACCGCGCGTGATCGAGAGCAAGCGGCGCGCCATCGACTTCATCAAGAAGACCTGCCTGGGAACGCAGCGCTAGGCCACTGGTCTGGCGCTCTGTCCGGTTTCGCCGGGCGAAGGCGCGACGGCCGTTTGCTTGCGAGCGTCAATTCGCATAAATCCGAAGGCAGCGAAAAAGGACGCCAATGCCGGACGACGGAGAGCCTGGCACGAGGGACGTGCATCAAACCGTTCTCGGCGGCGAGCACGTGCTGATCCGCCGGGCGCGGCCGGAAGACGTCGCCCTGTACCAGGACTTTCTAGCCGGCGTCAGCGCCGACGATCTCCGACTTCGGTTTTTCGCGGACGTCCGCGAGCTCAGCGCGGACGAGATGCATAAGCTCAGCCACCTCGACTACCGCCACGAAATGGCTTTCATCGCGCTCGACGAAGACACCGGCCAGATGCTTGGGCTCGTGCGCCTGAAGGACGAGCTCGACGAAAAGACCGCGGAATTTGCGATCCTGGTAAGCTCGCGGCTCAAGGGGCACGGGGTAGGTTTTCTCCTCATGCGCCGCGTCATCGATTACGCCAAAGAAAAAGGCCTGCGGCGCGTGTACGGCGACGTGCTGGCCGAAAACGCGCCCATGTTGCAAATGTCCGCCGAGCTCGGTTTCCGCACCCAAGACATGGGATCGGACATCAGGCGCGTGGTGCTCGATCTGGAAGATGCCGACCGCCGCTGAGCGCTAGCCGTTCGTTCCTCAACGCCCCGCGCATGGGAGAAGCAGACGCAACGTGACTCGCGGTAGCCTCCTCAAGCGATCAGATAAATCGGGCTCGACCACGCCTGGTGGCCGTCGCTCTGCGTCACGCGCACATAGACAGGCAGGTCCGCGCCGCCCGCGAAGTTCGCGACGTGCTCGAGCGCAAGGCGGCGGCTCCAATCCTGCTCGGGCAATCGATAGATGCTGATGCGCCGACCGAGCCCGCCGCCGTCGAAGGCGACCGCAACGTCGTCGAGCTTTGCGAGATCCACCTCGCCGGAGACGACATTGGTCTCGAGCGCGAGCGTGCCGCGCCGCGCTTCGTCGAGCCAGAGATCGATGCCGGCGAGATTGCCGGTCGTCACCGAACTCCAGGCGAGCGCCGCGCCGGGGCTCGTCTCCACGACCTTTCGTTCCGGGTTGAGAAAGTTGACCGGCGCAAATCGCGCGATGCGATTGCCGGTGAGCGTCAGTGTCCCCTGCCACATCGTCTCGCGGCCACGACCGCGGTACTCCGCGCCCTGCCAGCTCACGCGCACGCGGCGGCCGAGATCGGAGGCCGCGAATGGCCGCGCCGTCTGCACGACCTTGGCGCCGTGCAGCACATCAAGCCGCTCGATGGGCGCAGTGCCGATGACTTCGGCGGCAAGCTGCATCGGCACCGAGCCCGGGCGGATGATGTCGCCCATCGCGGCCTCGCGCACCGCGAGCTCCTTCCCGCGCGCGAGCTGCGGGTCTTCGGAAAAGCTCGTGACCGGCTGCGCGAAGCTCGCGCGCAGATCGAGGAACAAACGCGTGCCGGTGGTGCCGTAATGGCGACGCCGGCGCAGCGCCTCGAACAAGGCGTCGCGCGTGAGCTCAGGCATGAAATAGCAGGTCAGTCCGCCGATCGCGCCGAAGGTCGAGGCGCCCGGCCGCGTCGCGCCCGGTCGACCCTTGTGATCGTCGCTGTGGCAAACCACGCCGACGCGGTAGCCTTTTTCGAACGCGTCGTGCAGCAGCCATTCGAAGGTGCCCCATGTCGAGTGCACCTCCACGCTGCGCTCGATCCGCCCGTCATGGGCGGATTTGATGTCGGCGTAACGGCCCCCGACGTGGGCAATGATCAGCGCATCCTCGCCCTCGAGTGCGCGAAAGAACTCATCCGCCGTGTAGACGGCGCGGCTCGAGGTCTGCCCTTCGACCAGGATATGCGACGAGCGCCGGATCGGCCGGCCTTCGCGACGGAAGAAGACGTTGCGATCACCGCCCATGCCGGTATTGCCCGACCATTCATAGCCGGGCAGGCATACGAAGCGGCCAGGCGCATCGAACGCCGCGGTCAAACGGTTGAGCTCGGCCCAGAACGCGTCGGTGATCTGAAAGTCATTGCCCTGGTGCCCGACGATATCGAGAAAGGCAAGATCGCGCGCATAGCAAAAATAGCTTTCCGCCGTGCCCATACCGATGGTTTCCCCGCTCTGCCCATGCAGGTCGCCCCAATAGCGCCGCAGCGGCGCGGCCGCCGTCACGCGCAGCGGATTGGCGCGGGCAAGCTCTTCGCCTCCCGCCAGGAGCCGCAGCTCGAGATCGCTGGGCGTGTCGACGACGAGATTATCGAACACGCGCGGGCCGCCTCCGCGTGTCACCGTGACGCGTTGCGGCAATCCGCGGACCGGCCGCGACGGCACAAGCGAGAGCGTCTGCTCGGCATCGGCGGTCGGGTTGCCCCACGCATCCTCGGCGACGATCGCAAGCCGGAACGGCTCGCCCGCCACGGCGAGCGAAGGCCAGATCGCCTTCCAGTGCGCAGCCTTCCCCGGTACGAGCGCGAAGGCCGGCTGCTCCGGGAGCTCGGTGAATTCGTAGGTGGCGAAAGCATCGATCGACGTCCTGAGCTCGACCCGCGCTTCGCAGTTGGTCTGCAGGCGGTAGCCCGGCGAGCCCTGCCGGCGGTCGCCCATGCGCACGGTCCGCGTATCGCCGGCGCGAAGATAGCCGCGGCCGACACGGATCAGCAGGGTATTGGCATAGGGCCGGATGTTGAGCCGGTCGAACCACACCTCGAGCTTGGCGCCGTTGCTCGCCTCCACGGTGGTGAAGTTGGGCGCGGCCGGTCTGTCGAACTGCGGCTTGCTCATGTCGGAGGTGGTCCGCCACGAGATTTTCACCATGCCGGTGTCGTCGATCCCGAAGTTGCCCGCGGTATAGGTCAAGATCAGCTCGGCATACGCGCCCGCGACAAACGGCCCCGGCGGTGAAAGCGTTATCGCGCCCATGTGCTCGGGGAGGTAGCTGGAGAACGGCATGCGCGGACCTCGATCGCGGCGTCGCTGCTAGTCGGACGCAAGCAGGACCGATAGGATAGTCCATGCGGGAGAGCGGGACCATTTTCCAATGGTGAAGATGCGCCTTGTCGTCGCATTCGTTGCCCTGGTCGCCGCCATTGCGTCTGCCAAAGCGCAGGACTGGCCGAGCCGGCCGATTCGTTTCATCGTGCCGTTCCCGGCCGGCGGCTCGACCGACGTAGGCGCCCGCCTCGTGGGCGAGTATTTGTCGCATAGCCTGCGGCAGCAAATCGTCGTCGAAAACAAGTCCGGCGCCAACGGCAATATCGGCATCGAGACCGCGGCCAAGGCCACTGCCGATGGCTACACGGTCCTGGTCACGACCGATGCCTTGAGCAGCAATCCGCACGTCTACAAGATGAACATCGATCCGCTGAGGGAGTTCGCGCCGGTCATCCAGCTCTCGCGTCAGCCCATCGTGCTCGCGGCGCATCCCTCGCTGGGCGTCACCTCGATCGCCGAGTTGATCGCGCTCGCCAAGCAGCAGCCGGGGCTGCGCTACGCGACGGGAAGCGGGGTGGGCGCCCAACACATGGTGGCGCAGTGGTTCGCATCGATCGCTGGCATCAAGCTCGAGCAGGTGCCGTATCGCGGCGGCGCGCCGGCGCTCAACGATCTCATCGCCGGGCACGTGAAGCTCGGATCGCTCGGGTCGACGCCGCTCATCCCGCACCACAAGGCCGGGACGCTGCGGTTCCTCGCCCAATCGACGGAGAGGCGCTCGCCGACCCTGCCCGACGTGCCGACCTATCAAGAAGCCGGAATGAACGGCCTTGTGCTCGATCAGTGGGTCGGCGTGTTCGTGCCGGCCGGAACAGCACCGGGGATCGCCGCCCGCCTCAACGCCGAGATCAACAAGGCGCTCGCCGAATCGGCAGTCCGGGACGGCTTCCTGCAATCAGGCCAGGAGCCAGTCGGCGGAAGCGCAGAAGCATTCTCGCGGCTCGTGCGCGGCGATTTTGTCACGTACGCCCGCCTAGTGAAGGAGCTCAACGTCAAAGCTGAGTAAAGTCGTGCCGCGGGTGCGGCCATCATTACTGTGCCCTCTGCCGCATCCATCTCGGGCTTGCCCCGGCTTCGGCACTTTCTCAATCGGCCGGAGTCGGATAGATCCCGCTTCGGCCGGGGGGCGGACGCGCGAGGCAACAGCGAGGCTGCCCGCCCAGACGAGGAGAACATGATGCGCTCTTGTGCTTCAATCGTAATCGCCGTGGGACTTCTGATGGCCCCCGGTCCGAGCGCCAGCGCGCAGCAGTCCTACCCGACGCGTCCAATCACGGTGGTCGTGCCGTTCGCCGCCGGCGGACCGACCGACGTGCTCACGCGCATTCTCGGCCAACACATGAGCCACACACTCGGTCAGCAGATCGTGGTCGAGAACGTGACCGGCGGCGGCGGCTCGATCGGCGCTGCGCGCGTCGCCAAGGCGGCGCCCGACGGCTACACCATGGTGATGGGAAATCTCGGCACGCATGCCGCCGCCGTGGGGCTCTACAAGAATCTCTCGTATAATCCACGCGTCGATTTCGAACCGGTCATGCTGGTGGCGAGCACGCCCATGGTGTTGGTCGTGCGCAAGACCCTCGCCACCGACACGCTCAAGGACTTCACCGCCTACGCGGTGGCGCATCCGCACGAGCTCACCTTCGGCAGCGCCGGCACCGGCTCGATCTCCCACCTCACCTATCTGCTCTACACCAAACTCACGAAGACGCAGATCCAGCACGTGCCGTATCGCGGCCTGTCCCAGAGCGTCAATGATCTCCTCTCGGGGCAGATCGATCTCATGTTCGATCAGGTCGTCTCCGCGACGCCGCACATCCTCGCCGGCGCCGTCAAGCCGATTGCGGTGACCGCGCCGAAGCGGGCGGCAACGATCCCCGACGTGCCGTCCTCGGTCGAGGCGGGTCTGCCCGAGCTGCAAACCATCGCCTGGACGGCCCTGTTCTTCCCGAAGGGAACGCCGCAGCCGATCGTCGAGCGGATCAATTCGGCGCTCGACAAGGCGATGCGCGATGAGAGCGTGGCCAAACGGCTCGCCGAGCTTGGTGCGGATCTGCCGGCGGATGCCGAACGCACCCCGCAGGCGCTGGGAAAGCTCGTTCGCGACGAGATCGACAAATGGGTGCCCCTCATCCAGGCGGCGGGCGTCGTCGGCAATTGACGGCCACAGTCGCCCGGAGCGGACCCGGCCGAACCTTCTCGAGGATAAGATGGCAAGTCAAACGCTCGTCGAACAATTTCGCCATGAAATTGGGCCGGTGAGCTCGACCGTTGATGCGCGCGAAATTCGCCAGAAATCCCACGACTTTCACTGGTACAGCCCAGTGCTTACTCCACAACTTCAGAATTGCATGGCGGACGTCGTCGTTCAGCCGCAGAGCGAGGAGGAGATTGCCGCCGTCGTCACGGCGGCGGCGCGGCGTCGAATGCCAGTGACGCTTCGCGGCGGCGGAACGGGCAACTACGGGCAATCGGTGCCGGTCAAGGGCGGCGTGCTCGTGGACATGACTCGCTTCAACAGCGTCATCGCCGTGCAACCCAGTGGCATTCGCGTGCAAGGCGGTACGGTTATCGGCGAAGCGCTCGAGGCGGCTTTGGCGTCGGGTCAACAATTGATGATGTATCCGTCGACCATGCGGTCAGCCACGATCGGCGGCTATCTCGGCGGAGGGTTTGCCGGCATCGGCTCCGTCCGGCATGGCATCCTTCGCGATTCCGGCATGATCCAGTCCCTCAGAATCATGACGATGGAAGAATCGCCGCGCACCCTGACGCTCTCCGGCGACGATGTGCATCTCGTTCTTCATTCTTGGGGCACCACCGGAATCATACTCGAGGCGGAGCTCAAGCTGGTTCCGGCGGAGAAGTGGATAGATTGCATCGCCACGTTCCCAACGTATGCAGACGTTATCGCCTTCGGCAATGCGGCATTCGACAGCGACCTCGACATTTTCCTGCTGAGCGCCGTCGAACGCTGGTTTTCACCCTACTACAAGCGGCTCAACAAATATTTCGATGGAAGCCGTGATGCGATGTTCTCGATGGTAAAGGAGAGCGATGTCGATCGCTATTTTGCGCTCGCCGCCAGGTTCCATGGACAGCGTTCGATGGCAGTCAACGATGCCGGAAGCGCGGCTGCCAATCTGCGTCGCATTCACGAGACGGCATTCAATCACACCACATTGATGGCCCTGCAGGTTGATCGCGGCT
>VAZM01000355.1:0-2284 GCA_005883135.1 Alphaproteobacteria bacterium
CTCGCATCCACATAAGTGCCGACGATTTGGCCCAGGTCGTTGATGCCCAAGATACGAGTGAAGCCAGTAGCGGAGGGCTCGTCGACGGTGGTGAAGACGCCGCCGCTATCGATGAAACCATGAACGCCGCCATTAACGTCGGTGAAATATCCGACGATCTGGCCGGCGTTGTTGATGCCCGTGGCCTGGGTACCCCCGGCGCCGAGCGGATCATCGAGCGTGGTGTAAGTGCCAGTGCTAGGGTCATAGAGAAAGCCGTGAATCGTATGCGCGCTATCGAAATAAGTCCCGACGATCTGCCCGGCATTGTTGATGCCCGTGGGAGTAGTTCCAAAAAAGGGATTCGCCAGGGGGTCGCTGATCGGTGTAGAGGTGCCGCCGCTGTAGAAGTAGCCTTGGTTGCCCCACGTCCCGACGATCTGCCCCAGATCGTTGATGTCGTTGAGGATGGATGAGTTGGCAACAGAAGTGTAACTTCCGTTACTGTAAACGAAGCCGAAGCTAACGAAGGTGCCGGGTGAACCCTGCGACCTAGCAGTTCCCACCACCTGTCCCTGATTATTGATGCCAATTGAAGTGGTTTGATCAATAGAACCCCCCGGGAAGAAGATTGGGGTCAAAGTGCCGTCGCGCCAGATGCCGTCGGAGGTGACGATCTGCCCTGCGTTGTTGATGCCGGATGGAAGGATGGGGATGGTCGTGTATGTGGTCATCTGTTTCTCCGCAAATGCAGCCCGGAGCCACCTAACTTAAGTAATACCTCGGGTTCGGACTTGTTATTGACGTAGATCAAATTCTTCCCGAGGCGCGTGCGAGGAGGGCCCAGCCCTACGCGTGCTGGCGGAGGCTAGCACGACCGGCGCATGGTCGCGCGGCGGCGGTATGTCGCGCCGCATTTACCGCAGGACGGGCGATGTGCGAGATTGTGGCGAGGATACTCGCGCGGGCGTCGCGCACGGAAGGACGCGTGGATGTCGAGACATTTGCGACGAGTGGCCGCCGCCGCGGCGTTGCTGGCAATCTCGCCCGCGTTCGGCCAACAGGACGACGCCGCGGATTATCCCAATCGTCCGGTGAAAATCATCGTCAGCGTTCCGGCCGGCGGCGGCGTCGACACTGTGACGAGAATTTTTGCCGCCGGGCTGCAGCAGCGGCTCGGTCAGCCGTTCGTGATCGAGAATCGCGGCGGCGGCGGAGGGAATATCGGTGCCGAGACGGTCTATACCGCCGAGCCCGACGGCTACACCTTGCTCGCGTCGCAGCCCGCCCCGATCACCAGCAACATCGCGCTCTACAAAAAACTCAACTTCGATCCGGTCGCCCTGGAATCGGTCGCGGTCATGTCCAAGATTCCGAACGTCCTGCTGGTGCGTCAGGATTTTCCGGCGAAGACGGCGCAGGAGTTCATCGCTTATGCCAAAGCCAATCCGGGCAAAGTCACGTTCGCGTCGCAGGGGCCGGGCACGACGTCGCACCTGACCGCGGAACTGTTGATGAAGCTGACCGGAACCAAAATGTTGCACGTCCCTTATCGCGGAACCGGCCCCGCGCTCAACGATCTCGTCGCCGGGCACGTGGACTTCATCTTCATGGAGCTCGCCTCAGCCTACAAGCTGCACGAGGGCGGCAAGGCGAGGATTCTTGCGGCCGCGACCGATCATCGGCTCGATATGCTCCCCGACATCCCCACATTCAACGAAATCGGCGTGCCGGACTTCGTGTCGGACACATGGAACGCCATCAGCGCGCCGCCGAAGACGCCGGCTGCGATCGTCTTGAAGCTCAACCGGGTGATCAACGAGATCGCCCACGAGGCCACGACCAAGGCGCGTTTCCGCGAGCTCAACCTCACCGCGTTTGCCGGCACTCCGCAAGACATGGCCAAGCTCAAGCGGGAAGAGACCGAGCGCTGGACCAAGGTGATCCACGAGGCCGGCATCCAGCCCGAGTGAACGGGCGCAGTCGCGATGCCACGCTTCTTCGGGCAGCGGGGCGGCGATCGGCGTATCGACGGATCTTCGTCAATCCGCTTTGGTAGCGGCTCTCGAAATCCGCGCTAAGCAATAATGTCGGGGGTGAGCTGATCCTCGATGTAGGAGATCCGGTCGCGCAGGAAGAGCTTGCGCTTTTTTAGGCGCTGGACCTGCAACAGATCGGAGCCCGGCGAGTGCTGCAAAGCGGAGATCGCGGCATCGAGGTCGCGGTGCTCCTGCTGCAAGCGCGCCAGTTGCTCCCGCAACTCGCGTTCTTCGTCTTTGGTCATCGGCACCGCTGATTCGAAGCT
>VAZM01000355.1:2296-12238 GCA_005883135.1 Alphaproteobacteria bacterium
TCCCAGCTATGCGTCCCAAACGCGCTCGTCTTTCAAGTAGCGCGCTTTGCGGGTTCTGACCACCGCCGCGTACGCCATCCCATCGCCGAGCGTTGGGCGCGATGTCACCGGCCTGCGTGTCGCTTGGCCGGGCGGAGAGTTGGGCTGCTTCGCTCCCGGCCAGTCGGTGCCTGCTTCCGTCCAGCGGTACACGTGAACCCGAAGAGTATCTTTGTTGGCGGGCTCGCAGGCCCGGCCCTCGGGGGCATGAATCCTCAGGGGAATCCCGCGTTGCTGCGGTGCACAACCAAAGCCTCTTCGAAAAGACCCCGAGACGGTGTAGACTACCTCAGTCAGGCAATGATCTGGCTGAGGAGAACCCCCCAACATGTCCATAGAAGCCCACCTTGCGGAACTGGAACGGCGGCATCGGGCGCTGGAGGCGGAAATTGCCGACGCCCGCTCGCATCCGTCGGTCGACGATCTTCAGATCGTGGAGTTAAAGCGTCGCAAGTTGCTGGTGAAGGACGAAATCGCGCGCCTGCAGTTGGACACTGTCGTTCACTGAGGTGGCGTTGTAGTTGAGTTGCGACTGGGCCGCCGCTCCACGCGCATCGAGGGTGGCGGCCGGTTAACCAAGAAAAAGCGGGAGGGTGCGATGCGCAGGCTGTTGCGGGCCGCGGTCGCCGCTGCGGTCGCAGTAGCGCTTTGCGGCCAAGGCTTCGCCCAAGAGTTTCCAGCTCACACCATCACACTGATCGTGCCCTATCCGCCGGGCGGCGGCGTCGATGCCATGGCACGCGTCGTCGCGGAGAAGCTTGCGGGTGCGCTGGGCCAGCAGGTGGTAGTGGATAACCGCGCCGGCGGCTCGGGCCTGATCGGCACTCGCGCCTTCATCAAGAGCCCGCCCGACGGGTACACGCTGTTTCTTGGCCACACCGGATCGGTCTCTATCAATCCCAGCCTCTACACCAATGCCGGCTTTGACCCCCGCAAGGACTTCGCACCCGTCGGGCTGATCGCCTCGATGCCTGTGGTATTGCTGGCGCACCCCTCATTCCCGGCGAAAACCATCGGCGAGGTGGTCGCGATCGCAAGGGGCGCGGGAACGAACTTCAACATCGGGACATCGGCAGTCGGCACCGGCGGCTATCTCACCGCCGAGTTGTTCAAATCCGTCACCGGCATCGAGGCGACGATCATCCCGTACAAAGGTACGGCGCAGGTGATGAACGATCTCCTCGGCAACCACGTGCCGATCGCGTTCGGTGTGTTGCCGCCTGCGCTTGGCAATTTGCAGGCCGGCACGCTGCGCGCGATCGCGGTGCTCGCTCCCGCGCGGTTCAGTCTTCTGCCCGACGTGCCCACGGCAAGCGAGTCGGGCCTTCCCGGATTCGAGTCGGTCCTGCATTACGGGCTGCTGGCGCCGGCGGGCACGCCGCCGCCGATCGTCGAGCGTCTCAACCGCGCATTGCGCGTGGTGGTCGATGCTGATGATGTGAAGCAACGAATCCTGGCCGAAGGCGGCGACCCTCTGACCTCGACGCCGGAGGAGTACGCCAAGGACATCGACAACGAAGAGACGAAGTGGGGAACGCTGGTGCGCAAGCTCAACCTGAAGGTGGACTGAGGCGCGGCACCTCGCTCACGCCTTCTTTAGTTCCGCCGCGGCGCGCGCCAGCACCTCGACCACCTTTGTTTCCGCTTCGGCGTCATCGTCGAGCCGCTTCGCCGCGACCTCGCGCAAATTTTCCAGCGCCGCACGCACGAGCGGCGGCATGCCATTGCGCTCCTCGTCCTCGCCGCCGAAACGACGGCGCATGCGCGCGACCTTCTCGCCGATGGCGGCAAGACGCTCGAGCACGGCGTCGACGAAATCGCGGTTGTCATCGAGATACGCGCGGCCCTCGTCGGTGATGGTGTAGAGCTTCTTGGCGCCCTCGGCCTGCGCGGTGACGTACCCGGCCTCTTCGAGATAGGTCAGCGTCGGATAGACGATGCCCGGGCTCGGCGAGTACCAGCCGGAGGTCTTGTCCTCGAGCACCTTGATGATCTCGTAGCCGTGCCGCGGCTGCTCGGCGATCAGCGCAAGCGCGATCAACCGCAAGTCGCCCTGCGCAAGCATGCGCCCGGCCCGCATCATATTGCCGCCCATGCCGTGACGGCCCCCCCAGCCGGAGCGGAAGTGCCCGCGCCAGCCGCGTCCGGCGGCCCACTTTCCTGGAAACGGTGATCCACACGAATGTCTCATGCCGAACATCTCGGCCTCCTTTGGGTTTAGATATATCTTTAGATACAACTTTCACCGATGTAGCGCAAGATATATCTTTTTGCCGAGACCCCGACGGATCCCGCAGATTCCTCGGAGTTATTGCGGAACGCGGCCTGACGGCGCGGACCGCGCCGCGCGGCGGAGAGCTGAGATTTGCCCAAGTGTGAAGTAGCTCACACACCGCTGAAACATCCTCCCGCACACTGCCCGGGCAGGGCGCGACGGCGAGGGGACCGGGCGATGGCCGCCGAGGAAAAACCTGTGACTTGCGACATCTGCAGAAAGGGCCGCGTGCTCAAACGCATGGAAGAAATGGCCTTTCGACAATCGAGCGACAAAGGATACGTCCGTTGCCAAGTCATGGTCTTGATCGGGACGTGCGAAGCTTGCGGCGCAAAATCGCTCGATCCGGGATCGACCAAAATCTTGGACGATGCTTTTCAGAGCGAATACGCGAAGCTGCGGACTCACCAGTGAGCGCGTTTGATCGCGCTCGTCACTTGCCCGAAGCCGCGCTTCGTCGCTCGACCTCGGCCCAGCGCGCCAGCGAGACAATGTCCTTGAACGTCTCGAAATCGACGGCGTCGTTCTTGCCCGCGGGTCGCGCGGCCTTGAGGTCGGCGAGTGCGCCCTCGATCGCGCGTGCGACGCGAAAGATCAGCGTGGTCGGGTAAGCGACCATGGCGAAGCCGAGGCGGTAGAGCTCGTCCGGCGGCAGCACCGGCGTGCGTCCGCCTCCCTCGACCATGTTGGCGAGTTGCGGCACGCCTGCAAACGCCCGCCCGATCCGCGCCAACTCCTCGACCGATTGCGGTGCCTCGATGAACAGCCCGTCCGCGCCGGCTTTGAGATACATCTCCGCGCGTCGCAGCGCATCGTCGAGCCCGTGCACCGCTCGGGCATCGGTGCGCGCGATGATGAAGAACTCCGCGCCGCGGCGTGCATCCGCCGCCGCGCGCAGCTTCGCTGCCATGGCGTCAGCCTCGATCACATCCTTGCCCGCCATGTGGCCGCAGCGTTTGGGCGCGCGTTGATCCTCCATGAAGATCGCTGATACACCCATCGCCTCGTAGCCGGCGACGGTGCGCGCGACATTCTTGACGTCACCATAGCCATCGTCGCAGTCGACCAGCACCGGCAGGCTGCTCGCCGCCATGATGTCGCGGATGCCTGCGCTCATCTCGCCGCAGACCCGATGTCGGGCAGCGCATGGCGCGCGCCGACGAGGGCATAACCTCCGACGGCGTAAGCGACAAATCCCGCCCGCTCGATGAGGCGCGCCGAGAGTGCGTCATGGGCGCAGGGCAGGAGCAGCGGCTCCCCTCGGGCCAGCAATTCCTTCCACGTCGGTTTTGGCTGCATGCACGACCTATGGGCTGATCGCCTGCCGCGCCCGCGCGACGATGTCCTTCGGCGCAGCGTAAAGCTTCGTCACCAGGTCCTGCACCTTGCCGCCGGGAAGCGGCGAGACGTCGATGCGAAGGGTCTCCGCGTCCTTGAGGAACTCCTGATCGCGCATGGTGGCGTCGAAGGCGGAGCGCAGCGTGCCGAGTTGCTCCGCCGACAGCCCGGGCGCGGCGATATAGGAGCGCTGGAAAACCTGCTGGCTGATGATCAGCTCGACGACTTTGCGGTCGTCCTCGTTGGTCACGTATTTGAACACCGAGGGGACGTCCATGCGCGTGAGCTCGGGGTTCGGTTCCAGACCGTCCTGCAGCAGCACGTTGATCTTGCCGTCCCGGATCCAATCGGGTCGCTGCGACTTCAAGCTCGCCCAGTCCCAGCCGCACGCGCCGTCGATCTCGCCGCGCTCCAGCGCCAGCGCGATCTCGGCGGTGCCGCTGTAGCCGGTGACGACGTCGTAGAGCGCGCCCGCGGTCTTCTTGTGCATGAAGCCGTAGTCGCGGGTCGAATCGTTGCTCGAGACGCCGCCGAAGGCTGCCTTCTGGGTGCGCGCGTCGTCGAATGTCTTGATCTTGGAGCCCAGGCGCGCGACGCACACGCGGGTGCCGTTATTGGCGGTGCCGACATAGAGCACCTTGGTCGGGTCGAATAATGCCTCCGCTTTCTCGTCGAGCAGCGGGCCCATCACCGCGCCGGGCATGATGGCGGCGATCGCCGTCCCGTCTCTCGGCGCCATCGTGCTGATGAAGCCGGCCGCTCGCGCGCTGCCCGCGCCCGGCATGTTTTTCGCCACGATCGAGGGCTGGCCGGGAATGTGGCGGCCGTAATGCCGCGCGAGCGCGCGCGCATAGATGTCGTAGCCGCCGCCGGGCGGCGCCCCGATCAGGAGATCGATGGTCTTGCCGGCGTAGTAATCGGCGGCGCAGGCGCAGGTCACTCCGGTTGCTGTCAGCGCTATGAGCGCGACCAGCGTGGCCGGAATGCGGGTGTTGGCGAGCTGCATCGCAAATCTCCGCAGCACAAAGACGTTGCGAAAGCTAAGTCATCCGCAATCGCCGTACAACTCGTCGCGTGCCGCACAGCGGGAGAAAGTCTTCGCGACATCAGCTCGACCTCTCAGGGAAAACCGTCGACGTGAGGTCAAGGTCGCTGCACGCGACCGATCCTACGCCTGCCAAGCTAACGCCTCTTGCGGACGCATGCGCGGCATCCGATTTGAAGACGGTGCCGAATATTGATATTGGAAACGGCACACATGGCCCGCATTCTCGAGCTTGTTTTGAATGGCCGTCGCCGCGTCGATGCGGTGCCGGACAATCTCTTGCTGCTGGATTATTTGCGGGAAGTTGTCGGCCTCACTGGAACAAAAACCGGCTGCGACGGCGGCGAGTGCGGTGCCTGCACCGTGCTAGTCGATGATCAACCGCGTCTGTCGTGCCTCACGCTTGCAGCCAGCGTGAATGGCCAAGGCGTCGATACGGTGGAATCGCTCGCTCAGGACGGGCGCCTTTCGGCGGTGCAGCGCGGCTTCCACGAGAAGCTCGGCTCCCAGTGCGGCTATTGCACTCCCGGATTCATCATGGCGTCGGCCGGCTTGCTGCGCCGCAATCCGCACCCCAGCGATCAAGACATTCGCGCCGCGCTCGGCAGCAACATCTGCCGCTGCACCGGCTACGTCAAAATCATCGAGGCGGTGAAATACGCGGCCGAACTCCACGCCGGCGGAGTGGCGCCGTGAGCGAGAGCGCCGCTGCGCACACGATCGGCGCCTACGTGCCCATGGTCGATGGGCCGGACAAGGTGTCGGGGCGGGCGAAATATACGGCCGATTTCCTCGCGCCGGGCCTGCTGGCGGGCCGCATCTTCCGCAGCCCTTACTCCCATGCCGAGATCCTCGAAGTCGATGTCTCCGCCGCCTTGCGGCTCCCCGGCGTCAAGGCCATCGTCACCGGCGCCGATTGCGACAAGACCTTCGGCGTGCTGCCGATCGCGCGCAGCGAGCACCCCTTGGCGCGGGAGAAGGTGCGCTATCGCGGCGAGCCGGTCGCGGCGGTGGCCGCGATTGACGACGCCACTGCGAAACGCGCGCTCGGTCTCATCCAACTCAAAGTGCGGGAGCTGCCTGCCTATTACAGCTCGAAACAGGCGATGGCGGCGGGCGCGAGCGCGATCCACGCCCATCGGGCGAACAATATCGAGCGCGACGTGCTGTTCGAGCTCGGCAGTGTGGAGCAGGGGTTTCGCGAGGCCGACCTCGTCCGCGAGGCCAGCTATGATTGTGCCGAGGTCTGCCAGAACCAGATGGAGATGCACGCCGCCGTCGCGGAGTACGACGTCCTACGCGAGCGCATGACCGTCTACGCCAGCACGCAAGTTCCCTATTACGTGCACCTGATGCTGGCGCAGATCCTCGACATGGACATGTCCCGCATCCGTGTGATCAAGCCGCATGTGGGGGGCGGCTTCGGCTGCCGCACCGAGGCGCTCAACGTCGAGCTGATCGCCGCATTGCTCGCGCGCAAAGCCGGCGGCAGCGTGCGCCTGATGATCAACCGCGAGGAGACCTTCATCACCCATCGCGGGCGGCCACAGACCGACATCCGCCTCAAGCTCGGCATGCGCAAGGACGGAAGGATCACGGCAGTCGAGTGCGAATGCTATCAGCGCGGCGGCGCCCATTCCGGCTACGGCATCGTGACCATCCTCTATTCCGGCTCGATGCTCTATGCCATCTACGACCTGCACAACGTCAAATATATGGGCAAGCGCGTGCTCACCAACACGCCGCCCTGCGGCGCGTTCCGCGGTCACGGCACGGTCGACATCCGCTTCGCCTTCGAGAGCCTGCTCGACGAGATGGCGAGCGAGCTCAAGCTCGATCCGCTGGCGGTGCGGCGCGCCAACTATTTGACCGCGCCGACTTTCACCGACAACGATTTGATGGTGAACAGCTACGGCTTGCCCCAGTGCGTCGATTGGGTCGAGCAGGCGAGCGGTTGGGGAGCGCGCAAGGGCAAGCTGCCCAAGGGCAAGGGCCTGGGATTTGCCTGCTCGCATTACATTAGCGGCGCCTCGAAGCCCGTGAACTGGACCGGCGAGCCGCACGCCACCGTCAAGATCAAGCTCGATTTCGACGGCTCGATCGTCGTGCTCTCGGGCGCCGCCGACATCGGGCAAGGATCCTCGACCATCCTGGTACAGACGGTCGGCGAGGTGCTCGGGCTTCCCCTCTCGCGCATACGCATCGTCACCGGCGATAGCGAGGTGGTGCCGAAGGACAACGGCTCCTATTCCTCGCGCGTGACGTTCATGGTCGGCAATGCCGCCATCGACGCGGCGCAGAATCTCAAGCGGGTGCTGGTTGCCGCGGCCGCGCGCAAGCTCGAGGCCAACCCGGAGGAGATCGAGTGCCTGGGCGAGCTTTACCGCGCCGGCGCGCAGGACAAGGGGCTCACTTTCAACGAGGTGGTGACGGAGGCGCTCAAGGACAGCGGCACCATCACGGTCACCGGCAATTATTCGACCATCCCGCAATCGCACGGCGGCAAGAAGTATCGCGGCGCCGCCATCGGCGGGACCATGGGCTACAGCTACTCCGCGCAAGTGGTGGAGGTCAGCGTCGACGAGGACACGGGTGTGGTGAACGTCGACAAGGTGTGGGTCGCGCACGACTGCGGCAAGGCGCTCAACCGCCTCACCGTCGAGGGCCAGGTGCAGGGCTCGGTGTGGATGGGCATGGGCCAGGCGATGAGCGAGGAAACCGCCTACCACGAGGGCCTGCTCGTCACCGGCAACATGCTCGATTACCGCGTACCGACGATCGAGGATTCGCCGCCGATCGAGGTCGGCATCATCGAGAGCAACGATCCGCACGGGCCGTTCGGCGCCAAGGAGGCTGGCGAGGGCTCGCTCGCGGCGTTCCTACCGGCGTTGACCAATGCCATCGCCGACGCGATCGGGCTACGGTTCAACACGCTGCCGGTCACCCCCGACCGCGTGTTCGCCGCGCTGGAAAAGCGGCGGCGCGCCGGCAATGGAAGCGCGGGTAAAGCAAACAACGCGGACCCGCGGTAATGGATGCGCTGCCGGAGTTTGCGCTGGTCCGGGCAACGACGCTCGAGGAGATGATCGGTGTCCGCGCGCGCCATCCCGACAGCCGCCTCCTCGGCGGCGGCACCGACCTTGTTGTCAATATCCGGCGCGGCATCCTCGCCCCGCCGGTGCTCATCGATGTCAACGACGTAGCGGAGCTGCGCGCGATCAGGGCCGATGCGCGCTCGCTCGAGATCGGCGCCGCCGTCAAGCTCGCCGAGGTTGCCGCGCATGAGGAGGTGATGCGGCACTATCCGGTGGTGGCGCAGGCCGCCGGCTTCATCGCCGGACCGACCCACCGCAACATGGGCACGGTCGGCGGGAACCTTTGTCTCGACACGCGGTGTCTGTTCTATAATCAGAGTGAGTGGTGGCGCGCCGCCAACCACCATTGTCTCAAGACGACGGGCGAAGTCTGTCATGTCGCGCCGAAAAGCCGCGGCGTGTGCTTCGCGACCTTCAGCGGCGATCTAGCGCCCGCCTTGCTCACGCTCAACGCCGAGGTCGATCTTGCCGGCCCCGCGGGGAAGCGCACCATCGCGCTCGAGAACCTCTACATCGGTTACGCGCGGCAGGATCGGCCGATCACCGAGAGCGACGGCGATGGCAAATATTATCTCTCGTTGCGGCCGGGGGAATTCGTCACAGCGGTGCGGGCGGGCAACACGGCCGGCCTGCGCTCGGCCTACGACAAGGTCCGCATTCGCCGCTCGATCGAATACCCGGTGACGGGGGTGGCGGTGGCGCTGCGCCGGCAAGGCGACGTCCTGGCGGATCTGCGCGTCGCTTTCACCGGCACCAATCCGCGGCCGGTGCTGCTCAAGGGCACGGCGGAGCTGTGCGGCGGACCGCTGGAGGGCCGTGTGTTTGACGGCCTCGACGCGCTCGTGCGGGACCAAATCATGTCGATGAAGACGACGTTTACCCCCGGCCATTACCGGCGCCGCGTGGCCGGGGTGCTGGCGCGGCGGCTGGTCGCGCGACTGTTCGCAGGGTGACCAGTGGCCCCGAGGGGGAGGGGACTGGAGCTGAGAAACCCCTCCGTTCAATTTCCGGAATGGATAAGCAGGAGCTGGTTGCGAGGCCGGTACGAAGCTACCCGACCCGGGCCACAATCCAGGTCTGTGCGCCCTCCTCCTGCATCCACATTAGTCCCTATCCCCCAAATTACAGGGGAATGCGGTGCAATAGGACGGGATTGAACCAATTTGCGGCCGGCTGCGACTAAGGAATGTAGAGATGGGTGGCGCATGCGGGGGTCTAAGTTGCGTTTGGGCAGGTCACGGTCGCGAAGCTCCTCCGTGGTAGCAGTGATCGGAGGATGCGTGGCGGTTTACGCCGTCTGTGCGGTGGGCTTCCACTGGGTGGTCGAGCCCGCAGTGAAAAGCCAGCCGGTCGCTCCTTACGAGCCCTCTGTCGCAACCATTGTGCAGCCCGCTACATCGTACGTAACACCGGCCCGTTCGGACGTGCCGTCGCGCGTCACCTCGCGGCCGCCAGCATCGGCCACCTTGATGGCCACGGCACCTCGCTCAGAGCCGCCGCGCGTTGCACCGGCGATGAGCGTGACCGCAGCACCGAAGGCTACCGCGCCGTCGCGCTCGGAGCCGCCACCGCCGATGACCGTCACGGCCGCGGCCCCGCAGTCCGCCGACGGCGCCCGCTCAGAGCCGCCGCGCGTCGCACCGCCGATGGCAGTAATGCCCAAGTCCGCCGAGACTGCCCGCGCCGAGACTGCCCGCGCCGAGACCGCCCACGCCGAGACCGCCCGCGCCGAGGCCACGCCGCCGGTCGCATCGGAAGCGCAGGACTCAGCCAACGTCGCCGTCGCGACGCCCGAGGCTACCGAGAACGCGGCTCCGGCGAAGAAGGCAAAGAAAACGGCGCGAAAGGCCCCGCGGCACGAGCGGCAGAGGGACTTCTATAACCCGCTGAACTTCTTTGCCTGGGGCGGCACCAATGGCGGCTGGCGTCGATCGTTCTAGTCGACACCCGACCGCACTCAGCCGGCCATTTTCATCGAAAATCTCGACGCTCGACCACGTTGGGCATCGTCTTGCAGGCGGCATAAAGCAGGCGTGCTTGGTAGCCGACGGCGCTTGGCTGCAGGTCGATCATCAGCGTGCGCGGCGGCAAGGCGCAGGCAAGGGAAAATCCCGAATACACGCCGCGCCCGTCGATCGTGAGCCGGTGGC
>VAZM01000356.1:0-494 GCA_005883135.1 Alphaproteobacteria bacterium
ATGGTCATCGACGTGCGCCGCCTCGGTGAGCGGCTGTCCGCCAAATCCAAGGCGTGACTACCGATCGCCATTGGCTTCCGCGTCCATGCCGCTGCCGGAGTTGCTGAAGATGGTGGCGACGCGTGTTCGCTTTGCTCAACCCGCAGCACCGGCACGACTAACCCGCAACGCGATCACTTGCCCCGCGGCACGTTTAGGGCTTTATCGAAGAACTTCACCGCCGCCTCGGCGATCCGCGCGTGAATGCCGTGGCGATCGACGCCCGGGGCGTCGATGCAGGCCTGGGGAAATTCGTTTTTCCCCTCTTCGTTGCACTCGTTGACGAAAATATCGTGATCGACTCGGCCGGGAATCACCTCAAGCTCGGCGTGCGCGATGTGCTGCGCGGCGAACTCGGCGTTGTCCTTGGGCGGCGCCTGGGTGTCGGCGGCGCCGACCGTGATGTAGGCCGGAACCGTGAGCTGCCGCAGTCCGGCTGCGTCCATGCCGAAGGC
>VAZM01000356.1:521-12477 GCA_005883135.1 Alphaproteobacteria bacterium
CTTCACCCGCTTGTCATGCACGTCGAGTGCCGGCGTTGCATCGAGCGGCAGCTCGTTGCGCAGATGTTCCGGCACCATCGGATTGCTGCGCCAGCCGCGTTGGAAGGCGAGGTACTTATCGGGCTCGACGCTTGCGCCGCCGACCCACAGCGCGGTGAAGCCGCCCTGCGAATGGCCGGCCACGCCGATGCGGCCTGCGTCGATCAACTTGCCCCAGAACGGGTCGTCGAGAAGAAAGTTGATGGTGAGGGCGATGTCGCGCGGACGCTGCCAGAGCTTGTTTGCGAGATACGCAATCGTCGCGTCGTAGGTGTTGGCGCGGTAATGATTGAGCGCGGCCACGATGTAGCCGCGCGACGCGAGAAACTCGCCGAACCAGGCGTAGTAGAGGCCGTTGCTGCCGCGTCCGTGGGAGAACATGACGAGCGGACGCTTGACGCCGTCGAACGCCGGCTCGGCATCCTTGTAAAGATCGAGATTGGCGAAGAACGGCATGACGAAGCGAGCGGCGGCCGGGCTGCCGATCGCGGGGTAGAACACCGTCAGCGCCAGATGCCGGCCGCCCTCGTGCGGATCGACGTATTCGAGCTGTCGCATGCCGACGGGGAAGGAGGCGGCGTGGGTGGCCTGCGCCAGCGTCGCGGCGGCAGACGCCGCGAGCAGCGTCGCGAACAGCGCTGTGTGCCGTGCGGCAGCCGCTCGTCGTCGCACGAACACGAGAGATTTCCGGATGAAGCCCGGCTCGTCATCGTTGCCCATGTGGCAGTTCTCCCCTGTACTTGAAGCGAACGCAAGGCGGCGCAGCGGGAGCAACGCAGGATTGTTTGTGATGCCGGGTCCTAGTATGAGCAATTGCAATGCATTCGATCCGCTCCATCGTGCATCCGACCGATTTTTCCGATTTGAGCGCGGCGGCCTTCGCGCATGCCTTGCGCATCGCCTTGGCGGCCAGGTGCAGGCTACATCTTCTTCACGTGTCACAATATGACGCCGCCGAAGCATTGGCGTTCCCGCACGCGCTGCGGCTGCTCGCCCAATGGGGACTCTCCGCCGAGGACGATCCGCCCTGGGTTGTCGCCAGCAAGCTCGGCATCGAAGTCGACAACATTCGTCTGAAGTTGCAGGAGCCGACACGAGCGATCGTCGATTTTCTCAACGATCATGAAAGCGATCTGGTCGTGCTGGCGACCCATGGGCGCGACGGCGTCGCGCACTGGCTGCAGGGCTCGGTGGCGGAGGCCGTATTCCGCCGCTCGGCGATCCCGACGCTGTTCATCACCCCGGGATCCCGCGGCTTCGTCGATCAGGTCAGCGGCGACGTGAAGCTGCGGCGCGCCTTGGTTCCGGTCGATTTCTCGCCGCCGGCGGACCTTACGGTCGAAATCGTTCGGCGCTTCGGCCGGGCTTTGACCGGCCATCACATCGGAGTCGATCTCATCCACGTCGGCGAGAAGGCGCCGCGGGTGAAAACTTTCTCTGCAAGCGCGCCCCTGCCGCCGGTCATGCTTCGCTCCGGTCATGTCGTGGATGCGATCGTGGAGGCGGCCATGGAATTCGAGGCCGACATCATCGCCATGCCGACGGCGGGACATCACGGCGTTCTCGATGCGCTGCGCGGCAGCACGACCGAACGGGTGGTCCGTCATGCGCCCTGTCCGGTGCTCGCGCTGTCGGTGGCGTCGTAGACCGGGCTCCGCTCCTAGCGAAGCGCATACCGCGGCATGGCCGGGCGTACGCGTCGGACAACGCGCGCCATCCACGTCTGTGCTGCTGCCGCCGCGGTGCTTATTTGGCCGCTTGTTGCAGGTAGGCCTTTGCTTGCTTGAGTTCGGGCCGCGTGCCGCCGTAATAGCTGCGCGCCGCCGTTGCGTTGCCGGCGGCGGCTGCCGCAGCCGCCGCCCCGGCATAGCTGCGCAGCCGGTTTTTCCCGCTCCGCAGCGACGCCTCGAACGCATCGAACGCCTCGGCCGGCCGTCCCAGCTCCAACAGCAAGAGGCCAAGCGCCTCATGCGCGGTCATGCCGATCGGGCCGGGGCTCAGCGTGTCGTGGGTTTCCGACGTCTCTTCCGCGGTGGCCGCCTCCTGCATCTGTGTCACCGCCTCGGCGTCGCGGCCGCGTGCGCGGTCGACCCAGGCGCTCGCGACCTTGAGCTGGATGGCGACTTGCCGCGCCCAATACAGGTTCTTGGCGTCGGCAAGCGTCTTCTGCAGCGCCGCCAGCCGCTCGAGATCGGGGCGTGCCTCGTCCGGTCGGCCGCTGCGCGCAAGCCCGACGGCGCGGGCGAAATGCGGCACCGATTCGGCGTAAGGGTAGCGGCTCGGCCGCAGCGGCAGGTTTGCCGCCGTTGCCCAGTCGAGACGTTCGAGCGCCCACCGCGCTTCCATGGCCGCAACGCCGAATGGACGCGAGCGCAGGCCGGAGTCGTGCTTGCGCGCGATGAGATCGTTCTCGATCTTCAGCGCGAGATCGAGCACGTCCTTCGCTTTCTCGTCTTGCGCCTGCTGCAGATGGGCATAGACCAGGTAATCGAGCGCGTGGATGCGATCCTCCGGCGTGCCACGATCGGCTTCCGCCGTTTCCGCCGCGTCGTTGGCCGTGATCACATCCTTCCAGCGGCCGAGCAGCACGTAGGTATGCGACGGCATGTGGATCGCGTGCGGCACGACCGTCACGCAGATCGCGTAATTCTGCGCCGCGGCGAGCGCGCGGTCGACCAGCGCGGGATAGTCGTACGCGTGGATGATGTAATGGCTGGGGCCGGGGTGCTGCGGCTTCTCGGCGAACACCTGCTCCAGGATCGCGCCGGCCTTGAGCTGATTCTTGTAGGTCTTGTCGAGGCCGTCGGCAGTGGCAAGCAGCGACAAGGCGTAGAAGATCCGCGCCTCGACGTCGTCGCCGTGGCGCTGCGCAAGCTCCTCCATTTTGCGCATATAGGCCGTGGCGCGCGTGCGATGATCGAGCCTGTCGTAATCGGTGTAGAACGCCGCGAGCGCATCGAGATATGCTTGCTCGCGCGGCGTCTTGCCGCCCAGTGCCAGGGCCCGCGCGATGGCATCGCTTCCTCTCTTCAAGTTGGCGGGCGTCGGCGGCGCCCAAATCTGATTCCAAACGCTCATGGCGATGCCCCAATAGGCCATGGCGCAATCCGGTTTGGCCTCGGTGATCGCCGTGAATTCCTTCACCGCCTGGCCGTACCAGAACGAGTGCAGGGCGGCGAGCGCCGCGTCGAATCGAGGTTGAATGTCGGCGCCGCATGCCACCGGAAAGCTCACGTCCCGGCCGCGGCCCTCCATCAGCGCATGCGCGTCGCTCTGCGCGCCGGCGCGCTGCGTCGCGCCGAGCGCAAGTACGGCAGCGATGACTGGAACGAGCCACGCTCGCGTCTTGCACGCAGGTCGAATCTGGGTGGAATGGGTCACCATAGCGGCACTCCCGTGCGGTTCCGTCGGTTCATCATAGGTCAATTCCAGCGCTCGGCAATCACGCTACGCAGCCCAGTGCGCAACGCGGGCCATCGTACGCCAATCGGAGCAGCGGCTATTTCTTCTCCGCGATCTCCTGGATGAATGGTTTCCACTGCGCGATTTCCCGAATGATCTGCGCACGGTACTCCTCCGGCGTGGTCTTGACCGTATCGGCGCCAGCCCGGCCCATGATTTCCTTCACCTCCGGATCGTCGGCCATTTTGATCAGGATCTCCGACACCTTGCGGATGATCGGTTCCGGCGTCTTCGATGGGGCCATGATGCCGTTCCACGTCTCGACGACAAAATCGGGGAGCAGGGCCTCATTGACGGTCGGCAGATCCGGTAAGTAGGGGCTGCGTTTGAGCGAAGTCACGGCCAGGCCGCGGACCGTTCCGCCTTTCACCTGCGGCAGACCCTCGGTCATGTTGGCGAAAGCGAAATCGACCTCGCCGGAGACCACCGCGGCGGTCGAAGGCCCACCGCTCTTGAACGGGATGTGCACGACCTTGATGCCGCTGCGCGCCTGGAACAGCTCGACCGAGTAGTGGGTCAGCCCGCCGGCGCCGCTGGAGCCGTAGTTGAGCTTGCCGGGATTGGCCTTGGCATAGGACACGAGCTCCGCCAGCGTTTTTACCGGCAGGGCCTCCTTGACGATGACCACCTGCGCGATCGAGCTGACGACGCCGACGGGCGCGAGATCCCGCAACGGATCGTAGCTCACCTTCTGGTTCGGATCGAACGGCGCGATCGAGATCGCGCCGATGCTGCAGACGCAGAACGTATAGCCGTCGGCCGCCGAGTTCACGACCGCCTGCGTCCCCACGAAGCCGCCGGCGCCGGCGCGGTTATCCACGATCACCGGCTTGCCCAACGCCTTCTCGACGTAGCGCGCGGTCAATCGGCCAACCAAGTCGGTATAGCCGCCCGCTCCGTACGGCACGACGAAGGTGATGGGTCGCGCGGGCCATGCATCCTGCGCTTGCAGTACCCCCGGCGCCCACGCGATCCCCAGCGACAATAGCAGTCCTGGAACATGCTTCATCGCATTCTCCTTTCGTTGTCTAACTGCAACAAGCAAGTTCTTTGCCATTGCGCTGATATCCGTCTAGTGTCCCGATTCCGAAGTTCGCATCATTGTGCTGCAGCCTCGTTTGCGAACTTCGGGATCGAAGGACACTAGCAACTTATTGATCTAGTGTGGCTTTGGTTCAGAAGTCCGCATTTCGGACTCGCTGCAAGAATGATGCGGACTTCTGAACCGCCACACTAGTCCAAATCGGTCACGGGTGATGTGGCGGCCCCAATTGATGAGCCGCGCCGCAATCGCGGTCCAGTCGGCTCGGCCATGGCAGATTGCCGCAAGGCATCCTCAGCGGCCGGTGGCTGCGCGCCAGCGCTTGAATTCCTCGCGCGCTTCCGCTCCCGGAGGATAGATGCCGAAGATCGAGCGGCCCTGCGCCACCTTCTCCTGCACGAAATCCTCGAACACCGTCTGCTCGCAAGCCTCATCCGCCACCTCTTCGGCGATGTGCCGCGGGATCACCGCAACGCCCTCGTCATCACCGACCAAGACATCGCCCGGGTACACCGGGACTTCGCCGCATGCGATCGGAACATCGAGGTCGACCGCGTGATGCTTGATGAGATTGGTCGGCGCCGCCGGCGCGGCGTGATAAGCGGGAAACGGCAGCCGGGCGATGTCGGGGGAGTCGCGCAAGCCGCCGTCGGTGACGATGCCGGCTACGCCGCGCTGCCACAGTCGCGTCACCAGTATCCCCCCGGCGGAGGCGGCCGACGCGTTGCGGCGGCTGTCGATCACGAACACATGGCCGGGCGGGCATTCTTCGACGCCCTTGCGCTGCGGGTGGCTGCGGTCCTCGAACACGCCGAGATGATCGAGGTCTTCGCGCGCCGGAATGTAGCGCAGCGTATACGCCGGACCGACCATGCGCGGTCCGCCGGGATTGAGCCGATGGATGCCGTGGATGAAGGTGTTGCGCAAGCCGTGCTTGAACAGGACGGTCGTGAGCGTGGCGGTGGACACCGCCGTCAACTTGGCCCGAGCCTTTTCGCTGAGTGCCATGGCGGCTCCCTTTTCCGCGCGACGTTTGCGCCCCCGCCGCGCCTTGTCAATCGCACGACGTCGATGCACGGGCGCTTGCGCGGCGCGCGCTACTCGGCGATCGGATAAGACCAGGGGCAGGCCTGCTCGTGGTTGCGGCCGAGCGGATCCCAGTCGGCGAGCGTGTCCCAGATCTGCTCGGCCGCGGTCTGCGCTTGTGCGCGCAGCTTGGCGAAATCGACGCCGGGAATCACGCCCCCTTCCATCACCACCTTTCCGTCGACGATGACGGTGTCGACGTCGTCGCCCACGCCGCATTCGACGATGCTCTTCACGGGATCGCGCACCGGGCCGTAGCGCAGCGTATTTCGCCCGGATAGGTCGACGACGATGATGTCGGCGCACGCGCCCGCTTCGAGGCGGCCGAGATCGTCGCGGCCGACCGAGATCGCGCCGCCGAGCGTGGCGGCGTGGAACACGTCCGCGGACGTCGCGGCGAAATAGGTGTGCCCCATCACTTTGCCGAGGTAGGAGGCGGTGCGCATGTTCATGATCATGTCGCGCGGATAGGTGTCCGAGCCCAGGCACAGATTGACGCCGGCGTCGCGGTAGTGCTGCCAATGGTCGAGCGTGCGCGCCCGCCGCACGATGTTGATCGGGCAGTGCGACACGCTGGCTCCGGCGCGGCCCATCAGCTCGAGATCGCGGTGCACCGAATAGTTCAGGTTCGGGTTGTCGGAGATGAAGTTGCCGTGGCCGATGTTGAGGGTGGGCCGCAGCATGCCGAGCTCGTCCAATAGCTCGATCGGCGTCTTCATGTGCTCTTTGACCACCTCGTAGAACTCGATGACGCTGTAGGCGGCATGCGTCGCCATCGGCATCTTGAGCTCATCGGCCGCCCGCACGGTGTCTTGCAGCAGCTCTCGGCTCGAGGTCTCGACTTCGCGCGGCACCAGAATGCCGCGCACCCGGCCGTCGGCCGCGCCGTCGTTCTTTTCGATCCATGCCAGCGCGGTTTTCAGGCCCTCGCGGCCGAGCGCGTCGTTGCGCACGCGCTTGAGCCTGCCGCTCTCGTCCGCCACCCACCGGCCGCAGTCATAGCCCGGCGCGAGATAAGCGCGACTGCCGAGGCGCACGACCTCGGCGAGCAGCGCGTCCTGCACGCTGAGCTGGCTGCCGTATTCGATGAAGGTCGTCACGCCGTTGCGAATGAGCTCGGCCACGGTGAAAGCAGCGTTGAGCTCGAACGCTGCCGCCGATCCCGCATCGCCGTGTTTGAGATAACGCGGATCGCCCTTGACGACCTTGCCTTCCTTCGGAACGGAAATCTCGAGAAACGGCTGCCCGTAATACATGGGCCGGCCGGTGTCGGTGATCAGCCGATGCGATGCGCGGTGGCCGGAATGCACGTGGGTGTCGATGAAACCCGGCGCGACCAGCTTTCCCCAGGCGTCGATGACCCGATCGACGCGGCCCTCGAATCCCTTGCCGACGTGAACGATCCTGTTGCCCTCGAAGACGAGCTCTGCATCGCGCAGGAGCGTGTGCTGGCCTCGCGTATGGCCCACGATCCAAGTCGCCTCGATCTTCGTGCGCATGCTGTTTCCCCCTCCGAGCGGGCCCGCATTCACCCTAGCAAACGATTCAGAACAATTCAGGTCGGCTCCCAAAGACCTGCCGTGCGCGCGGCGCTACGCTGGCCCTGCCGCATGCCGTGCGCGCGAGCTGGCGTCGGCTGCGCTGTGCCGCGTGCTGCGAGGTATCGATGAAGCGCCGTGAATTCATGCTGGTCGTTACCGCCGCGGCCACGCCTTTCTCGCTCTGGCCGCGCGCCGGGTCCGCCCAGCAGGCGCCGAAGGTTGCTGTCGTGGGTGCCTTGGTCATCGGCAATACCGACCCGGGACAGTTTTGGCGCGAGTTTAGGCAGGGCATGCGCGATCTCGGGTATATCGAAGGACAAAACATTCGCTACGAATTTCGATCGGCGCACGGACAGCTCGAGCGGCTCTCCGAATTGGCCGCCGAGTTGGTCCGTCTCAAGGTCGACGTCATCGTCACCTGGTTCACCCCCACCGCTCAGGCGGCAAAGCAAGCCACGCACGAAATCCCCATCGTCATGGCGGACACGGGAGATCCAATCGGCATCGGGCTCGTCGCCAGCCTTCCTCGGCCGGGCGGCAACGTCACCGGAATTGCGAGCGTCACCGCGGAACTGGCCGGCAAAAGCGTCCAACTCATCCGCGACATGCTGCCGTCGGCGCGCCGCGTCACCGTTCTCGCCAATGCGACCGATCCCTTTGTCAAACCCTTCCTCGAGCAGGTCCAGCTCGGCGGTGCAGCAACCGGAACGACGATCAACGCTGTCAGAATCAGCAGCAATGAGGAAATGGAGACCGCTTTCGCCGGCATGGAGAAGGACCGCCCCGACGCCGTCATCGTGCAACCGAGCCTGCCGAGCAAGCGCGCCGCCGAGCTTGCGCTCGAGCAGCGCGTGCCGGCGGTCTCGGTGCCGCGGTGGTTCGCCGAAGAAGGCGGGCTGATGTCCTACTGCCCAAAATACGCGGAGCTTTTTCACAGGGCCGCCGCCTACGTCGACAAAATCCTCAAAGGCGCGCAGCCGGCCGATCTCCCGGTGGAGCAGCCAACCCATTTCGAGTTGGTCATCAACATGCGCACGGCCAAGGCGCTCGGGTTGACTGTACCGCCCGATCTCCTTGCGCGCGCGGACGAGGTCATCGAGTGAGGCGCCGTCGATTCATCGCGCTCCTCGGCGCCGCCGCTGCCGCCGCCGTTTTGCCGCGCGCGGCATCCGCCCAGCAGCCGCACCAACTGCGCGTCGGCTTTGTCGGCATGCAGCCGCGGGAGTCGCCGCTCTATGGAAACTTTCTCAGGCGCATGGCCGAGCTCGGCTATCAAGAAGGCCGGAACTTTACCTTCGACTACGTCCAGACCCCGAGTGTCGAGGGCTACGAAACAAACTATCGCGAGCTCGCAACGCGCCAGGTCGACGTGTTTCTGGCGGTCGGCAACGAGCACGCGCTGCAGGCTGCCCTCGCGGTTGCGCAAGGCAGGCCGATCGCGTTTTTGGCCGTCGATTTCGACCCGCTTGCCAAGGGTTACATAACTAGTCTCTCGCGCCCCGGGAGGAACGTGACCGGGATCTTCGTGCGCCAGCTCGAGCTTGCGGCCAAGCGGGTCGAGATCGCGCGCGAGGCGTTTCCGCGCTCAAGCGTCGTCGGAGTAGCTTTCGATGCGACGTCGCGCGAGCAACGCGATGCGACGGCGGAGGCGGCGCGCAACCTCGGCCTGGAGCCGCGCATGATCGCGCTCGGCGGCGAGCGGGACTACGCCGGCGCATTCGGCGCGATGGCGGATGCTCGCGGCGAGCCGATCGTCTTGCCGGCCGGCCCGATCTTTCTGCGCGACCGCGCGGCCATCGCCAAAGCCCTGCTCGAGCGCGGCATCCCATCGATCGCGGCATTCCGCGAGAACATGGAAGCGGGTGCGCTGATCAGCTACGGCATCGACCTCATGGGCCTGTTCTACGATATCGCGAACTATGTCCATCAGATTGCACGGGGCGCAAAGCCGTCCGACATGCCGATCGAGCAATCGCCGCGCTTTTACATGGGGGCCAATCTCAAGACGGCGGCAGCGCTCGGCGTTTCCTTGCCGGATGCGTTCATCGCCCGGGCCAACGAAGTGATTGAATGAGTCGCCGCGAACTCATTGGGTCTGATTGACGGCGAGCGATCGCGAACAGCCAACGCTCGGCGAAGGCGGCGGTTATTCTGCCGCCTCCGGTCGCTCGGCTTTGCCGCCTTGCGCGACAGCCTGCTCCAGCCAGCGCAGCACCCGCGGGCTGTCGCAGGTCGTCACATTGAAGCGCATCCACGGCGAGGGCTGCAGGTGCGGGCGAAACACCACACCCGGCGCCAGCATGATGCCGTTCTTACCGGCGCTGTCCGTCAGCGTCAGCGCGTCTTCGACGTTGGGAAACCGCGCCCACAGGAACATGCCGGCCTCGGGCTCGACGAACAGCTGCATCCCGATCCGCTCGAACGCATGCGCCACGTTGAGGCGCGCCTCCTCCAGGCTCTTGTGCAGCCGCGAGAGGAATTTGCGGTAATGGCCGTCGACCAGCATCATATAGAGGAGCCGTTCGATGAATTGCGAGCTGGTGATGCTGGTCAGCATCTTGACGTCGGCAAGATCATTCGCGATCGGCTGGCGCGCCGCCAGAAAGCCGACGCGCAGACTGCCCGATAATGTTTTCGAGAAGCTGCGCGCGTAGATGACACGGTTGAGCTGGTCGAGCGCCGCGAGGCGCGGCGTCTTGCGGATCTGCAGGTCGCAAAAGATGTCGTCCTCGACCACCATGAAATCGAATTTTTCGGCGAGCTGCAGGACCCTGAACGCGACGTGCGGGCTCATGTCGGTGCCGGTCGGGTTCTGCATCGCCGATTGCGTGAAGTAGATGCGCGGCCGGTGTTCCTTGGCGAGCTCCTCGAGTGCGGCGACATCGGGGCCGTTGGCGTTGCGCTCAACGCCTATGAGTCGCGCCCCGTGCAGCCGCAGATTCCCGAATAAATTGTAGTAGCCGGGATCGTCGACGAGCACGGCGTCGTCGGGCTTGACGAAATGGCGCATGATGAGGTCGAGCGCTTGGCTGGTGCCTTGGGTCAAGACGAGTTGCGTCGCGCTCGCGGCAATCCCGAGCTCCGACAGCGTCAGCGCGAGATGCTCGCGCAGCGGCAGATAGCCGAACGGATCGCCGTACTCCAAAAGATGCGTTCCGTTCTTGCGCGCGAGCGCGCTCAGGCTCTGACGGATGCCCATCTCGTCCATCCAGGCATTGGGCAGCCAGGGCCCGCCGGCGAGCACGGTATCTTCGCGCGCGTCGAGCGTTCGGCGAAGCAGCCAGACCAGCTCCTCATTGCGCTTGCCGCCGTCGTCAGTCGCCGGCCGAGCCGGCGCATCGCGCAGCGATGCGGTGAAAAACCCCGCCCCGCGCCGCGCCTCCAAATATCCGAGCGCGACCAGCCGGTCGTAAGCCTCCACGACCGTGAACCGGCTCACGTCATAAGCGGCGGCGAATTTGCGGATCGAGGGAAGCTTGGTCCCGGGGCGCAGGCAGCGCTCGTCGATCTGTCGGCGGATGCCGGCGACGATCTGATCGACCAGCGGATACGCGGCGGTGGCATCGATCGTGATGGAAATCATCGGCGCCTCGGATCGGGGCGGACTGGCCTGCTGACGCGGCCAGTACAGTTCTATGGATTGTCTTCGAAACTATACATGCTTGTCCGCAGCAGTGACAGATATTGTTTGCGCTCAGTCGCGAATTTTCCAAAGGAGCCAGAGATGAACGCCACAACCGCTGCCGCGCGAGCAATGCCTGCGTCCACCCAACCCGACCTTGGCGCCGTAAAGACCCGCCAACAAGGCGCTTGGTCCTCCGGCGATTATGCCGTCGTCGGCACGACGCTGCAGATCGTCGGCGAGACGCTCTGCGAGGCACTCGATCTGCGCGCCGGACAAAAGGTGCTCGACGTCGCCGCCGGCAACGGTAACGCCACCTTGGCGGCGGCGCACCGTTGGTGCGAGGTCGTCTCGACCGACTACGTGCCTGCGCTGCTCGATCGCGGCCGCGCCCGCGCGAACGCCGAGGGGCTCGCGATCGAATTTCGCGAGGCGGATGCGGAGGCGCTGCCCTTCGCCGACGCGAGCTTCGATGCGGTGGTGTCCACCTTCGGCGTCATGTTCACGGCGGACCAGGACAAGGCCGGCGCCGAGCTCGTGCGCGTGTGCAAGCGCGGCGGCAAGATCGGGCTCGCCAACTGGACGCCGGACGGCTTCATCGGCCAGGTGTTTAAGACCATCGGCAAGCACATGCCGCCGCCTGCCGGCGTCAAGTCGCCGGCGCTCTGGGGCACGGGCGCGCGCATCACCGAGTTGTTTGGATCGCACGCCGCCTCGATCCAGCTCGAGGAACGCGAGTTCGTGTTTCGCTACCGCTCGGCGCAGCACTGGCTCGACGTCTTCAAGACCTATTACGGCCCGCTGTTGAAGACGTTCGGTGCGCTCGATCCCAAGGCGCAAATGGCGCTGACCGAGGATCTGTTCGCGCTGATCAAGCGGTTCAATCGCTCCGGCGACGCGACCATGGTCGTGCCCAGCCAATATCTCGAAGTCGTTGTCACGCGGCGCTGACCCGGAAATGATCTAAGATATCCAAATCGGCGAGGGCCGTTGGCAACAACGGCCCTTCACGCAGATCGGTGGCCGTGGCGTAGGTTGGTCCAGCGCCTTTGTGCGGCGGCCATGCGGCCGCGGCCGTTGACTCGCAAAGGGTCGCCGCTTCTACTTTCTCTGCCGAGTTCGTGATCCGTCCGGCCTGCACACTAGTCGGACGATGGATTGTCG